>DATDAP010000527.1:0-8835 GCA_036525335.1 Microlunatus sp. | reverse complement strand
CTGGCGCACATGGTCATCGCCGAGACAGACAAGACCGATCCGCTGCTCGGGGCGGTGGCTCGGATCATGTTCGCGTCGCAGACCACGGAGGCTCCCGGCCACCTGCCGTCCACGCACAACATCGCCTCGGAGCTGAGGATCCGGCACCAGCGCGCGCAGCAGCTCGTCGGCCAGGTCCACACGGTGGCCCGCGAGATCCTGGCCGACCGGTTCGGAATCACCGGACCTGGTTGACCCGGGCGTGCGGCACGGCTCAGGCCGCTGAAATCGCGCAGCTGATGGTCTCGGGGACCCTCGTGGCGGCCACCTCGGCATCGGAGCCGTCGGGGCCGGACACTCCGGCCAGTCTGCGGACTGCGGCGGAGAAGCCAGCCCGGACGTCGACCCTGTTGTATCTGCCACAAACGCTGACCGCTACGTGATGCGCAGCGAATCTCATCAGGCCCTTGTCGACACTGTTCGGCAGGTAGGGGTGATTGGCGAGGATCATCGCCACCTGTGCCGCCCGCACGTCCGGCTCGGTACCTGTCCACCACCGACGCCCGTAGGCCCGCCCGGCCAGGTAGGCGCGGGAAACCTGCCCAGCCCGCACGCGGTCCTCCAGGCTGCTCTGCTCGGCGACCATCAGGTCGCCCTGGATGATCGACGGCACGGTGTCGATCTCTTCTGCCCAGCGGGGCGGGTCGGGCGGCATCCCGGGTAGCACCGGTTGCGTCCACTCCTGCTGCTCGGCGTGCTCAGCAGCTGTGCCACCTATCCCGCCGCCATCCTCGTGGCCGCAGCTGCCCTTGCCAACATCAGGTTTGCGCGGAGGCTCCGCCGGCAGCCCCTGCATCTGGGCGAACATCCTCGACCGACTCTTGGCGAGCGGCGCGAGGTCTGTGATGTCGACGGGCAGCTCGGAGGTCGCTGAGAGCCGCAGGTGTTGCGACACGCCTTGTCGTGCCCCGTCGACCACGACAGTCACCAGATGCGCCCGGACACCCTTGGCGACGGCAATGTCCAAGGCTGGCGTCATGTCCTCGTCGCCGGAGACGATCACCACGTCGTCCGGCGGGTCTGCGGCGTAGACGGCCTCGATGACGTCGGCGACCAGCAGGGTGTCGACCCGTTTCTGCTCGAGGCGGTGGTCCTCGCGGATGGTTGTTCGGCCCAGTCGCAACCTGACCCTCGGATGGTTGCGCAGCGCTGACACCCAGGGGGTTTCGACCCGTTTCGCCGGGTCGATGCCGTCGTACCAGCGCAGCTCCAGGTGGTCCTCGTCGAGTGGCGTTGCATCGGCTGTCCGGGCGGCGCCCAGCCGGGCGGCGACGGTCGCGCCGACCAGGGAGGCGATCCCTCGGGAGTCGAAGATGGTCGTCGACAGGGTCGACCCGTGGTGCTCGGCGAGGGCGGTCAGCAGGTACGCGGCGTCGATGAAGATCACCGTGTCGGCGGGTGGCGGGGGAACGTCTGGGACGGGCGGTTGTGGGTCCATGACGCCCAGGTGTGCGGCCCGTCCCCGTCCGCAGACACGTCGTAGACGATCACAGGATCGGCCGGCGCCGCACACCTGACGGGCATGTTCACCCCGTCCGGCCGTGTCACCGACCTCGAGGAGTTCCGTTCGCGCAAGCGTCAACCGGCCGGATCGCGTGCCGGTGGCAGGTTCGCCGCCGAGACTCGCACCGAGACCGGCAGGGAGCTCCACGTTGCATCCGATGACCCCGACCCGTGGAGCGAACCAGCCTTCACTGCGCCCACCCCTGACGCGAAGCTGAGCGTCGTCCGGGCCGCGGTCGGGGTGGACGACCGAGCATCTTCGGCGTCCCTGGCGGGGACATGCCATACCCCTGCCGGGCTATCTAGCCATCGGAGCCGGGACCGGCTGTCGGCCACTCTGCGCCGATTCGCCGACGCCTATGCGAAAGGGTTCGGCGGCTCGATGGAAGAGGCGCTCACCGTCGTGGACCGCCTGTCCGCTGACGTCGCCGAGATGGCCCCGTGCCTGTCAGCCGACAGACATCGCCAGCTAGCGTCGATGAGCGCGAAGCGGATCGTCCGGCACGTCGATCAGCGCGGCCCCGCGGATGTCGGTCGTGTCGTTCAGGAGTGTCTGGACGAGGCGGGTAACGCCAACCAGGACGCCTACGACCGCGGGTTGCGTGCGCCGACCAAGCATGGACGTTGAGCGGGGGCCCGGACCGGTCACGGCGCGCCGTCGAGACAACACGGAGCAGGCTCTGCTGAACGCCGCAGGTTCGGATGGGGCTTCTGCGGGGGTCGCATCCTGCTCGGCCGGGGGGTCGAGATGAACAGCACGATGATCGGTAGTAGCGGAGGTGCGGGATCGGCGGTCCGAGGTAGGACCCACGCGACCTTGTCCTTCTTCTGGTCGTTGACTCCGGAGCGGACTCGTCGGTGCCGACCTGCCGGCTGCGGCGCGCTTTCTCGTGCGAGGGTTGGGTTCCGGGCAGTCGGCAGGGTTCCTCACGCCAGCCGCCGACCGCCCGGGCTTTCGCCGGCCTCCGTGTCACATCCGGCTCTCACAGTCCAGGTGTGCGGCGCCTTCCGGTTCGTCAACCGCGTCGATGTCAGCGGTGGTCGCCAGCGTCCGAAGGGTGATCGTGACCGCGCGGATCCAATCCAGGCCATCGTCCGCCCGGGACGCACCCGCACCGCTGCGCGACGTGATCGAGGTGGAGGCCGCCAACTTCGATGGCGCCAAGCGGCAGGTGCAGGACCGGCTGCCGGACGGGTGGATCGTGGCCGCCTGGCTCGTTGGCAGGGTAGGGAGGGACCCCGCTGCGTAACCCGATATCCCCAAGGCGCGAGCTCAGTTGTCGGTGTCGGGCCAGTCGCCGTCGATGATCTGGTGGAACACCTTGGTGGCGGAGTTCATCGCCTTCTTGACCACGTGGGGATCCCCTTTGGACCAGCCCGCGATGTAGCCGGGGGAGAAGCTGTTGTGGTCGGCCGTGTCGTCGTCGGCGCCTAGCCAGCGCCGGATCATGTACGCGCTTGCTTCCGCCTCGGTCTCCATCTGGCCGCGGTGAGCCCGATAGGCACCGGTGTCGTCGACGTGCCCGTGGACGATGTGCGCCAGCTCGTGGGCCATCGTCTCCACCTTCTGCGACTGCGACAACCTTGGGTCGACCCGGACCGTCTTCGACCTCGGGTCGGTCCAGCCGAACGCGCCGCCTCCTCGGCGGGGGTCGATGGTCTCGGTGTTCGCCTCCTCCAGCGTGTAGCCGGCGGCGGCGATCCGGTCGGCGAGGCCCTTATAGGACCCGGGCCGGACTGTGCCGTCGGTCATCTTGGCGATGCCGACGTCGGGCAGGTCGGGGCCCTCTGTCTGGGTGATGTCGAACTCGGCGACGGGGGTGACCCCGACGACGCGGAACTCCTCCCGCTCCTGTCCGGTCTTCGAGTCGACGACGTCAACCTTGCGGGTGCGGGGACCGTTGATCCAGACAGCCGACTCGCCGCCCCTGGGGTGTCGGCCGAACTCCCTATCCCACGCCCTTGCGGTCATCACCATCACCGGTGGCATGTCCTCGACCTTCTGACCGGTCTCCGCGGCGAGCTGATCGCGGCGGCCGTGGATCTGCATGAGGGCGAGCATCTGGTTGCTGAACGACCAGCGAGGCAGCCGGTTGACCGCGATCCGGTCCAGCCAGCCCTGCAGCCGACCGGAGGAGACGACCTCTTCCACGGCGGCAGTCAGATCGGCCTCCAGCCGCTCGGCGCGATCCTTGCGGTTCACCGACGTGTAGCGGAACGCGGTGGCCGGGTCCCCGGACGGTGACTGACAGGCGTGGATCCTGCCGGGCTGCCCGCAGCGGGGGCACGGCGGCAGCGCCTTGTCTGCGGTCGGTTGGTCAGCGCAATTGAGATCGGTAGGAACCTGATCGGCGTGTGACGGGTCGGTGTCAAGCTCGACGTCCGACTCGGCCCTTGCGTCGGTGTCGAATTGCCCACCTTCGGAGGCGGGAGCGCCCTTCGGCTTACGGCGGCGACCGAACGCGATGCCAGGGCGGGTGGGGGTAGCAGTCGCATCGGTCACGCCCTAGAGGTGTGCGGGGGAACGTCGGCTTCGTCGGGGACCGGTCGGGCACATACGCGGAGCTTGGTATCGAGCCACCTTCCGACCGGCGGGCATCCCCGGTGCGCTACACCTGTGCCGACCAGATCCTCAGTGCCTCCGTGGCAGATGTGGGCGTCGATCCCCACCGAGGGTTCTGATCTGCCCCTAGGAACAGTCGATGCAATCGCCAACCATCCTCAAGACGCCGGCTGTGTCGTGAGGTGCAGAGCCAGGGGACGATTGACGCGCAGATTCATGTGAACGGGCGACCAGATGGCAATCATCGATCCCGGACAGAACTGCAGCCTCAAAGACTGCTGCACCGTTGCTGGCGGCTTGCGGGACGCGGACCCCGTCGACAACAGATGACTGTGCTGATCGGATGGACGCAGTCGCATTCCCCAGACCCCGCACTATCCGTGGGCTCTGCGAACTGCATGATTGCTCTTGCTGCCGCCGAGCTACTGAGACGAGAATGCGGCCAGGGCACAGCCGGGATTTGCGGCTGCTGATCCAGGAGAGTGTCGCCATGCCAGATGCCCAGCCGGGGCACCTCGAGCAGCTGCTCGAAGAAGTCGATGTCTCGCCGACCAGTTCGACCGCGTTTACACGACCCTGGTGGACGAACTGCAAGCAGTCGTCGCGACAATCTCTTCCGACTCGGCTCGGCGGTCGCTCAGTTGACCGCGCCACGGCTGCAGGCTCAAAGGATGATGCCGCAACCCCTTCCGGCAGCGACAGCGAAACTACGGTCGCGTTTCGTCTACCTGGGCGAGACGGCCCAGAACGGACCGGCCACCCGTCGTGAACGGCTGAAGGGACGAACGGATGGGTATCCTTCGTCGTCACCTGTACGCGTCTGTGGGCTTCGGGCTGATCTTGGTCTTCATGATCGCTTTCGTTGTGGTCGAACAGCTGCAGCTGCCTCTGCTGACCGACGCACAGACCAGACTCGCAACGGGCGGCTGGGCACCGGGACTGCTCGGTGTCGGTCTGCTCATCGCCGACGTCGTTCTGCCGGTGCCGTCCAGCGGGGTCATGATCGTGCAAGGAGCGGTCTACGGTCTCGCCGTCGGCTCCCTGTTGTCCCTGATCGGTGGGACCGGAGCGACAGTCGCCGGGTTCCTGCTCGGACGACGAAGCAGCACCACCCTCGCTCGCTGGGCCGGTGTCGAGCAGCAACAGCGAGCGATGGACCTGCTCGACCTATACGGAGTGTGGGCCATCATCGCTACTCGCCCCGTGCCAATGCTGGCCGAGACCGTGGCAATCATGGCCGGGACCGGTCGGCTCCGATGGTGGCAGGCCCTCTGGGCCGGCGCCGTCGGCAACGTGATCCCCGCCATCGGCTACGCCGCCGTCGGCGCCTACGCAGCTACTTTCGTCAATGCGGTGACCGTCTTCGTGCTGGTTTTACTGATCGCGGGAGGCGTGTGGCTGGTGAAAGTGCGGGTGCTGCCGCAAAGCGCGCCTGCCGGCGAACCCGGTCACGACTCGTAGGGTCTCCGCAGCCTGCGGATCCAAGACAGAGTCCCTCGTGAATACGCGGCGCTGTGAAGAGGAGCCACCGACGGGTCTGTGCCAGCAGCCGAGCGAAGCGGCGAACGCGTACCGCCCTGGTCGGCTCTGAACCTGCGCAGCGTGTCCGCAGCATGCTCCGTCGACGCCCTCGGCGGTCTGACCGCTCGCAGGCCGGCCCCTGTGGTGCGAGATCCACACGCAGCGGCCATCTTCGTGCGCAGCACTCACGCGTCTCGACGCACGGAAAGTGTGGTCGTGGCCGCATTCGTTGCGTCTGTTCTGCTGTCAGGACATCCCGACCCGCAGCGTCGAGGCATTCTCAACGGGGGTGCAGGATTGAGATATTGACGCCGCTCGAATCGCGGACCAAACTCGATTTCTGTGATCGACACACGGGAAGAGCTCATTGGAGCTCTTCATCAGGCGGCCGAGATCGAGCACGGCCTGATGATTCAGTATCTGTTCCCAGCGCTGTCGATGAGGAAGCGCGCGGACGAAGGTCTCACGTCGTCCCAACTGTCCATGGCCCGTGGCTGGGAGGCAACCATCCTCGGAGTCGCGGTCGAGGAGATGGGCCATCTCGGAACCGTCTGCAATCTCCTCTCAGCCATTGGGGACGGACCACGATTTGAGCGCCCTAACTTCCCACAGGCCGTCGGCTACTATCCGTTCCCGTTCGATCTTGTGCCGTTCAGCGACGATGCGCTCTACCGCATGTTGATCTTCGAACTACCCCGCGACGAGCCGCCTCCTCCGCCGCCGGTCGAGTTTGCCGATGCACGGTACGCCTTCTCCGCCGAGGTCGACATAGGCCCCGACCCCCTCACCTACGACTATGTAGGCGAGCTCTACGGGAAGATCAAGAGTGGATTCGCCGCGGTGCCGGAGAGCGACCTGTTCATCGGCAACCCATCGGCGCAGGTGAGTGACACATGGTCTGTTCGACTTGACCTGCGGCCGGTGACGACCAGCGCGGCAGCCTTTGCTGCAATCGACGACATCATTGAGGACGGTGAGGGCGCCCCGCAGGACCGTGCGACCTCCCATTATGGCAGGTTCCTCTCGATCCGGACGGCCTATGCCGCGGCCGGATACTTTCCCGCCGCCCGGCCTGTCGTCCGTAATCCGCGCACCCGAGCCCATCACCCAGATGCAGACGGACCAGGCACGCTGATCACTCACCCGCTGGCCTGTGAGGTCGCCGAACTCTTCAACGAGGTGTACGCCACCGCGCTGCTGGTCCTCCAACAGTTCTTCGCCTACGGGGGAGAGACGCCCGCGCAACGGGCCGCGTTGAAGGCCGCTGCCGGGCATTTGATGAGCACCGGAATCCGACCGATCGCAGAAATCTTGACGGACTTGCCCGTGACCACCGACGCCGACGATGGTCGGGCTGGACCACCGTTCGAGCTCTATAACGCGGTTACCCTGTCACCCTTCGCCCCGGCTCGGTGGGCAGTTCTTCTTGAGCGGCTCGAGGTTTGCGCAACTGCTGCAACCTCGCTCGGTCCAGACCTCTCCAGGCTCGCCCAAGTGGGCGAGACTCTGTCCTTTGTGCGCCGCAACCTGGCCGAGGTGGCGGAATGATCGAGCTTAGGTTCAGTGGGTGGTTCCAGACCCGCCTCGCTACTGACCCCGACCCGTACGACGAGCCGCGTGGCGTGTCCGGCTACGTCCATGCCTACGCGGGCGAACCAGACCTCGACCGAATCATCCACCTGCAGCGTCCCGAGTTCACCAGGACCTTCTCACCACCCATCGGCGTGACGCTCGATCAGGTCCTTCAAGACGGTGAGCGACTTCCCGAGCATCCCCTTCTCGGTGCGGCCCTCGACCTGTTAGGTACCCCCGTCTTCGAGGGACGGAACGGAGTCATTGCTGACGACGGGCTCGAACCCATCTACCCGTTCATCATCCAGATCTCCAAGGGCAGCTTCCGGTTAAGTCGTTCAATCGTGCCGTCCGATCCCGCCTACCCGTATCCGGAGTACCTCGCGGGCGGCGTCGAAGGTGCACCCGACGAGATCCGCGATGCGACTGGAATCACCGACCTCACCGCGGTCTGGCGGCGGCGTCGAACACAACTCCAGTCTGCGCTCAACTCCCTCGACGAGCCGGATCGGACCGCCGCCCGTGAGCGGTTGGCGTTCCTTGACGCCCAGCTCCGCGCCCAAGGCGGCGGCACTGCGCGATTCTTCCTCGCCCGTATGCGCTACGAATATGAGCTTTCCTCGGCAGTAACGATGACCGACCCGGATGGCTGGTTACCCGACATCGACACAGGGGCAAACCGACCCGGCTGGCCATGTCGGTTCTGGCTAGGAGGCTGGGACGCGGATGTACTTTGCGGGTTCGCACGCGGAACCATCACCATCGACGCGGAACCTCCCGCCATCAATTCCTTCGGTGACATAGCCCGAAGCACAGACCGCCGTCCCTAGCACCAAGCTGACCGTGGTAGCCGCGGTCCGGCCGGCTTTGGGTCGCCCCGAGGCGTCTCAACTCGGAAGGGGCCGAATCCCAACGATCGTGAGCGCCGGACAGCCCGCTGCTGCACTCCGCTCATCGGTTGTGGTGGCTCGTAGCAGCAAGTGGGACCTCGCGTCGGCGATGTCTAGGCCGCCGCACACCTGTCTCGCGTGGCACCTGAGGCAACCAAGATTCATGGGTCGCTTGCCGTCGACACCGCGACGACGCGACACCTGGTTCTCGATGCCCGCCGGGCTGTCGACTGCCTACATCACCTCCAAGACACCGTCTGTCCGGAATGGATCGGCAGCAGCGGACGGCACTGGATAGACGTCGCTGTCAGGTCCGCCGATGTGAGCTGGCGGCTCCTCGCCGCCGCCATCCGGCGCCACGACCCCACCAGCTTCCTGGCTCGAGTCGAGCTGCTGAACGGGTTGCGGCTGGTTCTCGACGAGGCGCCTGAGCTGGTGCGCGCCGAGTCGCGTCTCGTGTTCGGTGCGCTTGACGACACCGAGGTCACCCTGCGCGCCCTTCGCGCTGCCTTGTGCATCCGTGGTCGCCACCCCAACCCGGCCGCGGCCGCCCGGATCCGACAGGTGCTTGCCGTCCTTGCGGCGGACCTCGACACCGATGCTTCGGGTCTGCCGCCACGCTTGGTCACGCGATCGCTCCCGGCTGCCATCGCGACGGCCGAGCCGAGGCCCGAGCCCGGCCCGGCGGCACCCGCCACCGACGATGATGCTGACGACGTGGCTGATTGGCCCGACTTGGACGGCACG
>DATDAP010000526.1:0-5383 GCA_036525335.1 Microlunatus sp. | reverse complement strand
CCTGCTGCACTTCCGCCGCTCCAACGGCTGGGAATGCCTGGTCAACTTCGGTCCCACCCCCCGGCCGTTGCCCACCCGCGAACCGCTCATCAGCAGCAGCTCCCGCCGCCTGGACGACAAGCTCCCCGCCGACACCGCGGTCTGGTTCACCCGGAACTGGCGCCGGTAGGGGGGTTGAGGGACATCCGCCCGGAATCCGGCGCTAAGGAGTTGCCGCAGACAACGACCCTTTATCTGCGGTAGTGTCCTGGACGACCTGGCGCGACGACCCCTCCGCGTCGGTCCGACTCCGGAATTAATCTGCGGTAGCGCGGGAGGCGAGTCGATGGGGACGGTGCGGACGCTCACGACACCGACGGCCGGGGTGCGGATGGCCGACGCGGCGAAGGTGTTCCTCGGCGCGATCCCGGTGGCGAATACTCGCCGCGGGTACGCCGTCGTGTTGGACCGGTTGGTGCGCGACTTCGGCGCCGACGGCAATGTGGCGCTGCTGGACCCGGATCGGGTGGCGGGCTGGTTCATCTTCGTGTGGGGTGGCGGCGCGGCCACGACGTTCAACGTCCGGTTGGCCTCGCTGCGGTCGGCGTGCGGGTACTGGCGCGACCAGGGCTGGCTGACCGGTGATCCGTTGGTCCGGCTGCGGGCGCGCCCGGCGCCGGCGGACACCGGCAGAGCGCTGTCCAGGCAACGGGTCACCGATATCCTGGGATCGGATGCGCCGCTTCGGGAACGGGTGCTGTGGCACCTGCTGTACGAATCCTCGGCTCGCGCCGAGGAGGTGCTGATGCTCGACGTGCCCGCCTTGGACGCCGTCAACCGGTGCGCGGTGGTCACCCGCAAGGGCGGCGCGCGGGATGTCGTCGCGTGGCAGACCGGGACGGCGCGGCTGTTGCCGCGAATGTTGGCCGGGCGACGCACCGGGCCGGTGTTCCTGACCGACCGCCGGGCCAAGCCTTCGATCGCGCTCGTCGACGTCGACCCGACCACCGGGCCAGATTGTCCTACCGTCGCGCGGCCGAGCTGTTCCAGACCCACACCACCGAGTTCGACGACGGACCGTACACGCTGCATCAGCTTCGGCACTCGCGGCTCACCCACGCGGCCGAGCACGGGGCCTCCACACCGATGCTGATGAAGCTGTCCGGCCACACCTCGGTGCGGTCGCTGGCGAAGTACGCGCGGATCTCCGACGAAGGACTCGTGAAGTGGCAGGCCGAGAACGACCCCGCCGCCCGCCGCCGGCCGGATCGCGGATGACTGACCACACCCATCACCTATACGTCGTCGGTGGCGTCGGGGTCGCGCAGTGGCCGGTGGGTGCCGCCGAGGTCGGGCAGGTTGAAGGAGTAGTGGCCGTCGATGCCGATGTGGTCGCGGATGAACGCCGACAGCCTCGCGACGTCGGCGTCGAGTACCGGATAGTCCAGGGCGCGTAGCTGATCCAGCGCCCGGTCCAGGTAGACGGTGTTCCACAGCACCACGCAGTTCAGCACCAGCCCGAGTGCGGAGAGCTGGTCTTCCATGCCTTCGTAGTAGGCGCGGGTGATCTCACCCTTCTTGCCGTGGAAGATGCGCCGGGCCAGGTCGTGGCGTCCTTCCACGAGGTTTTCTGGCCATGGCCCTCGCGCCGGTACGGTTCGTCGTCGGCCAACCGCAGGATGTGGATGGTCTTGAAGATCCGCCCGAAATGGGCGATGGCCTGCCCGAGCGAGGTCGGTGAGCCGTCGCGGGAAATCATGCGGGTGACCTCGTGCGCGGTCACCACATAGGAATGCAGCGACACCGCGATCCGGCACATGTCGTCCCAGTGCCGGGTGATCTTCTCGACGTTGATGCGGCCGCGGGCGGCCCGGTCGAGCGGACCGTAATCGGCGTTCGGATCGACACGCCACAACCGCTGATCGGGCAGGTTCGCCAGCTCCGGCCGGTACTGGCGGCCGATCAGATGCAGCAGTCCGAAGACAATGTCGGAATAGGAACCGGTGTCGGTGATGATCGCCTCGGGCACCTTCCCGCCCTGTTGACTGAGCACCACGTCGACGGTGTGCAGCGAATCGCGGGGCGTGCCTCGCAGCACCTGAGCCGCCAGACCGGCGGACTGGTCGTTGAGCATGTTCAACCAGGTGATGCCGCGTTTGCGGCCGAAGTATTTCGGGTTGGGCCTGGCGTGAATGGTGCGGACCGGCACCACGAACCGCATCCCGTCCACCGAGGCGACCAGCCCACCGCCCCATGTTCGGGCCAACCCGATCTCGGCCTGGGCGTCCACCAGGACGGTGTTCGCGGCGGCGAGGGTCTCGAACCGGACGTAGTTCTGGTCGACGTGGTGCAACCTGTCGCGAGTCAACGCCTCGACTCCCGGGCTGGTCACCGGACCGAAACCGACGTTCATGGCGTACGCGCACAGCACGGCGGCGACCGACAACCCCAGATCGGCTACGCGGGCGTCGTTTCCGGAGACGTGGGTGAATGCCTCGATGAAACCCCGATGCCAGGACATGACCTCGAGTACCAGTTCGGGCAGGTCGATCTTCGGCAGCATCCTCTCCACCCGGCGCCGCAGGTCGATCAGCGACGGTGGGTCGGGAACCGCGACCAGCGCGGCGACGTGCAGCTTGCCGTCCTCGTCGACCGTGGCGGGGGCGTCGGAGTCCAGCCGGGAGGCGACCTCGCGGTACATCTCGTCCAACCTGCTCGCATGCCCGGCGAGAAGCGCCCCCGGCTCCACCGGCAGATCCAGCGCATTCATGCCTGCGTCGCGGGCCTGCTCCCACGCCTCACCCGAGAGCAGGTGTGTCCTGGGGTCACGCCACCGCAATGAGGTGAGGGCGAAGATGTCGCGGTGCTTGAGGTGTCGGTGGAACTGCTCCAGGACACACAGTGTGTAGGCGGCGCGGTCCACCGTTTCCGGTGGGCGGCCTTCCCGGTAGACAAGCCGGGACCAGACGCCGGCGATCAGGTCGTGATCGACCAGGCGGGCATCCAGGTAGGTGGCGGACAGCTTCGACTTTGTCGTCAGCAGCTCGGCGAGGGTCTTCATCGCCTTCAGCACCGGGGCGCCGTCGGTGGTGGCGCCGAACTCGACGGTCCGCATCATCAGCGGCAGGAAGGGGCGCACCGTGGCCAGTCGCCCGGCCAGTTCCTCCGAGCGTTGTCCGTTCAACTCTGCGTCCCCGGCCGGGACCAACTCGTCGATGACCGCCACCGCAGTGCGCAGCTCACTTTTTGTGACGGCGTTCTCGATCAGGTCCCACACCATCTCCAAGCTGATGCCCGGTTCCACCTCGCTCATCTCCAGCAGCACCCGCACCGCCGCGGCGAGCTTGCCGGCGTTGCGGGACACCCGCGGATACCGGCGCAGCTTCTCGTCCTTGGATTCGCGTTCGGCCTTGGACAACAATTCCGTCGTCATCACCAGGTCGAACAGCTCCAAGGCGTCATCGGTCGCCCGCGCCGACAACGCCAGCACTGTCGCGACCAGCACCGCCAGACGGTGCTCGCGCGACATTCGCCGCAGCAGGGTCGTCTTGCCCGCAATGCCGTGCGTCGCCAGCCCGAGCAACCGGCGCGGCGGGACCGTCGACACGTCCAGCGACCCGGCGCCCACCGCGGCCAGGTCCGCCACTCTGTTCAGCGCGGCGACCATGCCCTTCGACGACGGGCGAAACAGGCCCTTGCGCAGGCGGTCCAGTTCGTTGACCCGCTGTCTGCCCGCGTCGGGCACGTCCAGCAGTCGCAGCAACGCACTCGAGGTCTGCGGTGTCAGCCCAGATGTCAATTGCTGCCACAACCGCTGATCAGCGGCTTCACGACCAGTGGCGATCATCCTTTCCAACGTCGTGACGCCTGCGGGCATCAGGGCCTGCCGGCCGCGCAGCCACGCCACCGCCCCGGAGAAGAGCGACTTCGGACCCTCACCGGTCATCCAGGCTTGGTCGGCGATCCAGGCCGTCAGCTCGGGCTCGACCTCGGCGAACGGTGTCAGACCGTACTCGCGCTGGATCTCCCAGGCGTGTTCGAGCTTCGTTTTCTCCCGATCGGTGTAGCGCTTCACGCACGTCGGGTCCTCGATTGCCAGCTGTTCGGCCAGGTAGCCCACCAGCCCAGGCGGAACCTCCAGCGGATCAGGAAGGAACATGCCGAGATGCCGCACCGTGACGACTTGAAGGGCAAAGCCCAACCGGTTGTAATCGCGGCGTCGCGCCTCGATCAGCCGGCGGTCCTCGTCGTCCAGGTGGAAGAACCGTTCCAACTCGACCCGCGAGTAGGCGCCGAACCGGCCGTAGCCACCCTCATTGATCACGCTCGGCATGATCACCGACGGCCAACACCGCTCACCATCCAGCCCTTAGCGCCGGATCTCGGGCGGATGTCCCTCAACCCCCGACACCCGCGGACGGTCGATGAGGACCCCTTCAGGCGACCGGCCGGTGCGCGAGGAACAGCTCACGGGGTGTCCGTTCGTCATCCGTCCGCTCGAGCGTGACCTGCGCCTGGAACCCGGCCGCCGCAAGGACATCCACCCACGTCTGCCGGCCGAACAGGCCGAACCGGTGTTGCTCGTGGACGACCTGCACCGCATTGTCCGGGTCTCGGAGCACGAACACGTACTGGGTGACGGTGGTGGTGTCGCCCGGGTCGGGATCCCACGACCACTCCAGGTACCGCACGCCGCGTCCGTCCGGACCGTCCGTCCCGCCCTGCTCGGTGCCGGGCTCGTACGTCTCGCGAATCTCGTCCGGGACGAAGACCGCCACCCCGCCCGGTCGGCAATGAATGAACGCCGTTCGCACGGCGGCGGCCAGATCGTCCTCGCTCGTCATGTACCCCACCGCGTCGTGAACGAAGACGGCGTCGAACTCCCGGCCGAGCCGAACGGTCCGCATGTCGCCCGGTTGATGATCGCACTCCGGGTTCAGCCTTTGCGATACCCGGAGCATCGCCGGGGAGAGATCGACCAGCGTCAAAGTGAAATGGCTTTTCAGATGGGCGGCATTGCTACCGCCGCCGCTGCCCAACTCCAGCACGTGCCGGACCGGGATCGACGCCGAACGCAGTAGCTGCGTGTACAGCGCAGCCTCCTCGACGTACTCGTCTGCCGGCGAGATCAACGGCCACCACGGCGCCAGATCGCCATAGAAGCGATGCGAGGTCGTCCCAGCCACCCCCAGATCATGATCCCTCGACGGACCGGTGACAATCGACTTCTC
This sequence comes from Microlunatus sp., assembly GCA_036525335.1. Classification (GTDB taxonomy): domain Bacteria; phylum Actinomycetota; class Actinomycetes; order Propionibacteriales; family Propionibacteriaceae; genus Microlunatus. The sequence goes on along the minus strand of DATDAP010000526.1, from coordinate 173 downwards.
GCCGGTCGACGGGCACTCCGAGGACCAACCAACCTCGCCACGCCCGGTGGCCTAGCCGTGGTCGAGGTCGTCCATTGCCGCCCGCCACACGGAGCGACCGAAGGTGGACAGGTACAGATGGGCACCACGACCGGGGCCGGCCGCCGCCCGCAGACCGTAGCGCAGGTCGGCGT
>DATDAP010000525.1:0-5640 GCA_036525335.1 Microlunatus sp. | reverse complement strand
ACCGTCGCCCTCGGCTACGCCCCGTACCTGCTGTCCGGCCATGCCGGCGCGCTCGCCGACCGTCACTCGCGGGCGACCGTGCTGCGCTGGTCCGTGCTCGTCCGCGCCGTGCTGACCGGCATCCTCGTCGCGGCGATGATGTCCGGCTGGTCGACCACGGCGATCGTCGCCCTGATCGCGGCCCTGGCCGTGTCCGCGACCCCCGGGTACCCGTCGCTCGCCTCAGCCGGGGTGCAGTGCGTGGACGACGCGGACCTACCGACCGCGAACGCGTTGACCACCGGGGTCGAGAACATTGCCTGGGTGCTCGGCCCCGGCGCACTGGGGGCCGTGTTGCTGCTCGGCTTCGGGCCGGCCGAGGCGGTCGCCGCCGCGGTGGTGCTGTTCGCCGTGGCCGGTCTGGTGCTGCTCCGAGTGGTCCTGCCGCTGCCTGTGTCGGCCGAGGACGAGACCCTCGAGGGGGTGTGGCCGGTCCTGCGGGCGACGGTTCGGCTTCCGCAGATCCGCGCGCCGATGCTGATCGCCGTCATCGACAACCTGCTGTACGGCTTCCTGGTCGTCGCTCTGGTGCTGCTGGTCGCCGAGCACGGTTCCGACCGGCGTCTGGGCACGCTCACCGCGGCCCTCAGCATCGGGGCGATCCTCTCGTTGACCGTGGTCAACCACCTCGGCCGGCGTCGGGCGACGTTGACCCTGTTCGGTCTTGCCGCGGTGTTCGCCGGCTCCGTGATGGTGCTCGGCATCAGCGGCGCCTCGCCGCTGGTCGTCGGCGTGCTGGCCGTGGGCGTCGCCGGGCTGACGACCGTCCTCATCGAGGTGCTCTGCGTGACCGAGCTGCAGCGGGCCACGCCGGAGTCCACCCACGGTCGGGTGATCGGGATGTACGACGTGGTGGCTGTGGGTGGGGTGGCCGCGGGGTCGCTGCTGGCCGGGTTGGCCGCCGGTGCCGTCGGCGTACAGGTCGCCACCGTCGTGACCGGAATGGGCTGCCTGGTGCTGGCCGCCGCCAGCCTGGCTCTGCGGCACGAGCCGCGCCGGCTGATCGGGCCACCCTCCTGAGCCGTTCCCGAGAAGCCTGAGCGCCGAGAAGGAGGTCCGGCACCACGTACGAGCCGCGAATCTCGTGCCTGTACCTCCTTCTCGATGACCTCACCCCCCGACAGCTGACCGAGGGAGCCCGGCAGCGACGATGAGACTCCCCGTTCCACCCGACAGGAGATGCACGTGTCCGATCCCGGTTCCGGCAGCTGGACGCCGCCGCCCCCGAACCAGGAGTGGTCGGGTCAGCCGCCCCCGAACCAGCAGTGGTCGAACCAACCCCCGTACGGTGGCTGGCACCCGGTGCCCGCCGGTCCCGCTCCGCTCCATCTCCCCCAGTACGACGCGACCATCGGCCAGGCCGCGTCGCGCCTCTGGCGCAAGTTCGCCGTGTTCTCCGGACGAGCCAGCCGCAGCGAGTACTGGTGGTGGGCGCTGATCGCGTTCGTGATCTCGCTGGTGCTGCAGTTCGTCGGCACTCTGGCGTTCGGCGGAGGCTTCTTCCTCGACCCGACCGGCACGAGCCTCGACCTACGTCAGGCGCTGCTGCCGCTGGCGCCCTCGCTGGTCTGGTCGCTGGCGACGTTGGTGCCCTCCCTCGCCGTGACGGTCCGCCGTCTGCACGACACGAACCGCACCGGCTGGTGGTACCTGCTCGTCCTGCCCGCTCTGGCCGCGTGGCCGCCGCTGCTGATCGGCCTGGCGTCGCTGGATGCCGACCGGCTGGCTGCCGGGGACGTCAGTGGGGTGGCGGTCGGTGCGCTGATCGGTGGCGCGGTGCTGTCCCTGATCGGCGGGATCGGTGGCCTCGTCGTCCTGATCTTCTGCATCCTCGGACCGGATCCCCGGGGGGCCAGGTTCGACAGCTCGTGACCGATGAGGTTCGCGCCGTGAGTGGCGAGGCCGCCGAGGTCGTTCTGTGTCCGAGGGGGGACTTTTCTTAACTTCCTAGGTGCGGACTGGCTGATCGAGCCCGCATGAGCGTTCTGGCCAGGGATGATGCTGGCCGCGGTTCATTGCGCACGTCGTGGCAGGATCCGCGGGACATGCCGCTTGAACACCGGTCTTGTCGGATGGTGGTCAGGCGTGGATCTTCCCGTCGAGCGGATCGCCGTTCGGGTCGACGCTCGACCACAGTGCCGCTTGGGTGAGGCGGTCGGAGGCGTCCTCGGTCTCGCGACCGAAGAAGGCACCGTTCTCCTGCTCGTCCAGTCGACGTCTGATTCGGTTTGACTGGTAGGGGCAACCTGACCGCCGGTGGGGATCCTGTCTGGCGCCGGGCAGGGGGAAATGACTTCGGCGTCGACATCCCTGGACGCGAGGCAGTTCGAGGCCCGACCATGGTGGCGGACGCTCACTCGAAGGGTTGGACGGCCGGCGCCTGCCGGCAACACCGGCGACTGCACCAGCCGTCCAGGGTCGCATGGGACGCATGTCGCCTGGGCTCCACGCACTGGCGCCCGCTGATTCATCTCGTGCTTACCCTCCCCGACCTGGACCTTGCGTTCGGACGAAAGGACAGCCATGACCACCTACAAGATCGGGTACTTCGTCGGAAGTCTCTCGTCATCGTCCATCAATCGAGTGCTGTCGAAGGCGCTGATTCGCCTAGCGCCGGATGACCTGGAGTTCACCGAGATCCCGATCGGCGACCTCCCCCTGTACAGCCCTGACTACGACACGAAGTACCCGCCGGAGGCGACCGCCTTGAAGGACGCCATCCGCGCTGCCGACGCGGTGCTCTTCGTGACCCCCGAGTACAACCGCTCCATACCCGGTGCGTTGAAGAACGCGATCGACTGGGCGTCACGACCCTGGGGCCAGAACTCGTTCGACCACATTCCGGCAGGCGTGATCGGGGCGTCGATCGGCGCGATCGGCACCGCCGTAGCCCAGCAGAGCCTTCGTGGCGTGCTCAGCTTCTGCAACGCCCGTCAGATGACCTCTCCTGAGGCCTACATCCACTACTCCGCAGACGTGTTCCAGCCCGATGGCGAAGTCACCGACGAATCCACGGTGGCCTTCCTGGAGCAGTATCTCAGCGACTTCCGCGAGCATGTCATCAGGGTCTTGACGGTGATACCCCGCTGACATGGGTGACATACCGCGGGCTTCGAACGTCCGCCTGGCCCGGCCCTGAAGCATCCGCTACCCGATCGGAGTCACGCACCACCCACAGGATCTTCAGGCTCGAGTCGGAGAGGCGTCAAGAGTTGCAGGGTGGCTGGTAGTCCGTCGTGACCGCCGACTCGGCGCAAGCTTCTTGCACAGGTCGTGTCTAGGGCAGGGCGCTCGATCCGTCTCGTCGATGCGCCGCCACGCTCTACCCACCTGGGTATGGGACCCGCGTCCGATTGGCAACAGGCGGCAACAAGTCGGCCGCACACGCAGTCATCTTATTTGATGTGGAACACCGCGCTGGCGGTCCACACACTCGACGAGGAGTTTCGATGACGAATCCTGCAGCACCGGACGCACCTCATCTGAAGTCGCTGGAGCGGTTGCCGTTCAAGACGGTGGCCGGCTACGGCGCCGGCGACTTCGCGTTCAATCTCGCGTTCAGTCTCAGCACCGCGTTCCTGCTCTACTACTACACCGACGTCGCCGGCATCTCCGCCGCCGCGGTGGGCACCATGTTCCTGGTCGTGCGTCTGTGGGACGCCTTCGCCGACCTGCTGGCCGGCCGGCTCGTGGATCGCACCATGACCCGGTGGGGCAAGTTCCGCCCGTTCATCATGTTCGGCGCGATCCCGCTGCTGTTCATGAGCTTCGCCGTGTTCCACGTGCCGACCAGCTTCGACGACGGCATGAAGCTCATCTACGCCTACGCCACGTACGCGATCCTGGGTCTGATCTACTCGCTGGTCAACATCCCCTATGGCTCTCTGGCCTCGGCGGTCACCCAGTCGGTGCACGAGCGCGCCAAGCTGGTCGCGGCCCGCGCCTTCGGCGCCGGCATCGGCGGCGTCATCCTCACCTTCGTGGTGGGCAACTTCATCTCCGACCTGCGCGGTCAGAAGGCCCTCATCCAGAGCCCTGAGGATCTGATCGCCTACCAGGCGGCCGTGCAGGGTGTGTTCACCAAGGTCACGCTGGCCTTCATCGTCGTCGGCACGCTGGCGTTCTGGTTCACCGCTTGGGCCTGCCGCGAGCGGGTGATCCGCACGCAGCCGTCGATCTCCATCAAGGAGACCATCGGCACCCTCAAGACCAACAAGCCGCTGGCCTACCTGTGCGGATCCAGCTTCTTCTACCTGATCGGTCTCTTCGCGGTCGGTGGGACCACGGCCTTCTACGCCCAGTACGTGCTCGGCAACATCGGCCTGGTCGGCATCATCACGCTGGTCAACACCGGCATCACGCTGCTGATCACCCCGTTCATCCCCAAGATCATCGACCGTTTCGGCAAGAAGAACGTCTTCCAGTACTGCGGCGTGTTCACCATCGTCGGCGGGGTGGGCCTGTTCTTCGCCCCGGCCAACATGTTCTGGCTCGTGCTGTTGACCCTGGCCATCAAGGGCATCGGGGCCAGCTTGATCAACACCGTGATGTTCGGTCTGGAGGCCGACACCGTCGAGTACGGGGAGTGGAAGACCGGCAAGCGCAGCGAGGGTGCCACCTACGCGCTGTTCTCCTTCACCCGCAAGGTCACCCAGTCCATCGGCGGCGCGGTGGGGGCGTGGGCCCTGGCCATCGGCGGCTACATCGCGGCCAGCGCGGCGAACCCGAGCCCGGTGCAGCCCGAGACCGCGATCATCGCGATCAAGGCCACCATCGGTCTGCTGCCCGCCCTCGCCGCCTTGATCGCGATGCTGATCTTCATGAAGTACCCGCTGACCGATGCCCGGTTCCGAGAGATCCGGGACGAGACCGAGGCCCGCAAGTTCGCCGACATCGTCGCCCACCACGAGGACCCGGACGACTTCATCACCCCCGACCACAAGGTCTGAGGTTCCCCCGCCCGCTTCCGATGAGTCAGGCTGGAGCCCATCGCCGGTCTCACTCCACCCCCACTCGACCCTTGGAGCCTGACATGACCAGATTCGTAGTCCCTGCCAAGCCGAGCTCGACCGAAGCACCTGCCTCGGACCGGGTGACGATCTGATGACGATGACATCGCCGACTCCGTCCCTCACCCTTCACCCTGACCGGCTGCTGCCGTCGGAGCCGGGTGCTCGCTCGATCGCTCAGCGGCTGTACGGGGCGGTGGCCGATCTCCCGATCGTCTCCCCCCACGGCCACGTCCCGGCCGAGTGGCTGGCCGAGGACATCCCGTTCAAGGACCCGACATCCCTGTTGATCACCCCCGATCACTACGTGAACCGGCTGCTGCACGCCCACGGCGTGCCGCTGTCGGCCCTCGGAGTGGCGCAGGGCGAGCTGAGCGAGGACCAGTCGCGGGCGGCGTTCCGGATCGTGTGCGAGCACTGGAGTGCCTATCGGGGCACCCCGGTACGGCTCTGGTTCGACGCGCAGCTGGCCGACATCTTCGGCATCGACGTCCGACCCAGCGCCGCCACCGCCGACGACATCTACGACCAGATCGCCGACCGGCTCACCCGGCCGGAGTTCCGTCCACGTGCCCTGTGGGACCGGTTCGGC
>DATDAP010000524.1:0-4582 GCA_036525335.1 Microlunatus sp. | reverse complement strand
GAGGAGTTCGGGATGCTCGCGACGTTCTCGGGCGCCCGCATCGGTGGTTGGCACTACGTGACGATCGTCCCGGTTGGCGCTCCGCCGCCTACGCCCGGGAAGACGCCGCCGCGGCTGCCCGGCTGGCTCGTGTCGCTCCTGATCCGCGGTTCGAGTGCGGGACGGCGTCAGCTGCGCGCAGCACGGCGAGCCATGAAGGCCGATGCCGCGCAGCAGCTTCTCGACGGGTGGAATGATCGTCGCCGAGACGAGCTGCGTGACCGGATCCTCGCCTTCCAAGACGTTGACCTCGGCGGACTCGACGACGGTGGGCTTGCCGGTCAGCTGCGTCGCCGTGCGGAGATGCTCATCCGCAGCGCAGAACTCCATTTCCGACTCGGGATGCCGTACTCGCTCGGGATCTTCGAGCTCGTCGACTTCTGCCGCTCGCAGATCGGATGGACGCCGCAAGAGACGCTCGATCTGCTGTCCGGGCTCGCCGACGTTGCCTCCGAGCCAGGCCGGGCGCTCGCTTCGCTGGCCGCAATGCCGCCGGAGAGCACGGAGCGCGCCGACGCTTTCGAGCGGTTCCAACGCTACTTCGGCTGCCGCGCCCTCGACCTCGAAGTCGCCGAACCCACTCTCGCGGAATCGCCGTATCTGCTGAACGCGCTCATCGACGCGGCTCGACAGGCCGGGTCTGTCGACGCGAAGGAGGCGCAGGCGGAGGAACGTGGGCGGGTTGCACAGCGAGCCCGCGCGCAACTGCAACCCTCTCGCGTGGCGCAGTTCAATCGCCTTCTGGCAACCGCGGAGCGGGTGTACGGGCTGCGCGACGACAATGTCTTCCTGACGATCGACGCACCGCTCGCTCTGGTGCGGTACGCGGCGCTCGAGGCCGGGCGCCGGCTAGCGGCAAGAGGCTCACTCCACATGCCCGAGGACGTGTTCCACCTGACGCCCGAAGAAGCCGCCGCCGCACTCGAGTCTCTGCATCCGCTCACCCACGTTCGCGACTCGGCCCTCCGCCAGCGTGGCGAACGGGCGTGGGCGATCGCGCACCCGGGGCCGATCAGCTACGGCACCGATCCCGGCGCACCTCCGCGGTTCACCGGTCTCACCCGCGCTGAGCGCACGCCGACGGAGGCGGAGATGCTCATGGGTGAACTCATCATGCCCAGCGTGACGGCCGCCGCCGAGGACGAGGACGGCGTGCTGCGCGGCACACCGGCCTCGGCGGGACGCGTCACCGGCACCGCGCGCATCATCCACTCCGAGGCTGACTTCCACGTCCTGGAACCTGGCGACATCGTCGTCTGCCCAGGGACGCGCCCGTCGTGGTCGGTGATCTTCCCCATGATCGGAGGCCTCGTCGCCGACGCCGGGGGGGCGCTCTCGCATCCCGCGATCATCGCGCGGGAGTACGGCATCCCGGCGGTTGTCGCCGTGGTCGGGGCGACCGATGCCGTCCGAGACGGCGAGGTGATCACCATCGACGGGGCTGAAGGGACGGTGCGGCGGCACCCAACGCCCACGCTTCCGGAGCCTGTGCCACCGGCTGGAGGGCAACCCACGTCAACCAGATGAGCAGCGATGCCACGGGAGGCATCTCGATGACCCGATCACGGACGGCAGCGGTCGTGACTTGGGCTTATGCCGCCATGTTCGGCGTTCCGGCTGTGCCTGTCGCGATCTTCCTTGCCGAGCAGGGGAGACTTCCGTCGCTGTGGGGCCTGTTCGACATGTACGCCGGTCCCTGGTCGTCCTCGTTCGCTGACGACCGCGTGATCGGTCTACTTCTGGTGGATTCCGCCGTGGTGCTGGCTGCGGTCTTCTCTGCTTGCCTGCTGTGGCAGATGCGCAAGGCCGGCGCGGTGCTGAACCTGGGGCTGCTGCCGGCGGAGGCAGTCTTCTGGGTCGGTTTCGCACTCCCCGTTCCCTGGCTGTTCGCGATCACGAGAGTCGCACTGGTGGCCTTGGCGTGGCCGGAGCTCTCCGGATCCCGCCGTCGGGCCACTGCTGCGGCGCCAGGAAGGAGTCGTTCGTCGAGGTGAGGTGCGCGTCGACTCGCGAACTCGAATAGGCAGAAACCAGGAATGTCACGTCGACAAGATCGCTGTGGGCGCACGTGGCACGGACGTCCCGTCTGTGTCGGGATCGACTTGGGGGACGACCTGTGGACCGACAGCCGGCGCTGTGGCCGAGTCTCTGGCGAGACGAGGACTTGTCGGCCGTCCGTAACCACGCCGACCAGCAACTGGTTACCGAAGCCGTGCTCGCTGACTCACGGGGTGTCGACACCACGAGGCAAGGACGGCGCAGCGACCAACCACGCCGAGTCCCCTGGAAATGCTCCAACCACCAACATGCGGGCTCCTTCCGTCTCGCAGCACGATCGGCTTGCGGACCCTCGCCGGCTTCATCAGACCGTCTTCTCGGTCCCTGTTCGCGGCCAGGGAGGTAGGACCTCGTCCCGGCGGCCCGAGAGCGTGCGGTGTAGGGATGGCATGCGGGGCGCGTGGTAAGGCCCACCAAGAGCGCTGACTCGAGCGGACGTCCACGGCGCACTCGGCTGCTCCGATCCTTCCTGGATCGACTCCGCTTCATGAAGCTTCCCGCCGGTCGAGCCTCATTGCCGTAGCGCTGCTAGCGCAGGAGAAGGTGGTTGAACCTCGCGTTCGAGACCTCACCCGAAAGTTCGGTGACCGCAAGGGCCGGCGTGGCGATGCGCTGGGCCGTCCTCCATGCCCCCGACGACCGGCTTGACGGCGCCGAGCTCGCCAACCACGTCACCCGCCACTGGTACCAACGCTGCGACGACGACCACATCCGCGGCGCCACCCGCCGACGATGTCAGTCTGCGCACCGCGCTCGAGCAGTACATCAACCTCCTTGGACGCGACAGCCTCACGGCTCAGGAAGTCGACCAGGCCGATGTTGTCGACGCCCACGGCGCCCGGACGGTGGTCGACCTCATCCTGAGTGACGTCACCGAGCTGACACGGGCTCGCAGCCCACTGAGCAAGAACGGCCTGCCCATACGTGTTCCCCGAGAGCCCCTGTCCCGGACGGTCACACCGTATGCCCGACGCGAGTCGCCGAGCCAACAGAACAACACGCGGACCCTCGCGGTCCTTCATACCCGATACCAACAGCATCGAGTCCCTGAACTACCAGCTGCGGAAGATCATGAAGAACCGTGGCCATTTCCCCAACGACGACGCCGTGGTCAAGCTGCTCTGACTGCCATCCGAGACATCGAAGACAAACGCGCCCGAGAACGAGCCAAGGAAGCCGCCTACCCCGAAGCCACCCCCGCAAGGCACCGCCGAAACTTGTCGAAGGAGCCCAAGTCAGGGCTGGAACCGGCCGTCAGGTTGCCAAGGCTCGAGGGGAGCGCAGCCCTCCGGCAGGGGGTCCAGTGTGGAAGGGCCGGCAGGCCCAGGGCCGTAGCCGCGTCAGCGGCGCAGCCCGCGACCAAGATCATGAGTGGCACCCGAGTTGATCATGGTCGGGTGAGCGCCGTAAGGCGCGCAGGCCGCCGTCAACTTCGCCATCGTGCTCACCTGCTCACTGTTGCTGCTCGCCCCGCTATCCGACCAATCAACGACCGATGAGAGAGGAACGCCATGATCACCATCCTCATGCGCGGAGTCGCCGCCGGCGCCGAGAGGCGGCCGGCATGAAGGTCAGCGAGTCGCATCTCCTACCGCTGCCGGCCTGCAACGGTCGTCCCGATGCGGATCCGGGCCCGGGCCATGTCCACCCTCGGCGGGATCTCCCGGATCTTGATGGTCAGGTCACGCACCGAGGGGACCACGCCGCGGCGGATCGCTTGGCGTTCGATGATGCCGAACCAGACCTCGACGAGGTTCAGCCAGGATCCGGAGGTCGGGGTGAAGTGAGCGTGGATTCGGGGGTTCGCGGCCAGCCAGTCACGGACCTCGACGCGTTTGGTGAGTAGCCGGAGGGAGTTTCACCCTCCGGCTCTCGCAGAACCGTACGTGACAGTCTCCCGTCATACGGCTCCCGCAGGCCGACCAGTGGGAGGCGCGAGGAGGTGCCAATGGGCGAACAGTCTGGGCACGTGTCGTCGGACGGTGTCCAGCCACGCGCTCGCCTTGGCGATCTTCCCGCGCAGTCGTTTGAACTTCTGCATGGCCCATCGCAGCAGGTGCTGATCGATTCGCCATGCCAGGGAGTACAGCTCGGAGCGGTAGAAGGCCCCGTAGTAGCCGATCCAGCCGCGCAGCTGAGGATTGAGCTCGGCGGCGAGGTCGGACAGGTCCGTTCCGCTGCGACGGTTGAGGTGCCAGGCCCGGATCTTCTGCCCGACCGCCTTCTTCGCCTTGGTGCTGATCGCGGGTGCGAAGCTTGCGAAGAAGCCTCGTCGTCCACGGGCAAGGCGAGCCCGGAAGGTGTAGCCCAGGAAGTCGAAGCTGGTGTGCTCGGCTTTCCCGGGCCGGTTCGCGTCCTGGCAGAACGCGATCTTCGTCTTCTCCGGGTGCAGCCGCAGACCGAGGGTCTGCAGCCGCTCGGCGATCGCGGCCTGCAGAATGCGGGCCTGATCCTCGCTGTCGCAGTGGGCCACAATGTCGTCCGC
>DATDAP010000523.1:0-5927 GCA_036525335.1 Microlunatus sp. | reverse complement strand
CTCGGCCTCCAGGGTCTGGTCGAGCCGGGCGGCGCGGAGTCGGGTGAACAGCTTCTCCGCGCGGATCATCTGCACGGTGTGCCGCCGGCCGATTGCGATGTGCCCGAGCGCGGTGGCCAGGTGCGTCTTGCCTACTCCGACCGTTATCGACGGGTTGGACTCCTACCAGCGGCGTTTGCGCTGGTCATGACGTCTCTGCGATCGATGCAACGTGAGCTGTGTGGTGCCGGGCGCAGCTGCCGTGGCGGGCGAGTTCGCGGCGAAGTTCAAGGTTCTCCCCGTGGGCTTGTGCGAGCGCGTCTCTGAGCGTCTGGATCTCTTGCCGGTGCCGCTTCTTGAGCTGGGCGATCTGGGCGGTCAGGCTGAGGACGAGCGTGCTTTCCGAGTCTGGCGGGTTGGCTGGCGTCGGGCCCGGGCGGCCGCGGGAACGTAGGTGCTCGATCCGGGCGCGGAGGTCGGGGTTCCCGTAGAGGAAGGCGTGCGAGACGCCGGCTTCGCGTTGAACGGCCTGGAAAGTGACGGGTTCGCCGCGTTTGACCAACGCACGGATGCCTTGTTCGGCGGCCTGGGTCTTCGCCGCTGATTTCGCCTTGGCCGCGGCGGTCAGCGTCGCGGCGCGTTTGGCGTTCGCGTCGGTCATGGCCGGGTCCTGGGCTTGGGTCCGGTGAGCGCCAGGGGCACCGGGCCCGTCGGAGGTGCGCCGCATCCGCCTCCTTGCACCGCCCGTTCGGGGTGGTCGGCGATCGTGGCCAACAGCCGGGTGAGCGCCGCTTGTTCGGCGCGACGCTGGGCGAGCCAAACGTTGTCCTCGGGCATGGCGCGGCCGTGCTTCTCGTGAAAGGCGTTGGTAGTGCGGGTGATCAGCGCTTCGGTCTCGGCCTGTTGCCGTCGCAGTGTCGGCTCGTGGGTCGCGTCGGTGACGAAGACCGAGCAGCTCAAACATGCGTTGCCCTTGTCGCAGACCTGGAGCGGGGGCAGGAGGCACCAGCCGTTGGGCAGGAACCGGTCGGCCCGGTCGAGCAGGTGCAGGCTGTCGTGGTCTTCACGGGAGAACTGGACCCGGCTGCCGTCGGCCCGCAGCTTGACGGTGGCCAGGAAAGCCTGCTCGGCGTGTTCCTCGCGCTGCGCGACGTAGTGCATCGACATGGTCGGTGTGGCGTGCCCGGCGTAGCGCTGCAGGACGTGGATGGGCAGGCCGAGTTCGGCCAGCCGGGTCAGCTTGGTGTGTCGGAACCGGTGCGTGTTGCTCAGTTGCAGTTGCCGGCCTTGGCTATCGGTGATCCGCGCGACGTTGCTGAGTTCCCGGAGCATCCAGTTGTAGGTTCCGGACGGGTAGGGTTTGTCGCCGTTGCGGTTCCCGGTCCGCTGCACGAACAGATGCCGCGGTTCGAACTCCGGCAGGTGTTCACGGACCCAACGCTGCTGTTCCTCGATGACCGCGGAGACCTCGCGGTCGACCAGGATGGTGTCCGGCGCGGTGTCGATCTTGCTTTGGGCGTAACGGAACCGGACGACTTCCTGATCCTGCCCGGACTGCACCGAGATGTCGGGAGCCGATGACAGGCAATCGAACTCGCAGGTGCGGATTTCGCTGGACCGGCGCCCGGTCAGGATCTGCAGCAGGATCATCCGCATCGCCTGCGGATCGTCGAAGCCGGCGGCGAGCACTTGGGTGCCATCGCCCCGGGTGATCATCATCTGCTGGTCTCGGGGCAGACCCAGCAACGGCAGCGCACCCGGTATCTGGGCGAGCGCGTGGTCATCGACATAGTGCCTGTCGTTCAGGGTGGACGTGTGCGGGATGCGGGAGACCTGGCGGAACCAACTGGCCACGTGCGTGTCGGTGACCCGATCCCACACGGCGCTTCCGGTGACGATGCGGGCCCGGTCCCGGTTGGCCACCATGAAGGTGAACAGATCTGCCACTGCCCGGATGTCGTCGTTGATCAGGCGCGGGTGGGCCGGTTTCGGGGGCGTCCGACGGTCCAACGTGCTGGTCTTGCGGTTGCCCGGTTCCATGGCCCAACGGCGATATCTGTCCGCCTGTCCGGCGGCGGCCGCCGGATCGCCGAGCACCTCGGTGGGATCGTCCAAGCAACCGGTCAGCCAGATGTCGAACCGGCGCAGGCAATTCATCCGGTCCTGGCTCACCGTCGTCCAGCGCAACGCCCCGGACTCCAGCTGGGTCCCCAGGTACCACTTGACAGCTTCTCGGAGCCATCGCTGGGTGATCTGCCCGGGCGAGCACCCGTAGTTGGCCTGCGGTTCCCGCGTCGACAGCGGTATCCGCGGATCACAACGTGGGTGCCACTCATCGAGCGTCCACCACGGGCCATCGGAGCAGCGGGCGATCAGCGCCTGCCGGGCGAACCGGAACAGCACCCGCAGCCGGCTACGGCTTTCTTTGGGTGGGAGCCGCCCCCAGCGGTGCGCGTAGAACCACCCCTGCAACGCCGAGGCCGTCTCCCAGTCCAAGGCCCGCATCGAGGTGGGGAACGGCTGCCCTTCCCGGCCCGCGCGGCGCAAGATGTTGGCCAGCTGGTTCATCGCCAGCACCGTCGATCGGGTCCCGTCGACGGACTGCCAGTGCGCCATCCACGCAAGTTCGGCCGGGAACGGGTCGGGTAGCCCGGTCAGATCGATACGCCTGTCGCCGTTCTCGGTGATCCGATCCCAGTTCGGGATACCGGGGCCGATCACCGGACCCCGCCACGGCTCGGGCAACTCCAGCCAGAGCCGGTGAACGGGATCCACGTCTTCGGCGGGCAGAAGGCGCCCGCCCGATTCACGGCGCATCGGTCACCCGCCAGCTGGACGCGTACGATTTCCAGTTGGCAGCCGCCCGCAGTGCCTCGTCTTCGCGGACCCAGCCGTAGAGGTCCAGCGTGGTCTGGACATGGGCGTGCCCCAACCGACGGGACACCACCCACTCCGCCGTGCCGGCCAGCAGCAACGCGGTCGCGTGGCTGTGTCTGAACCAGTGCGGGGTCCACCCGGGCGGTCCGATCCCCTTCTTCCGCAGCGCGGCCGTCTTGTCGCGGACGGTGCCCTCGTGCAGCGCAGCCAGCAGCGGCGGCCGTTGCAGGTTGACCAGCAGCGGCGAGTCCGCCGTCACCGCGATGCCCATATCTGCTGCTGTGCAAGCCATATGGGTCAGGTAGTCGGCGAACAGCCGCTCGAGATCGGCGCCGACGTAGACCCGGCGAGGACGCATCATCTTCACTCGCGCCCCATTGGTGTTGTCCGCACGGGGCACGATCTCGATGAACGGGGTACCGCCCCGACCCATCACGAAGTCGCTGATACGCAAGCCCAACGCCTCACCGATCCGCATGCCGCTCTCCGCGAGAAGAGCGAAAAGCAGTCGGTCACGAAGGTTTCCGACCCATTCACCGATGTCTGGGTCGTAGGCGGCGCAGCTGTTCAGGATCGCCTGGATCTGCTGGGGCATCAGCAACGGCGGGCGATCCCGACGCCTGCGGCGCACCCGGACCAGCGACGTCGGAGCGGGCGCCGAGCGGGCATCCAGATGCGCAAGCAGCCCCCGGGCCACCGCACGCCGCGGCGCCCCACGCATCAACCGGCCGGCCACCGGAACGCCGGATACTGCTTCGTGCCACGTATAGAAGGAGATGACCGCCGCCAGTCGTGCCTGCATCGTCTCCGGCGACGGCCCGTCCACCGGCACCAGCGAACGCTCGACCCGCCGCCCGTTGCGCATCCAGGACACGAACGCCGACACCGTCGGCACGCCGACCTCGTTCCACCGATCGGCCTCGGCCCGCTGTTCCAGGAACGTCCACCACTGGCTCAGCGCGGTCGCGTACCCGCGGACCGTGTTCGGCGACCAAAGCAGCCGGTGCACTTCCAGCCAGTCCTCGATCGGTTCGACCGTCCCGTATCCCTCATCGATCACCGTCCAGGTGCGCGGTCCGTCGCCGGGCCGGGCCATCACGATCTGCGCCATCGTTGCCGTTCCATCTCGTCGAAGAAGACCCGCTGATTGCGAGGAAACGACGATGGCAGGACGTCACAACCGGGGGTCGGTGATGACATTGATGAGGGCGCGTCAGTAACCGGGGATAACGACAAGGCCGAGAACCCGATGATCCCGAATATGGTCAGCACCGCCCCCACAGTCATGACGTTGAGAACGGTTTGACGAGGGAATCCTGCCTCGACCGCATGGGAGATCCCGAAGATCGTGATAGTGCCTTGGGCCACGAATGCGCCGAATCCCACGCCGATCGACAGCAGCAGATTCCGCGGATGCCGGAGAACTGTCAGTAGGGGCGGCTTGCTGGTCTTGGCGGCGGTCGCCGCCTGCTCGAACAGGGGTGACTCGGTGACCCCGGACCGGACGAACAAACCTATGGCGAGCAACACAATGCTCAAAAGGAACGGGATCCGCCAGCCCCAAGCGAGGAACGCCTGCTCGCCGGTCGCGGCTGCGACGGCGGCCAGAACCAAGGTCGAGAGCACCACCCCGCTGGGAGCCCCGGCGTTGGTGAAGCTGGCCCATAGGCCCCGCCGTGACGAGGCGTGCTCGGCTGACATCAAGACCGCGCCGCCCCACTCACCACCCATCGCCACGCCCTGGACGAGACGCAGAACGATCAGCAGGATCGGCGCCCACACGCCGATCTGCGCGTAGGTCGGCAGAAGGCCGATCACGGTGCTGCCAACACCCATCAACAACAGGCTCAGCACCAGCATCTTCTTCCGGCCGATCCGATCGCCGAAGTGGCCGAACACGACCGCGCCGATCGGTCGTGCGAAGTAGCCGCTGGCCAGGGTTCGGAAGCTGGCAACGGTGCCGACCAACGGATCAAGGTTTGAGAAGAACACCTTGTTGAAGACAACCGCCGAGGCGGTCGCGTACAGCAGAAAGTCGTAGTACTCGATCACGCTACCGAGATAGCTGGACAAGACGGCACGGCGAAGCTGGGTGCGCGAGAAGTCAGGTGGAGGGAGTGGCGCGTGCTGTTTCATGGCTTGGTCCTCTGCTGCTCTGAAGGGACTTGGCGACGGACTCCCGGCCGCTCTCGCGAGGTGATCGCGGCCGGCTGCTGATCCGAGCTCGGTTTCGGGGCCCCATGCTGCTGGGTGCCAATATTCTGCGGGCCAGGCCGGGATCGTTCACTGGCCGCGGGAGCCAAGACCGGTCCGTGCGACTGGTCGCGGCGCACAACCGCCACTCTCCACGACGATCATCAGCCGAACACGGCGGGGTGAACCAGCTTTGACGACAATCGCAGCAAGGCCTGTTGGGCCGCACGCCCAATGACATCGGAACGCGTTCTGTCAGGATCAAACGCCATGAGAACCAAAACTGCCGAGCGTGTCCCGCTGCAATGGCGTCATGCCGCCCCCGTCGTCGACGGCCAGAGCGTCGCGGTGGCCGACTCGATTCCCATGGCCAACCCCGCCGACGCTGCACACCCGGTGGGCAGCACTGCGCTGGCCGATGTCGAAGTACTGGATCGTGCGGTGGGCGCCGCGTCCGCTGCCTTCGCCGCCTGGCGGGACCTGGGTGCGGTCGCCCGCGGCACACTCATCCGGGAGGGCGCGGACGCGCTTGAGGCGCACATCGACGACATCGCCGCAACCATCGCCGCCGAGGTGGGCAAGCCGTTGGCAGATGCCCGCGGCGACATCGGCGGCTCGATCGCGATGCTGCGCAGCTTCGTCGCCCTCGTCACCGAGCTCGAGCAGAACGAGGATCGCAGCGGCCTGCCGGGCACCGGACAGGCCTCGTTCGTGCGCATCCGCCACGTGCCCGTGGGTCCTGTTGGGGTCATCGGCCCGTGGAACACGCCCGTCTTCCTCGCGTTCAACGGCATCGCCCCGGCCCTCGCGTCGGGTTGCACCGTCGTGGTCAAACCCCCGGCGGAGGCGCCGCTGGGTCTGACCGCCACCCTCCGCAT
>DATDAP010000522.1:0-24874 GCA_036525335.1 Microlunatus sp. | reverse complement strand
GCTGGTCGACCCGCAGCGTCAGACCCTGCAGACCGCCCTGGCCACGCTCAACTCGGTCTACGCCACCGACTACGGGATGATCATGGCTGGTGCCGTGATCAGCGTCGTGCCCCTGATCGGGGTGTTCATCATCGGCTCGCGCCACTTCATCGCCAACATCGCGGCCGGCGCCCTGAAGGGGTGACTCACAAACCGTCGCGAGCGGCGGTGAACGAAGCGCCGGCTCGATCTGGACCGACGAAGGCGTCGACATGTTCTTCCGTCGGCGCGTGAGGAGGGAAGATCGAGCCCTCAGCGCGCAGTGAGCAGCGAGTGACGACTACAGAGTTCGGGTGTAGAGCAGCAGGTCGTCCAGCGAGCCGTCGCCGATCGGCTCGCTGGCCGGCTGCACGCCGTTGCGGACGTAGCCGGCGGCCTCCGCCACCCGGCGCGAGGCATGGTTGCCCGCGGCACAGCGGATGATCACCGAGTCGGCCAGGTCCTGATCCTCGACCTGGGCGGTGACCATCCTGACCGCTTCGGTGATCACTCCCCGGCCACGGGCGTCCGGGTGCGCCCAGTAGCCGATCTCCAGCCGCCGCGCGTAGCCGCCGAACCCCTCCAGGCTGACGGCGCCGAGGCACCGGTCCTCGGCATCGGCGACGCACCAGGCCCAGCCGGTCCGGCGGGCCGCCATCTCGCGGACGCCCTCCAGGTAGTCCGCGGCGTCACCGGGCCCGTACGGCTGCGGGAGCGAGACCAGCCAGTGCGCCGTGACGGGATCGGCGCAGGCCTCGACGATCCGATCCAGATCCGCACCGGCGAACGGCCGCACCGTGATCCGGTCGCCGGCCAGCGTCGGCGGGGGTGGCCAGGACAGATCGACCCGGGGGTCCTGGGCGATCATCGTGGCCTGCCAGCCGTCCAGCAGCCGGCCCCGATGGGACAGCAGGCAGCGAGCCGTCCCGTCGAACCGGAAGCCGGCGGCCGCCGCCGTCCGCCGAGAGCCCCAGTTGCCGACCACGGCCTGCCAGCGGATCGCCTCGATCCCGAGCACGTCGAAGGCGTGATCCCGCACGAGCCGCAGCGCCGACGTCATCACCCGGTGCCCCCGAGCCGCCGGGTGCAGACCGAAGCCGACCGAGAAGAGCTCCGGCTCGCGCGGGTGCAGGTCGATGCTGCCGGCGAACGAGATCGTTTCCCGGTACTCACCTCCGAGCAGCTCGATCGCCCACAGGTACGGTCCGCCGCCCTCCCAGCCGAACGGGATCATGCTCAGAAACGCCCGGGCCTCGCTCTCGCCGTACCCGCCGTCCGGGGAGGGCACCGTGGTCCAGCGGATCGTCTCCGGGTCGCGGCACTGCTCGATGATCCCCGGGATGTCGGACTCCCGGTGGGCCCGCAGCAGCACCCCGGCCGCGGGGTCGACCAGGACGGGGACCACGTCGGGGAACAGGCGGTCTGTGGGCATGGGTCCATCCAAGCGGACCTGCCGGGCGACACTACGATGGCGGAGGTGACTTCCAGCGCTATCGCACCGTGACCACCCGACGATGAACTCCGAGCTGGTCCTGAACGCCGCCCTCATCCTGCTGTTCATCTGCGTGGGCGGTGTCTTCGCCGGTGCCGAGATGGCCCTGGTCTCGCTGCGCGACAGTCAGGTCAAGCAGCTGGCCCACCGTGGGTCCCGCGGCCGGACCGTCGCCCGGCTGAACGAGAACCCCAACCGCTTCCTGTCCGCGGTGCAGATCGGCGTCACGCTGGCCGGCTTCCTGTCGGCCGCCTTCGGCGGTGCGACCCTGGCTGCCGCCCTCAGCCCGGCTCTGCAGGGCTGGTTCCCCGGGCTCCCGACCAAGGTCGCCGACAACATCGCCCTGGTGATCATCACCGCGATCATCAGCTACGTCTCCATCGTGCTCGGTGAGCTGACCGCCAAGCGGCTGGCTCTGCAGCGGTCGGAGGCGTTCGCGTTGGCGCTCGCCCCGACGGTCGACTTCATCGCCAAGCTGGCCCGCCCGGTGATCTGGCTGCTCGGGGTGTCCACCGACGTGGTCGTGCGGATCCTCGGCGGCGACCCCAACGCCGGTCGCGAGCAGGTCACCGACGAGGAGATCTGGGCCCTGGTCAGCGGCTCCTCGACGCTGGGGGATGAGGAGCGCCGGATCGTGGACGACGTCTTCGACGCCGGCTCCCGGGGTCTGCGCGAGGTGATGCTGCCCAGAACCGAGGTCGACTTCCTACCCGGGGACATGCCGGCGTACAAGGCCGTCCGCGAGGTGCTGCAGGCACCGCACTCGCGCTACCCGGTGATGGGCGACTCGGCGGACGACATCATCGGTTTCGTCCACGTCCGGGATCTGCTCGATCCCGAGGTGAGCAACCGGTCCACGCCGGTGTCGGATCTGGTCCGCCCGGTGGTCAGCCTGCCCGACACCGTCCGGGTGCTCCGGGCGCTGTCGGATATGAGGCGGGAAAGCTCCCACCTGGCGATCGTGCTGGACGAGTACGGCGGCACGGCCGGCATCGTCACCATGGAGGATCTGGTCGAGGAGCTGGTCGGCGACATCACCGACGAGTACGACGTGGTGGTCCCGCCGCAGCAGCAGCGCCCGGACACGATCGAGGTGGATGGTCTGAGCACCCTCGACGACTTCGCGGAGCAGACCGGGTTCGAGCTGGCCGAGGGACCGTACGACACCGTCGCCGGGTTCTTCATGGCCGCGCGAGGGCAGCTGCCGACGCTCCAGGCGACCGTCGAGGTCGACGCGCTGCAGCCCGGGGAGGACGACGACGAGACCGTCCGGCTGCAGCTGAAGGTGACCGAGCTGGACGGCCGTCGGGCGGCTCGGCTGGACGTCAAGCGGGTGCCGGCCGAGACCGCCGCAAGCCCCGATGCGGCGACGGTCGCCGGGCCGGCCGCCGACCAGAATTCCGGCTGAGCGCGGGCGGCGGCGTGGAACAATGACGACCATGGCCTCCGACACCCACCGTCCCCGCGTGCTCTCCCTGGCCCAGTCGACGTCCGACTCGCTGCACCTGGGCAACTACCTGGGGGCCCTGCGGCAGTGGGTGCCGATGCAGGACGAGTTCGAGGCGTTCTACGGGATCGCCGACCTGCACGCGCTGACCCTGGACCAGGATCCGGCGCTGCGTCGGGAGCAGACCCTGCTCGGAGCCGCCCAGCTGCTGGCTGCCGGCATCGACCCGCAGCGTTCGGTGGTGTTCATCCAGTCGCACGTGCCCGAGCACACTCAGCTCACCTGGGTGCTCAGCTGCCTGACCGGCTTCGGGCAGGCCAACCGGATGACCCAGTTCAAGGACAAGGCGGCCAAGGCGGGCGCCGACGCCGCCAACGTCGGGTTGTTCACGTACCCGATCCTGATGGCCGCCGACATCCTGCTCTACCAGGCCGACAAGGTCCCGGTCGGTGAGGACCAGCGCCAGCACCTGGAGCTGACCCGGGACCTGGCCGTGCGGTTCAACGCCCGCTACGGCGACACGTTCACCGTCCCGGAGCCGCACATCATCCGGGCAGTCGGCAAGATCCAGGACCTGGCCGATCCGACCGCGAAGATGAGCAAGTCGGCCACCTCGCAGGCCGGCCTGATCAACCTGCTGGACGAGCCCCGGGTCAACGCCAAGAAGATCAAGTCCGCGGTCACCGACTCGGACCGCTCGATCGGCTTCGACGAGACGGCCAAGCCGGGGGTCTCCAACCTGTTGACCATCCTCTCGGCGCTGACCGACACCTCGATCGAGCAGCTGGTGGCCGATTTCGACGGCCGCGGCTACGGGGACCTGAAGGGCGCCGCGGCCGAGGCGGTGGGTGCCTTCGCAACGCCGTTCCGGGTCCGGACCCTGGAGCTGCTCGAGGAGCGCGGCGAGCTGGAGGCCATCCTGGCCGACGGCGCGGCCCGGGCCCGCGACGTCGCCGCCAAGACCGTGGCCGACGTGTACGCGAAGATGGGCCTGCTGCCGGCTCGCTGAGCTCCGGCCGTGGGCACCAGGATCGCGATGAAGCGGACCGCTTCGAACGACTGGCTGGCCTACTGTCTGGCCAAGCCGGGCGCCTGGCGGGACGAGCCGTGGGAAGGTCAGGTCGTGGTCAAGGTCGCCGAGCGGATCTTCGTCTTCCTCGGACCGGCGCCGCCGGTGGCCTCGATCGGCGTCAAGTGCGGGAACCGCGAGGTCGCCGACCTGTGGTTGGATCGCCATCCCGGCGCGGGCCGGTGGATGCCGCACCTCGGCGCCGGTGGCTGGAACTCCTACTTCGTGGACGCCCTGGCCGACGACGACGTGGCCGAGCTGATCGACCGATCGTACGAGCTGGTGGTGGCGAAGCTGCCGCGGTCCCGCCGGCCGGTGTGAGTGCTCAGCGGAACAGGTCAACCCGCTAGAGAAACAGGCAGAACGGGTGCCCACTCGGGTCGAACAGCACCCGGACGTCGTCCTGGGGCTGGAAGTCGGCGAGCACGGCCCCGACGGACACGGCCCACTCGGTGGCCGCGGTGAGGTCCTGCACCCAGATGTCGAGGTGCTGGGTCGCGTTCTGACCACTCTCGATCGACGGCCAGACCGGTCGTCGGAATCGGCGCTCGCCCTCGAAGTTGAGGGTCGGACCCGGTGCCCCGTCCGCGGCTGGTTTCACCTGCGCCCACCCGGGGTCAGCACCCTGCGGCGGGTCGTCGCCGGTCACCTCCCAGCCCAGCAGCTCGCGATAGAACGCGGCCAGACCGTGCGGGTCGTCGGTGCCGACGGTGATCGAGGTGAGCTGCAGCCGAGGTCGCTCCATGCCTTCTGTTCTACAGCTCGATGGTCGGACTGACCACGGTGTGCGGCGAGCCGGAGGCGTCGGTGGTGTGCAGGGCGAACTTGGCCAGCCCGGCCGGCAGGTTCTCGATCACGAAGCGGCCGTCATCGTCGGCATGGGTGCGGCGCGCCTCGTCGGCCAGCAGCACCTCCACCAGCAGCCCGGCACCGGGGGCTACCCAGCCGTCCACCCGCACGCTGCCGTCCGGTTGTGGGCTGATGGTCACCATCGTGGTCACGGCCTCCGCGGTGAACGTGATGGTTCGGACGGACTCGGTCGAGGCACTCCGGGCGCCACTGGACGCCAGATCGAGCTGGGTGAGCGTGGCCAGCTCGGCGTGCAGGGCGTCCAGCGTGATCTCGAACTGGATCCGCTCCACCAGACCATCGGGCACCGGGTCGGTCTCGTCGTACAGGGCCTGAAGGGAGTCGAGCAGCGCGTAGTCGGCCTCGGTCAGCGGTTCGCCGGCCAGGGCCAGCTCCCGGTCGTCGGGGGCGAGATCATCACCGTTCCGGCCCGGGCCGCGGTGGTCGTACGTGTTCATCGTGCCTCCCAGGCGGGATCGGCGTCCAGGACGAGCCGGAGCTTGGCCAGGCAGCGGCCCCGGGTGGGTCCGATGCTGCCCTGCGGCATCCCGAGCGAGCGGGCCAGCTCGGCGTAGTCGGGACGGTCGGCGAACGCGATCACGCGTAGCAGGGCCTGGCACCGTTGAGGCAGGGTCTGGATGTGCTGCCACAGCCGGTTCTGCGAGTCGGCGGCCACGACGTCATCCTCGACCGACTCCCCACTCGGGGTCTGATCCTGCCCGACCGCGGAGTCGAAGTCTTCCGGCCGGAAACGGGTCGCGGCCTTGGCCACTCGCCAGGCCTCGCGCCGGGTGGTGACGATCATCCACTGCAGCA
The DNA here is from genome assembly GCA_036525335.1 of Microlunatus sp. Lineage (GTDB taxonomy): Bacteria > Actinomycetota > Actinomycetes > Propionibacteriales > Propionibacteriaceae > Microlunatus. The sequence continues at coordinate 19,183 of DATDAP010000522.1, read as the reverse complement.
CCGCCTGCGGTTCGCTGATGGTGTCGGCCTTGCGGACCAGGGTCAGCCACACCGTCTGCAGCACGTCCTCGGCGGCCGCGGTGTCCAGCCGGATTGCTCGGACGGTGTGCCAGAGGATCGGAGTGAGGGTGCGGACGAGGTCGGCCATCACCGCCTCGTCGCCGTCGCGATAGGCGGCGAAGAGACGACCGGCGCGACTCGCCAGTCCGTCCTCCAGCTTTTCGGGCATCGGAGGTCTCCGTTCGTCGGACCGGTCGGGCACCGGCTGAGGGGGTTGCTGTGCTGAAGACCTCGGGTTCGGGTTCATACCTCTTCGATGAGTGTGCTCCGTCCGATCTGATACATCCAGCCTCGGCCGTGCGAGGATCGTCCGACCGAGATCCGACGGTAGCTGGAGGAGCCCCGACCGTGAACCCCGATCCCGACGGATCCGTGTTGCTGACCTCGACCGATGTCGAGGAGCTTCTGCGGGCCGCCGTCGACCACGGTGGCGGCACGCTGGTGACCTGGCAGCTCGACCACGTCGACGCGCACCCGCTACGCTCGACCACCGCGACCTACACGGCCGTGGTGGACTGGCCGTTCGGCCGCCGGAGCGAGCTGCTCGGGGCGAGTGTCCGGGTCGGTGGACGCACCGAGACCGACGAGCGTGCGGTCATCTTCGCGGATGGGCTGCGGGAGGTCGCGGTCTGGCTGTACCCGCGTGACCCCGACCTGCCGGGACTGATCCGGGCCGCCTATCCCGAGCAGGTCGCCGCGCTGCTGCACGCGTACGAGGTCACGCCCGAGCTGCTCGAGGCCGACCAGGTCGAGCTGGAGATGATCGGTTACCGACCGCGGCGGCGGGCGGTGCTGCGCGCGACGGTGCCGCTCGGAGGTCGTCGCGCGATCTTCTACATCAAGGTCCTCCGCCAGAAGCTGTTCGAGCCGACCCTGCGGCGTCACCAGCTGCTGCTGGGGGCGGGACTGCCGGCGCCGCAGGTGGCCGCGGCGACCGACGACTTCCTGCTGGTGCTGCCGCAGCTGCCCGGCCGTCCGCTCGCGCAGGCCATCTTCGATCCCGAGCCGCCGTGCACCGCCGAGCAGCTGGTCGGTCTGCTGGACGCCATGCCACGCGAGGTCGCGACCCTGCCACGACGCAACCCGTGGACTGACGCGATCGACCAGTATGCGGCGATGGTGTCCGCCGCCCTGCCACCGCTGGAGGCCCGGCTGCGTTGGTTGGTCGACCAGGTCAGGGGCGGACTGGCCGGCGTCGAGCCGGGCAGCGAGCCGACCCACGGGGACTTTCACGAGGGCCAGCTGTTCGTGTCCGACGGGCGGGTCACCGGGTTGCTCGACATCGACACCGTCGGTCCCGGTCGCCGGGCCGACGATCTCGCCTGCCTGATCGCCCATCTGTCGACCGTGCAGCGGATGAGCACGGTCCAGGCCGCCCGGGTCAGCCAGCTCGTCCGGACCTGGATGCCGGTCTTCGACGCTCGCGTCGACCCGGTGGAGCTGCGGTTGCGGGCGGCCGGGGTCGTCGTGTCCCTGGCCACCGGTCCGTACCGGGGCCAGGAGGCGCGCTGGGAGGCCGAAACCGATCAGATCGTCGACGCTGCCGAGCGGCTCGTCCGCAGTGCCGGCTAGTTCGAGGGCCGGTTGAGTCCGGGATCGGATCGGCGGGTGCAGCTCTCGTCAGCGCACATGTCGTCCGTGGATGGATATTGCCGGGTGTCCGCGGGCCTCGTGCGGGAATTGTCGTCCGTGGATGGATATTGCGGGGTGTCCGCGGGCCTCGTGTCGTGCGGGAATTGTCGTCCGTGGATGGAAAGTGCCGGGTGTCCGCCAGCCGAGATGAGAGGTCTCTCATCGTCGTCTCCCCGCCCCCTCATCGAGCCCCGGTGTGCTGGGACCCATGCGCAGCCGAACGAAGTGGATCGTCGCCGGTGGCGCCGCGGCGCTGGTGATCACGCCCGTGGTGGCCGTCTACGGATCGCCGACGATGGTCGACGGCCCTGAGCAGCGTGGTCTGGTGATCGACGCCGAGGCCGCCAACCGGGCGCGGGTCGAGCGGGTGACCACGACGGCGTCCCCGACACCCTCGGCCACCATGAAGGCGAAGGCGACCAAGCCCGCTGCCGAACCGAGTGCCGAGGCGGAACCGACGGGTAAGAAGACGGTGTCGGCGGTGAGCCCGATCAGTCCGAAGTCGCCCAAGTCGCCGGACACCCCGGGCTGACCCGCACGGGCTGCCCCGACCCCAGGCTGGGCAGGGTTCAGACCGACAGCCGGTAGCCCGCACCGCGAACGGTGGCGATCCGGTCGCTACCGATCTTGTTGCGCAAATAGCGCACGTACACGTCGACCACGTTGGAGCCAGGATCGAAGTCGTAGCCCCAGACGCGGGAGAGCAGCTGCTCGCGACTGAGCACCTGGTTGGGGTGGCGCAGGAACGTCTCCATCAAGGTGAACTCCCGCGCCGACAGCTCCACCGATTTCCCCGCCACCTGCACCACCCGCGTCCGCAGGTCGAGGCTCAGCTCGCCCTGGGCCAAGACCACCGACTGGGCCGGAGCGGTGTCCCGCAGCCGGATCCGGACCCGGGCCAGGAGCTCCTCGAAGCGGAACGGCTTGGCCATGTAGTCGTCCGCGCCACCCTCCAACCCGGCGACCGTGTCGGTGACCGAGTCGCGGGCGGTCAAGATGATCACCGGCATGGTCGAGCCCTGACCGCGCAGCGCCTCCAGCACCGCGAACCCGTCCATCAACGGTAGACCGATGTCCAGCACCATCAGGTCGAACTCGTCGGTGCACGCGTAGTCCAGGGCGTCGGGTCCGGTGCGGGCCACCGTGGTCGACAGTCCCGCTGCCCGCAGGCCCTTCTCGACGAACGCAGCGATCCGCGGCTCGTCCTCGGCGATCAAGATGGCGGCCACGTCACGGTCTCCCTCGTCATCGGGTGGCTGGTCGGTGGGTGGGGAGCGGCCACGGGTCGTACCGGCGTCTCCGGCTCGCGCTCCGGCAGACCCGGGTCGGGCTCGGGTTCGGTGTCGAACGACCGGCCGGTGCGGGGCAGGCACAACGTGAAGGTCGAGCCGACCCCGACCTCGGTGGCCAACGCGACTCGGCCGTGGTGGGCCAGCGCGATCGCGTCCACGATGGCCAGCCCGAGGCCCGCTCCGTCGTCGGCGTCGGGGGGCTGCGTACCGGTCGGGTCGGAGCCGCGGCCGAAACGCTCGAAGATCCGCCCCCGGTCCTCGGCGGCGATCCCGCTCCCCTCGTCACGCACCCACAATCGCACCTCCGGTCCGTAGATCCGGCCGCCGAGAGCGATCACCGCGCCTTGGTGGGTGAACTTGAGGGCGTTGGCCACCAGCTGGATCAGCGTCTGGGTGATCCGCTGGGGATCGAGAGTCGCCACCTCGCTGGTGGTCGCCTCGATCACCCAGCGCCGGTCGCCCAGAGCGATCACCTTGTCCAGCACCCCGGCCAGGAGATCGGCCACCACCACCGGTTCCGGCTGCACGAAGTCGGGACGGCGGGCCTTGGCCAACATCAAGATCTCGTCCACCAGCCGGCGCATCCGGTCGAGCTCCTCGATGGCCAGGTCGCGGGTCTCGATGACGTCGGCCGGGTCCTTCGGGTCGACCAGCTCCAGGTGTCCGCGGACGATGGTGATCGGGGTCTTGAGCTCGTGACCAGCGTCGTCCAGCAACCGACGCTGGTTGTCGAAGGAGGCCGAGAGCCGGTCCAGCATGGAGTTCATCGTCCGACCGAGATCTCCGACCTCGTCGCCGGCCAGCTGGTCGACCGGGATTCGCTCGCTCAGATCGGTCTCGGTGATCCGTTGCGCTGTACGCCGCAGCGACCGCAGCGGGGACAGCAGCTTGCCGGCCACCTGGTAGCCGACGATGCCGATCGCGATCAGCGCGACCAGGGCGACGGCCGCATAGGTCAGGTGCGTCCGGATGATCGGCTGGAACGCGAGCCGGACGTCGACGGCGGCCACGTAGTGCCCCAGGTCGGGTGAGCCCTTCACCTGCACCGGGATGGACATGAACGCGATGTCGGGATGACCGGCGGTCGAGATCCGTTGCAGCATCACCGGCTGGCCCGGGCGCACCGCCGCCGCCGCGGCGATCAGCTCCGGGTCGTCCTCCAGGGACTTCTGACTCGGCTCCTCCGAGCCGGGCACCCACTCGACCCTGCCATCGACCAGCCCGATGATCGCCTCGTCCGGGTCGGGGACCGAGCTCTTGATGGCCAGCCACAGCACGTCACCCGGACCGGTGATGGTGCGGCCGGTCTCGCCGCGGCCGGCCAACGCGGCGACCGTGTTGATCTCCTCGTTCTCCTGCAGCAGAGAGCTCCGGATGTTGTCGAGGGTCTGCTCCCGAGCGATCAGGTAGGAGACGCCGCCCGCGCCCAACATGCCGATGGCGGTGGTCACCAGGACGGCGGTGAGGATGCGGGCGCGGACCGACAGGGGGCGCCAGGGGACCGATCGTCGGGAGGTGAGCCGCGCCGAACGGCGGGCGCGGTCCCGGGTGCGGTCGGCGGGCATCCTGCAAGCATGCCAAAGTCGTGAGCGGGACGAGATGAGCCGACGGTGAGAATGCTCTCATCAAGCGGGCGAGGGCACGGTCAACGAGAGGACGACGATGCGAGGTCAGACCGAGTCGGGCACTCCGTTCGAGCCGGTCTACGGCCCTGACGCCCTGGATGACTTCGATCCCGCCACCGCGTTGGGCACGCCGGGGGAGTTCCCGTACACCCGGGGTGTCTACCCGTCGATGTACACGACACGGCCGTGGACGATGCGGCAGTACGCCGGTTTCGGCACCGCCGCGGAGTCCAACGCCCGCTATCTGGAGCTGATCGCCCACGGCACCACCGGGCTGTCGGTCGCCTTCGACCTACCCACCCAGATGGGCATGGACTCCGACGCCCCGTTGGCCGCCGGTGAGGTCGGCAAGGTGGGCGTGGCGATCGACTCGATCGACGACATGCGCACCCTCTTCGCGGGTATCCCGTTGGGCGAGGTGTCGACCTCGATGACCATCAACGCGCCGGCCGCGGTGCTGCTGCTGCTCTACACGCTGGTGGCCGAGGAGCAGGGGGTCGAGCTGTCCACGCTGACCGGCACCATCCAGAACGACATCCTCAAGGAGTACATCGCCCGGGGCACCTACATCTACCCGCCGTCGCCGTCGCTGCGCCTGGTCAGCGACACGTTCGCCTGGTGCCGGCAGCACACGCCGCGGTGGAACACGATCTCCATCTCGGGCTACCACATGGCCGAGGCCGGGGCGACACCCGCGCAGGAGGTCGCGTTCACCCTGGCCGACGGGATCGCGTACGTGGAGGCGGCCCAGGCGGCCGGACTGGCGGTGGACGACGTCGGGCCACGGCTGTCCTTCTTCTTCGTCTCCCGCACGACGCTGCTGGAGGAGGTGGCCAAGTTCCGGGCGGCCCGGCGGATCTGGGCCAAGATCATGACCGAGCGGTTCGGTGCCCAGGACCCGAAGTCGGCGATGCTGCGCCTCCACACCCAGACCGCCGGGGTGCAGCTGACCGCCCAGCAGCCCGAGTTGAATCTCGTCCGGGTCACGGTGCAGGCGCTCGCCGCGGTGTTCGGCGGCACCCAGTCGCTGCACACGAACTCCTTCGACGAGGCCATCGCGCTGCCCACCCAGAAGTCCGCGCGGCTGGCCCTGCGCACCCAGCAGGTGCTGGCCTACGAGACCGACATCACCGCGACCGTCGATCCCTTCGCCGGGTCGTACGTGGTCGAGTCCCTGACCGACGACCTCCAGACCGAGATCGAGCGGCTGATGGACCAGGTCGCCGACCGGGGTGGGGCGGTGGCCGCGATCGAGGAGGGCTACCAGAAGGGCGAGATCGAGCTGTCGGCGTACGACGTGACCCGCGGGGTGGACTCCGGGGACCGGGTCGTGGTGGGAGTGAATCGCTACCAGCTCACCGAGGAGGAACCGTACGAGCCGCTGCGGGTCGATCCCGCCATCGAGAAGACGCAGGCGGAGCGACTGAGGAGGCTGCGGGCCGAGCGGGACGGCCCCGCGGTGGTCAGCGCTCTCGCGGCGGTCACGGCGGCGGCCGCCGGCACCGCCAACGTGCTGGTGCCGCTGCGGCAGGCGCTGGCGGCCCGGGCCACGGTGGGTGAGGTGTGCGACGCTCTTCGCGACGTCTGGGGGACCTATCAACCGGCCGAGCGGTTCTGACCGATCACGCCGCGGACGCGAGCGAGGGGGAGATCATGAGCCAGTTCGACACCATCGTGGTCGGCGCGGGGGTGGCGGGTCTGACCGCGGCTCGGCTGCTCGCCCAGGCGGGGCAGCGGGTCGTGGTCCTCGAGGCCCGTGACCGGATCGGCGGACGGACCTGGACCGACCGCAGCGATGGCCGCGTGACCGATCTCGGCGCCTCGTGGATCCACGGCGTCGACGACAGTCCGCTCGCCGAGGCGGCCCGGGCGTTCGGCCTGCCCACCGTGGAGTTCACCGTCGGGGCGTACCAGCCGGACCGTCGCCCGATCGCCTACTACGACCCCGCGGGCCGACGCCTGAGCGACGAGGCGACGCGGCGGTTCGTCGCCGACCTCCACGAGGTGGACGAGCGGCTCGCCCGCACCGTCGCCGCCTCCACCCTGGGCAGCTCCTACGCCGACGTCGTGGAGGCGACCCTCGCGCGGCAGCACTGGGACGACGACCGGACGCAGCGGGTGCGGGAGTACCTCCGGCACCGCACCGAGGAGCAGTACGGCGTCTGGATCGACGACCTCGACGCCCACGGCCTGGACGACGGCGCCGTCCACGGTGACGAGGTCGTCTTCCCCGAGGGCTACGACCGGCTCGCCGCTCAGCTGGCCACCGGGGTCGAGGTGAGACTCGAGCACGTCGTCCGTCGGGTGGACTGGTCGCAGGACGGGGTCACGATCACGACCGATCGGGGCGACGTCACCGCCGATCGCGCCGTCGTGACCGTGCCGATCGGCGTGCTCAAGTCCGACGACTTCGTGATCGAGCCGGCGCTGCCCGAGCCCGTGTCGGGGGCTGTCGCTCGGCTCGAGATGAACGCGTTCGAGAAGATCTTCCTGCGCTTTCCCCGGCGGTTCTGGGACGAGGGGGTCTACGCGATCCGGCAGCAGGGCCCCCGCGGCGTCTGGTGGCACTCCTGGTACGACCTCACCCCGCTGCACGGGGAGCCGACCCTGCTCACCTTCGCGGCCGGTCCCTGCGCTCGCGAGACCCGTACCTGGAGCGACGCCCGACTGGTCGATTCCGTGCTCGGCGAGCTCCGGCGGCTCTACGGCGACGCTGTCCAGGAGCCTGCGCAGGTGCATGTCACCCGCTGGCAGGACGACCCGTACGCCCGCGGATCCTACGCGTACATGACGGTCGGCTCCACGCCCGTGGACCATGATCTGCTGGCCACACCGGTGGGCGGTGGTGTCCTGCACCTGGCGGGTGAGGCCACCTGGACCGAGGATCCGGCAACCGTCACGGCTGCCCTGATGTCAGGCCACCGAGCGGCCAGTGCCCTCCTGGAGCGCCCCATCCCGATCACCGAGGTGTGGACTCAGCACCCTCGGCGCTGACGCGCACGGTCGGGAGGGGATCGTTGCCCTCCTGGTTGCCCTCCTGGACCTGCTCAGGATTCGGCGACGAGCGTAGAAAACACGGTGGGAGACGATGATGCGAACTCAGGTTGCCACCCGGTCGGGCGCGGAGGGCGGGTCGGTCGACCCCACAGCCCGGCAACCGGCCGTGGTCCGTCCAGCACTCAGCCAACCGACGCCGCTCGCGCTCGCCCTGACGTTGCAGCGGGCCGCGGGCAACGCCGCCGCGAGTCGTCTGCTCGCCGGACCGTCGACGGCGAAACCGACAGTGCAGTGCTGCGGCGACCACGTCAGCCCCGGGTGTCCGTGCGCAGAGGAGTCCACGGAAGAGGAGTCCGGGAGTGAGGGAGCCACGCCCGTCCAGCCCAGGCTGCAGCGAGCGGTGACCGAGTCGGTGGTGACCGAGCCGTCGCCGCTCCTGCCGCGCCCGTCGGTGTGCCTGGTCCATCTGCACGGCAACGAGACCGGCGCCTTGCGCGCCGCCCAGGCGCTGGTGCCGCGCTGCGACGTGAACCTCGTGCACCTGGACAGCACGACGCGCCACATCCACGTGCCCGTCGGCTCGCAGATCTGCGAAGCGGACCCGAATCGCATCTTCTCCGACGCCGCGCTGGCCCGGCTGTGGCCGACCTGGAACCGTGGCGCCTGCGCCACCGACCCGGTCAAGGCGGATGCGATCCGACAAGTCGTCGACTTCCGTGACCAACAGCTCTGGCCGGCGATCCGCCGGGGCATGGGCGTGCCCGGGACCCTGGCCGAGGAGATGGCCGAGGGGATCTGCCGGGAGGGCGCGCCCGTCGCCGCGTTCCACAACAACGACGCCAGCTCCAGCATCGACATCCTCTCCTACTGTCCGGGTGGCAGCGGTCCGGCGGGCTGCGGGTCCTCGGCCGGTCGGGAGGCTCGCGCCGGCGCAACCGACACGTCGGTTCCCGGCAATCCGCACGTCGAGCCGACCGAGGACAAGGACGACTTCTTCCTGGTCACCCGGCGCGCCGACTTCGACGCCCTCGTGGCCCAGCACCGCAACGTCGTGCTCCAGTCGGCCGGCGTGCGTGACGACGGATCCCTCTCGGTCCGCTTCGCGTTCGGACGGTACGCCAACGTCGAGGCCGAGCTGGGCGGTCCGGCGGCCCGCAACGAGGCGATGGGCGAGCAGGCGATCACCCAGCTGGGCGCCAGCTGCCGACCGCCGGTAGCCGGCGGCCCGCAGGGCAGCGGAGGCACTCCGGTGCAGCGCCAGCCGTCTCCGGGGACCGCCGGCCCGGAGAGCGCCGAACAGCCCGGCACGCTGGCCACCCTCCTGCGGTGGCTCGGGCATCTGTACGACGAGATCGTCCGGGTGCTGCAGCAGCTCGGCACGATGCCCGAGCCGTTGCCGCGGGAGACGCCACCTCGAGGCCTACCGGCAGGCTGTCGGAACTTTGCCGACCAGGCCGCGCTGGACGTCGCGAAGAACCGGATCACCAGCAGCGTGATCGCCCGGATGCCGGAGCGGGACGTGATCAGCTGGATCGTCGGTCTGGCGGCACCGCCGGCGTCTGTCACCCGCGAGGCGGAAGCGCAGCGGGACTGCATGATGGCGGCGATCCGGATCGCGGCCCGTCGCCCCGGCTCGCCGCTCCGGCTGTCGTCCGGGCCGCCCACCAGGTCCGGTCGTCGCGACTTCGGGCAGCAGCGGGCGATCTGGGAGCGGAAGTTCACCTTCCTGGACCGCGCCCACGGCGGCCGTCCGTTCGACCGGGTGTCGGACCGGGCCAGGGGTCGCTGCGGCGCGCTCGTCGGCAGCGCCACCCGGTGGGATCCCGACAACGCCGACCATCGGACCTGCTGGCTGAGCACGCTCACCGCCGACGAGCGCCAGCAGGAGATCCTCGGAGCCTCCAGCGCACCCGGCATCTCGCGGCACCACTGGGGCACCGACTTCGACCTGTTCGACCCGGACATGAATCCGGCGGACTGGGAGGCCGGTGGCGCCTTCGCCGATGAGTACAGCTGGATGATGAGCAACGCCGCCACCTACGGGTTCATCCAGTCGTTCACCGCGACGTCGACGTTCATGAGCGCCGGCTACATCGAGGAACGCTGGCACTGGTCCTACTATCCGGCGGCCCAGGCACTGCTGGAGTTCGCCCGTGCGCACCAGACCGACGTGGAGGCTCGGCTGATGACCGAGTGGGGGGCGGCGCCGGAGTTCAGCCACATCCAGACCGAGTGGCGCAAGTTCATGTTCAACGTCAACGAGCGCGGCCAGTTCTGACCCCGCAGCTCGTACGGCCTGACGCTAGAGTCCGGCTTTCTCCAGCGCCTCCTCGTAGACCTCCAGGGCGTCGCCCTCGGACAGGCCCGACGCGACGGCGCTCTCGTAGACCGCCTCCAGGCTCTCCCCGACCTCCTCGTAGCGCGCCATCCAGCGCTCCTTCTCCACTCGCCAGTAGCCGAGGATGGTGAAGCGCTCAGTCGGCCAGCCGAGCTCGCGCCGGACGTACTTGCGGACAGCCCTCGATTCCGCCGCCTCACCGGCGAACCAGATGTAGCCGGGCCCCTCGGGTAGCTCGATCTCCCGCAGCGCCTGGAGCAGCCGGCTCCGACTGTGGCCGTTGCCGGTGCCGGGCAGCCAGGTGTAGGTGACGTCGGCGGCGCTGTCGATCCGCTGGCTGTCGGACGGTTCGGTGACCTCGGCCAGCACGAGCGCGCGTTGCGGCTCCGGGAGCTCCTCCAGGATCCGGCCCAGCGCCGGTAGCGCGGTCATGTCGGCCATCAGCAGCTGCCAGGTGGCATCCGCCGGTGGCTTGTACCAGCCGCCGGCCGGGCTGAGGTAGACGACGTCGCCGACCAGGGCCTGGATCGCCCAGGTGGCCGCGGCTCCTCCTTCGTGCCGCACGAAGTCGATCACCAGCTCACCAGAGGCGGGTTCGACCCGACGCACGGTGTAGCTGCGCATCTCCGGCTCGTTCTCGTCCGGGTAGTCGAGGGTGCCGTCGTCCTGGCGGACGGGGGCGGGCGCCTCGCGCTGCCCGGCGCGGGGGAGCACCACGACCAGCCGCTCGTCGGGGTCACCGCTGCTGACGAAGCGCCGCAGGTCGTCCCCGCCGAAGACGATCCGGATCATGTGGGGGGTCAACGCCACCACCTCGCGTACGTCGGCGCGGTAGTAGTCGGAGTAGTAACCCACGAGTGCCCTTTCGTCGGGTCCATCGACAGCGAATAAGGCGAGCCTATCCTTTCCACTTTCTGCCCATGTTCTGCCCACGTCTCAGCGTGACGGCGTGAGCGGTCGGACACAGTGAGAAACTGAGTCGGTGCAGGTGCAGACGTCCACGAGCTCGCGGCTCCAGCTGATCCAGGAGGAGACCGATCGCCGGTACGACGATCTGGTCACCCTGCGCCGTGACATCCACGCCCATCCCGAAGTCGGCCACGAGGAGTACCGGACGACCCAGGTGGTGGTCGACACGCTCGGGCGGGCCGGGCTGCGCGCGGAGATCCTGCGGGTGGGCACCGGTGCGGTCTGCGACATCCTCCCGGACGGTGACGGGTCGCCGGACGACCTCGTCGGGTTGCGGGCCGACCTGGACGCGCTGCCGATCCAAGACGGCAAGAACGTGCCCTACCGGTCGGTCACCGACGGGGTGTGTCACGCCTGCGGCCACGACGTGCACACCGCCGTGGTGCTCGGCGCCGGTCTGGTGCTCGCCCGGCTGCGTGAGGCCGGTCAGCTGCACCGCGGAGTCCGGCTGATCTTCCAGCCGGCCGAGGAGACCAGCCCGGGCGGTGCGGTCGACGCGATCTCCTGCGGGGTGCTGGACGGCTTGAGCGAGGTGTACGCGCTGCACTGCGACCCACGCACCGAGGTGGGCCAGATCGCCCTGCGCGTGGGTCCCATCACGTCGGCCGTCGACCAGGTCACCGTCACCCTGACCGGCAGCGGTGGTCACACCTCGCGACCGCACCTGACCGCGGACCTGGTCGGTGCTCTCGGGGCGCTGGCCACCGAGACCCAGCTGCTGCTGTCCCGCCGAGTCGACCCGCGCAGCGGTCTGTCGATGATGTGGGGTCGGATCCACGCGGGATCGGCGGCCAACGCCATTCCCCAGGTGGGCCTGATCGAGGGGACCCTTCGCGCTCTCGACGAGAACGGCTGGCGGACCGGACAACAGCTGATCCCCGAGCTGATCAGCCAGATCGTGCAGCCGTTCGGGGTGGGGGTCGAGATCTCGGTCACCGCGGGCGTTCCGCCGGCCGTCAACCACCAGCTCGGGGTCGAGCGACTGAGCGACGCCGCCGGGTCCGTGCTGGGTCCGCGGGGGGTGACCGCCACCGAGCAGTCGCTGGGTGGGGAGGACTTCGCGTGGATGCTGCGCCAGGTGCCGGGGGCGATGGCTCGGCTGGGCGTCCGCCCCGTCGGCCGGTCGTCGGCCGCAGACATCCACCAGCCGACGTTCGACGTGGACGAGGAGTGCCTCCGGGTCGGTGTCACGACGCTGGCGGCCGTGGCCAGTCGGCCGGCAGGGTCCGTCGGCTGAGCCGATGGTGGATCCACGCAGGAGATCCGGCCGAATGGGCAAACTTTCCCAGATCGTTACGCGGATTCGCAGCAATCCCTGAGGGTCCGGTTAGAGTCTGTGAGAATCAAGGGCCGGACCGACGATGCGTACGGTCGCGAGTTCGCCGGACAACAGATTGTTTCGTTCGATCCCTCCGAGGAGGCATGAGAGTGAAGAAGACTTTCCTGGGCCTGTGTGCCGCCGCTGCCGCGGCGACGCTGGCTCTTGCTGGCTGTGCGCAGGCGCCGGGCACCGAAGGCAGTGGCTCGTCGGCCGCGCCGAGCGGCGACACGAGCGCCGCGACGGGCGACTTCAAGGCCTGCATGGTCTCCGACTCCGGTGGCTTCGACGACAAGTCGTTCAACCAGACGTCGTACAAGGGTCTGACCGACGCGAAGGACCAGCTCGGCATCCAGACCGGCGAGGTCGAGTCGGCCACCACCGCCGACTTCGCCAAGAACATCCAGTCCATGGTGGACGCGAACTGCAACATCATCGTCACCGTCGGCTTCGCTCTGAGCGATGACACCCTGGCCGCAGCCAAGAAGTCCCCGGACATCAAGTTCGCCATCGTCGACAACAACGATCCGAAGACGTATCCGGCGGCGACCAACCTCAAGCCGCTGGTCTTCAACACCGCCCAGTCCAGCTTCATGGCGGGCTATCTGGCCGCCGGTATGAGCGAGACCAAGAAGGTTGCGACATTCGGCGGTCAGGAGTACCCGACGGTGACGATCTTCATGGATGGCTTCTCCCAGGGTGTGGCGTACTACAACAAGCAGAAGAGTGCCTCAGTCCAGGTCCTGGGCTGGGACGCAGCCAAGCAAGATGGACAGTTCGTCGGCAGCTTCGAGGACCAGAAGGGTGGCCAGCGCGTGGCGCAGGGCCTGGTCAGCCAGGGCGCCGACATCATCCTCCCGGTTGCCGGCCCGGCGGGTCTCGGCGCGCTCCAGGCGGCCAAGACCAGCGGCGGCAAGGTGAACGCGATCTGGGTCGACACCGACGGTTGCGTCAGCGCACCGACCTATTGCCCGAACATCGTGAGCAGTGTCTACAAGGGCATGGACGTCGCGGTCTTCGACGCGATCAAGGCGGCCCAGGACGGCAGCTTCTCCAACGAGCCGTTCGTCGGCACCCTGGAGAACAACGGCACCGGATTGTCACCGTTCCATGAATTCGACGCCAAGGTCCCGGCCGAGCTGAAGACCGAGCTGGACGCGATCAAGGCGGACATCATCTCCGACAAGATCACGATCGAGTCGAAGTCCCAGCCGACCTCCTGATCGGTCAGCCGACCTCCTGATCGGTCAGCCGACCTCCTGATCGCCCCGACCGACGAAGGGAGACCCGCCCGGGTCTCCCTTCGTCGCCTTTACCGCCGACTCCTGCAAGGATCGCCCCAGACCCGCGAGCAGCCTGTGAGGAGGACTCGTCCGTGACTGTTGAACCCGAGTCGGACACCCCTGACCCAGACACCGGGGGGCTGCGGCTCCGTGGGATCACCAAGCGCTTCGGCTCCCTGGTCGCCAACGACCACATCGACCTGGACATCCGGCCGGGGGAGATCCACTGCCTGCTGGGCGAGAACGGCGCCGGCAAGTCGACGCTGATGAACGTCCTGTACGGGATGCTGCAGCCCGACGAGGGCGAGATCACCATCGACGGACGGCCGCACACCTCCCGCACCCCGAAGGAGGCGATGGCCGCGGGGATCGGCATGGTGCACCAGCACTTCATGCTGGTCGAGGTGTTCTCCGTGGCCGAGAACCTGATCTTGGGACGGGAGCAGACCACGGCCGGAGTGCTCAACATGCGCCAGGCCCGGAAGACGGTCCGAGAGCTGTCGGATCGCTACCGGTTGTCGGTCGACCCCGACGCGTTGATCGAGAACCTGCCGGTGGGCATCCAGCAGCGGGTGGAGATCTTGAAGGCGCTGGCCAACGACGCCACGTACCTGATCTTCGACGAGCCGACCGCCGTGCTCACTCCCCAGGAGATCGACGAGCTGATCACGGTGATGCGGTCCTTGCGGGACGAGGGCAAGGCCATCGTCTTCATCACCCACAAGCTCCGAGAGGTCCGCGCCATCGCCGACAAGATCACGGTGATCCGGCGAGGCAAGGTGGTCGGCACCGCACAGCCCTCCGACTCCGAGGGTCAGCTGGCCGAGCTGATGGTGGGACGCGCGGTGAATCTGCTGGTGGACAAGGAAGCGCCCCAGCGCAGCGAGACCCCGCGGCTGGTGCTGGACGGCATCTCGGTCGCCAACACCAGCGGTGCGCTGGTGGTGGACGGACTCGACCTGGAGGTGTCGGGCGGCGAGATCGTCTGCATCGCCGGGGTGCAGGGCAACGGGCAGACCGAGCTCGTCGAGGCCCTGCTCGGTCTGATCCCCATCAGCCAGGGCACGGTGACCCTCGACGGCCGCTCGATCACCAAGCACACCCCGAAGCAGAGCATCGCCGACGGCCTGGGCTACGTGCCCGAGGACCGCAAGCACGACGGCTTCGTCGGCTCGTTCTCGGTGGCGGAGAACCTGGTCCTGAACCACTTCGACGAGCCCCCGTACGCGAAGGGCCCGGCGCTCGACCTGGCCGCGATCCGAAGCAATGCCGAGGACCGGGTGGCCGAGTTCGACATCCGTACCCAGTCGGTCGACGCGCCGGTGACCTCGCTGTCCGGCGGCAACCAGCAGAAGGTCGTGCTGGCACGGGAGCTGTCGCGGCCGTTGTCGGCGCTGATCGCCAGCCAGCCGACCCGCGGGGTCGACGTCGGCGCGATCGAGTTCCTGCACGGTCGGCTGGTGACCGAGCGTGATCGCGGCACGGCCGTGGTGATCGTGTCCACCGAGCTGGACGAGGTGGTCGCGCTCGCCGACCGGGTCGCGGTGATGTATCGCGGTCGGCTCGTCGGCATCGTGCCACCCGACACCTCCCGCGAGGTGCTGGGTCTGATGATGGCCGGCGTACCGACCGAGGAGGCGTTCGCGGCCGCCTCCGTGGTGACGGCCACCGAAGAGGAAGCGGCGTTGGAGAAGGAGGTGGGACATGAGTGACTCCTCGCCGTCGCTGTCGCCTTCGAGCGCGACTCCGTCGCGGCGCACGAAGCAGCCGCGCCGGCAGATCCCCTGGACCGACGTGATCACCACCGTGGCGGCGATCGTCCTGGCGTTCGTCGTCGGCGCGATCTTGATGATCGTCTCCGATACCGAGGTCCGCTCGACCTACGCCTACTTCTTCGCCCGACCCTCCGACGCCCTGACCGCAAGCTGGGACAAGGTCAGCGGCGCGTACGGGGCGTTGATCTCCGGCTCGCTCGGGAGCTGGCAGGCGATCACCGAGACCACGGCCCAGGCCGCGCCGCTGATCTGTGCCGGTCTCGGTGTCGGACTCGCGTTCCGGGCCGGCCTGTTCAACATCGGCGCCCAGGGGCAGGCGATCTGGGGCGCGATCCTGGCCGCGTACGTGGGCTTCACCCTGCACCTGCCGCCGGTGCTGCACTTGGTGACAGCCATTCTGGCGGGCCTCGTCGGAGGCGGCATCTGGGGTGGCATCGTCGGCTGGCTGAAGGCCCGCACCGGTGCGCACGAGGTGATCGTGACGATCATGATGAACTACATCGCCGCCGGGCTGCTGGCCTACTTCCTCACCACCGCAGCCTTCCAGCGGCCCGGGCGGACCGATCCGATCTCACCGATCATCGACTGGAACGCGACCTTCCCCCGGTTGACGGGGAGTCAGCTGCACGTCGGCTTCGTGGTCGCGCTGCTGGCCGCCGCGGCCGTCTGGTGGATCCTCGACCGGTCCACGATCGGCTTCGCGATCAAGGCGGTGGGCGCCAACCCGCATGCGGCGGCCACGGCCGGGATGAGTGTCGGCACCACCACCATCGTCACCATGACCCTGGCGGGTGCGCTGGCCGGACTGGCCGGGGTGCAGGCGGCCCTCGGTCCTAGTGCGTCCGGGGTGCCGGTGCCGTTGTCGGCGGGCATCGTCGGCTCCATCGGCTTCGATGCGATCACGGTCGCCCTGCTGGGTCGATCGAAACCACTGGGTACGGTGCTGGCCGGCCTGCTGTTCGGTGCGCTGCACGCCGGCGGGTTGGCGATGCAGAGCGTGGCCCAGACCCCGCTGACCCTGACCACCGTGCTGCAGGCCCTGATCGTGCTGTTCGTAGCCGCGCCGGCGCTGATCACCACGATCATCCCCTTCGTCAAGACCCGCAAGATCAGACCGGTCGGACCGACGACCGAGGGAGGCCTGGCATGAGCCGCCCCGATCCGACCATGGACGTCCCCGCCGCCGGCCCTCCGACCACCGGCCAACCCGGCACCGAGATGCAGTACATCGAGTCGGGTGAGAAGCGGCGCCAGCGGCTGTCCACCGGCGTGCTCATCGCCGTGGTCGGGGTGCTGCTGCTGATCTTGCTGCCGTCCACCACCGGGGTGGCCAGGTTCGCCCTGTCCGATGCCTTCGACGAGGTTCAACTGCCCACCGTCTCGCTGCCCGGAGTGGTCACCGTGCTGTCCTGCGCGCTGCTGCTGCTGGCTGCCGCGGTCGGCTTCCTCTCCGGTCGGATGGCCGGCCGATGGCCCGCCATCGCCGGCACGATCGCCGGCCTGGCCCTGGTCGTCGGGTTCCTCACCTGGGCGGCCGCGGGCCGGGATCTGCCGTTCCCGGTCAGCAACCAGTTCGCCGGCACCCTGTCGCTGGCCACCCCGCTGGTCTTCGGGGCGCTGTGCGGAGTGCTCTGTGAGCGGGCCGGCGTGGTGAACGTATCGATCGAGGGTCAGTTTCTGACCTCCGCGTTCGCCGCTGCCGTGGTCGGCAGCGTCACCCAGTCGGTGCCGATGGCGATGGTGGCCGCCATGATCGCCGGGGTGGCGATGGCCGCGCTGCTCGCCCTGTTCTCGATCAACTACCTGGTCAACCAGGTGGTGCTCGGCGTCGTGCTGAACCTGCTCGCGATCGGGGTCACCGGGTTCCTGTTCGACCAGCTCGTCCAACCGGCGTCGGGGACGTACAACAACGCGCCGGTGCTGGAGTCGATCCCGATCCCGCTGCTGTCGGAGATCCCCTTCTTCGGCAAGGTGCTCTTCAACCAGAACATCCTGGCTTACCTCGCCGGTCTGTCCGTGCTGGTGGTCTGGCTGATCTTGTTCAAGACGTCCTGGGGGCTGCGGGTCCGCTCGGTCGGCGAGCACCCCGAGGCCGCCGACACGGTGGGCATCAGCGTCCGGGGCATCCGCTGGTCGGCGGTGCTGGCGGGAGGACTGCTGGCCGGTCTCGGTGGTTCCTTCTTCACCCTGGCCTCCACCGGCTCCTTCAGCAAGGAGTTCACTGTCGGCAACGGGTTCATCGCCCTGGCGGCGTTGATCATGGGTCGCTGGCACCCGGGCCTGGCCGCGCTGATGGCGCTGTTCTTCGGCTTCGTCACCCAGATGGCCTCCCAGCTGCAGACCCTGAGCACGCCGATGCCGAGCCAGTTCCTGCTGATCCTGCCGTACGTGGCCACGATCATCGCCGTGGCCGGACTGGTCGGACGGGTGCGCGCGCCGGCCGCGGACGGCATCCCGTACGAGAAGAGCTGAGATGAGCAGCACGCCGCCGATCGACTGGGATGGCCTGCGCAGGGTCGCGCAGGCGATCACCAAGCGGGCGTACGCACCGTACTCCTCGTTCCCGGTCGGGGCTGCGGCGATCGTCGACGACGGTCGGATCATCGTCGGTTGCAACGTCGAGAACGCCGCGTACGGGGTGACGCTGTGCGCGGAGTGCGGACTGGTGTCGGCCCTGCACGCCGGTGGCGGCGGTCGGCTGGTGGCCTTCACCTGCAGCAACGCGCTGGGCGAGCGGCTGATGCCGTGCGGGCGCTGCCGGCAGCTGCTGTGGGAGCATGGCGGACCCAACCTGTTGATCGACACACCCAAAGGCATCCGGCGCATGGAGGAAGTGCTACCGCTAGCCTTCGGCCGCGACGATCTCGACCGCGTACGTGAGGAACTCCGATGAGCGTGTCACCGGAGATCATCCGCGCGGCCCCCAAGGTCTCTCTGCATGATCATCTCGACGGTGGCCTGCGGCCGCAGACGATCATCGACCTGGCCGCCGAGACCGGGCACGAGCTCCCCGTCACCGAGGCCGACGGACTGGCCGCGTGGATCCACGACGCGGCCAGCTCGGGGCCGTTGGAGCGCTACCTGTCGACCTTCGTGCACACGGTGGCGGTGATGCAGAGTGCGGACAACCTGCGTCGGGTGGCTCGGGAGTTCGTGCAGGACCTGGCCGCCGACGGGGTGGTCTACGGGGAGACCCGCTGGGCCCCCGAGCAGCACATCGAGGGTGGACTCACGCCGGCGCAGGCGGTCGAGGCCGTCCGGGACGGCCTGGCCGAGGGAATGGCCGCGGCCGCGTCGGCCGGGCACCCGATCGTGGTCCGTCAGCTGCTGACCGCGATGCGCCACAACCGGCCGTCGCGGGAGATCGCGAGTCTGGCGATCGACTACCGCGACCAAGGGGTGGCGGGCTTCGACATCGCCGGCGCGGAAGCCGGCTACCCACCCACCCGCTACCTCGACGCCTTCGACTACCTGAAGCGCAACAACGCCTTCTTCACCATCCACGCGGGTGAGGCGTTCGGGCTGCCGTCGATCTGGGAGGCCGTCCAGATCTGCGGGGCCAACCGCCTCGGTCACGGAGTGCGGATCATCGACGACATCACCCTCGGCCCTGACGGACGGCCCAAGCTGGGTGATCTGGCCGTCTACATCCGCGATCAGCGGATCCCGCTGGAGATGTGCCCGTCGTCCAACGTGCACACCGGGGCGACGACCTCGATCGGCGAGCACCCGATCGGTCTGCTGCGACAGCTTCGGTTCCGGGTCACCGTGAACAGCGACAACCAGCTGATGAGCCGGACGACCCTGTCACGGGAGTTCGCGCTGCTGTGCGACGCGTTCGACTACACCCTGGACGACGTGCGCTGGTTCACCATCAACGCCGCCAAGAGCGCG
>DATDAP010000521.1:0-3618 GCA_036525335.1 Microlunatus sp. | reverse complement strand
GAACGCCGCGGCCGGCCGTGCGAATGCTTCTACCAGGGGACGGTACGCGCCACCGGATTCGACAGCCCGCCCCCGCAACACAGGCACCCCCGCGCGTTGGGCCAGGCCTCGCGCTTCGCGGAGCAGACGCGACTTTCCGATTCCTGCCTCACCGGCGACCAGCAAGGCCACTCCTCGTCCACTGGTGGCACCGTTGATTGCGTCAGTCACCGCCGCGAGCTCGGCCTGTCGAGCAATCAGAGGCAGATCACGAGGCACGACAGTATTGTCGTGCATACCTGCCGGCAGCCCTACCCAGTGCGACAGGTCGTCCCGACACTCCATCACGGGGGCCACGAAGTCCCAACCGTGCCGACGGTCACGATCGCGGCTCGCCGGTGGGAACCCTGAGTCCGTCATCGAGCACCGGTACGTTGTCGGCCAATGCGCGCAGCTGCCGGTCGAACAAGACCTCCCAGACCGCGCCAGGGTGCGCTGTCATGCCCGGGCTGGAGCCAACAGCCATGACTAGCCGTGCCGGCGGGATGAGCAGCGCCCGCCGATAGTCGCGGAATGCCTGGGCCAAGGTGTAGTCACCGACCCCGTGGGCGGCGAGTTCGGCGACATATCGAGTCACAAGGCTTGTCTCGGTTCGGGCGCGTTGACTCGGCTCGAGGCTGCCGGACAACAAGTAGGCGAGGTCG
The DNA here is from genome assembly GCA_036525335.1 of Microlunatus sp. Lineage (GTDB taxonomy): Bacteria > Actinomycetota > Actinomycetes > Propionibacteriales > Propionibacteriaceae > Microlunatus. The sequence goes on along the minus strand of DATDAP010000521.1, from coordinate 2,935 downwards.
ATGATGCCGCGCCCGCGGACCGGCAGCTGCCAGTCGATCACGCTCAACGATCCGATGCTGTCGACATCGAAGATCAGGTTGTCGCCTTGGTAGTCGTGATGAATCAGGGTCAGTGGCGCTGTTTGGAACAGGTCCCGCACGGTTCCTTCCAGGTGCTGCGCGATGGCGTCCCCCCACCGGATGACGTCGGCGGTGACGGGCGTGCTGAGTTTGGCCAGAAAGGTTGGCCAGTGTTGCAGGAAGATGCCGGTCGAGTCGCCGGGCGGCATCATCGAGTCGTTGTCCAGCAGCGGATGCATGGGCAGGTCCGGGCTTTCCCACCAGCGGGCATGCACGCGAGCGATCATGTCGGTGGCGAGCTCGGCGTCGGCTGGAGTCATGCAGTCGGCCGATCGGCCCGGGCGGCCGGCGGTCAGATCCTCCAGCAGGAGCAAGGACCGTCCTTCTTGATCGAGGCCGCTGAAGTAGCAGAGGGGGACAGGTGCAGGCGTTGTCGCTGCCAGGTCTCGGTAGAACATGGCTTCGCGCTGGTAGAGGCCCATGGAGTGAACCATCGTCCGAACCTCGGGATCGATCGTCGAGGCCTTTGCTATCAGCGTCTTCGGCGCCTGCGGCGGTTGCCGGTCGTAGGTCAATACCAAACGTCGGAAACTTCCGGTGAAGCTTGGCACGCCGGGCAGCGGCTCGGCCTCGCAGCGCACAACGCTCTCATCCGCGAGGATTCCGTAACTTCGGAGTGTCGCGGTCAGCCACCGTGGTGTGATCTCGTCGAACTCGACCGGTGCATTCGTCGAGTCGTCCATTCCGAGGGCCGCAGCGTCTCTCGATAAGGGATCAACTCCGCTGTCGTCCATCACGCCTACCTTCGCTCGCGAGGCTGCTCTGATCGATCCTGTCACGCCATTTGCTCGGCACCTTCTCGGACTTCACTGAGGTCACGATCGAATCGCCTGGGTTCAGTGTGGACCGTCGTCCGGGGTTCCGGATCGGCGCATGGTGCCCGCGGCGTACGGGGTCCAGGTCACGGCACCGTTGGGCCAGACCAGCGGCGCTTGCGGTGTCGCGGCCGGCTGCCCGGCCTGACAGATCGCCGCCAGCGTCTGCTGCAGGAATGCCAGCGGACGAATCCGACGTTGGGCGGGAGCCGGCGCAGGCTGCTCCTGGTGCGACAACGCCGATGTCGGTGTGTCCTCGATGACGGGGCGGTACGTGGCGACGTCGTCCTGCTCGCGTACGGCCAGCTGCTCTGTGGTGTTCATGCTCACCACGGTGCCGCCGGACCCGGCTTGGCGCATCGGTGCCGTCCACGGATGTTGACCGCCCCGACCACGGAGTCAGGCATCGATGTGTCTACGGATGCGTGGTGGCCGGGGGCTGGATCACAATACAGACGTTGACTCTGAACTGCCTTTGGCTCACGGCCGAGGCTGTCCATGTAGTCACTGTTGACCGATCGATCCGCCGCAATGGGAGACAGAAGCTGGCAGACAGCCTTCGAATTGGTGTGGTGGGAACCAGCTGGTGGACCGAGACCTTCCATCTGGCCGGTATCGCCAGTCACGGGAAGGCAGACCTGGTTGCGATCTGCGGTCAGAATCGGGCCGCGGCGGTCGCCGACCGGCACGGGCAACCACGCGTCTTCACCGACTACCGGACCATGATCGCCAGCGGACTGCTCGACGCGGTCGTCGTGGCCACGCCGGACGACTCGCACCACGGCATCACCATGGCGGCGCTGGAAGCGGGCCCGCACGTTCTGTGCGAGAAGTCGCTGGCCCGGTCTGCCGAGGAAGCCCGGCAGATGCTCAACGCGGCGGAGACAGCCGGTCTGGTGCACATGGTCATGCTCACGTGGCGCTGGCTCGGGATCTTCACCTACGTGAAGCAACTGCTGGCCAGCGGTTACATCGGCCGATGCCGCGATGCGCGCTTCATCATGCAAGGCGACTGCGCAATGGATCCGGACTACGGTTGGCGCTTCGACCCCGCGAGGGGGTCCGGGCATCCTCGGCGGCTTCGGTTCGCACATGATCGATCTCGCTCGGTGGTACCTGGGAGACGTTGTGCAGGTCAGCGCGCAGCTCGTCACCCACGTCACCCGACCGGGCCATGACGGCGTTTGCGTGAGGTCCCTTGACGACACCGCCATGCCGCTGCTGGAGTTCGCTGCCGGAGCGCGCGCTACCGTCGTCCTCAGCGCGGTGCGGATGGTCAGTGAGATTCCAGCCCAGCGCATCAGCCCGTACGGCGATGAGAGGTCGCTCGAGGCTGACGCGGAGGCCGACGCGGAGGCTGGCGCCGCCCGTCTCCCAGGGAGACGCCGAGCCGACTCCTCCTGGCAGGACCTGCCGATCCCGGCCGACTTGTTGGGCCTCGACCGGCGCCCGCCCATCATCTGACCGGTAGCCGAGCCGCCGACGGGCGTCACGACCAGCGACAGTGCTGGAGCTCCCCGTGCTTGCCGTAGGCCGGGTTGCTGATGCGGCTGTGCCCAGTCTCCAGTCAGGCGTAGTCAGCCGGTGATGGTGCTGGCGAGGCCGAACCACACGTCTGGATGTCCCAGGGTGGTGGAGGTCCATCGATGCTGCTGGCTGGTGTCGAGTCCAGCGCTGGTGGAGGCGATCACGTGGAGCCAGTCCAGGCTGCCGATGAGGAGATTATCGGTGTCCTGCTCGCCGGAGGCAATGGAGGCGAGTTGACGGGTCTGGCCAACGTCGATGCCGAGGTCGTCGGCGATCTGCTCGGTGATGGTTTGGCTGCCGGTGCCGGTGAGGCCGCGCGGGGAGCCATAGCCGACGGTGAGGGCGCCGCCACCGGTCTCGATCGAAGTGGTCTCCTCGCCTGGGGCGCGGATGGCGAGATCTTCGAAGGTCCGTCCCTGCTGGTCGCGGCCGAAATGACCGGCGGTGAGGGAGAAGCCGAAGCCGTCGTCCGA
>DATDAP010000520.1:0-7378 GCA_036525335.1 Microlunatus sp. | reverse complement strand
GGAGCGCGACAAGACCGTCATCTCGGTGATCCGCTACGACAAGGCCCCGCGCAAGATGGTCAAGCTGATCCGGATCAACCGCCGGCCGTGGCCGGAGATGATCGACCTGTTCAACAAGACCAAGATGGAGTACCGCGCGGTCGGCGAGCACGACAAGACCGGGCTCGGGTCCGTCGTCAACGACTACCTCATCGAGTCCGACACGGTCCGCGGCTTCGTCATGGTCGGTCGGCCCCGGACCAAGCTGCTGCTGGACTACATCACCAGCTTCGAGCACGGCGAGTACCGCCTGCCGGTGATCCCGATCGACCTGAACCACCAGGGCGTCACGACCAACCCGATGTACCGCGCGCACCGCTCCACGACGGTGGCCGACGTCTACGCGCCCGGCAAGTGGGACAGCCACCTGCCCGACGACTTCGCCTCAATGGCGTTGGCGCACAGGGCTGCCGAGCGGATCCCGCAGCCGAGCACCGAGGACAGCCTGGTCCCGCTGGACCTCACGCCACGCGAGGTGGACATGGCATTCGCCACCCAAGCCGCCCAAACCGTCACACTCGTGGGTGACGTGACTGTCGTCGACGAGCGCTACCCGGGCGGCGTCAGCGAGTTCGTGATCAGCGACGACGGGGGTCGCGATGTCTGGGAGGCGATGGACCTGTGATCTTCGCGGATGCGGCGCCGGCCGGGACCGAGCGACTGCTCAACTTCGGGGCGCTCGGGGTCATCGTGCTGCTCTTCATCACCGGCTGGATCGTGACCGGCAGCCAGTACCGCAAGCTCGACGCGAAGTACGAGGAGCAGCAGCGGTACGTCACCGAGACCGTCGTCCCGCTGCTCGAGCGGGCCACCCGGGCACTGGAGAACAACACCGAGGTCATCCGGATGCTGATCGGGCATCAGCCTCCCACCGAAGGTGGGCGCGGAGATCTACCGTTGGCCCAAGGTCACCCAACCGCACCCGAGGAGGGGCAGTGAGCAAGGACAAGGAGAGGTTCGACAAGGACCTGGACGTCGATCCTCACGTCGAGGACGACAGCTACGAGGAGATCGACCCGCCCGACCTGGGCGAGCTGGAAGAGCACCTGCAGAGCACCGGGCGCGACTTCGAGGCGTCCGAGGACTACGACGACGAGGACGAGGTTGAAGTCGAGTCCGAGGAGGAGGTGTCCTGATGGCTCACGCGAAGACGCTCTGGCACGGGCGGTACATCTGCAGCCACATGGTCCCGAAGATGAACTCCTGGGAGACCAAGACGACGGGCTACTCGGTCCGGCTGATCCAGGGCAGCTACAGCTCCTACGACCTGTCCGCCGGCACCCACGCTCGAGGCGGCGCCGCCGACTCCGAGGGCGACGGCCGCTCCGCGCTCACCCTCAAGGTGGCCAGCAACCTCGCCCGGTCCTGCATCCTGGTGGCCTGGCCACGGTTCTGGTCCGGCAACTGGCACATCCACCTGCTCGACCCGTCCTGCTCCGACCTGAGCTCGGCGGCTCGCGCCCAGGTGCTGCTCTTCGGCCGCGGCTTCGACGGCCTCGTCGGCAACCACCCCGATCCCGGCTCGCGGTACTACGCGAAGGCGATCATGGCGGCCTACTGGAAGGCGCACTGACCATGCTCCGGGTCATCCGCGTCAGGCGGATACCGGTCATCGCGGCTGCCCTGCTCCTGCTGGTCGCAGCGTTCCTCGTCCCGGCGACACGGCCGGCCACCGGTGCCACGAGCACGGCCCACTACATCGCCAACCTCGACGGCTCCACCGCCCCAGCGGCGCTCGGCTACGACGTCTTCGACACCGGCCCGTCCGGGGTCAACTCGCTGCCCGCCGGGGTGCGGGCGCTGGTCTGGCTCGGGCAGAAGTGCCCGACCGCCGCCGACGCCAGCTTCCGGGCAACCATCGACGCCCTCGCGACGAACCCCCGGGTCTTCGGCTACTACCTGTCCGACGAGCCGCACATCGCCGACTGCCCCGGCGGACCGGCGGCGCTGAAGTCCCGGACCGACTACGTCCGGTCCAAGACCTCGACCCAGTACACCTTCGTCGTGCTCGATGACGAGGTGGAGATGAGCCCGTTCCGCCCGGCCGTCACCGGGGTGCACCTGATCGGTCTCGACCCCTACCCGTGCAGTACCGCCAACCCGACTTGCGACCTGTCCAAGATCGGACAGCGGGTCGGTTGGGCCGACGCCGCCGGCATCCCGCGCAGCGCGATCGTGCCGACCTTCCAGTGCTTCGGCCAGGAGAACTTCGGCGGCTACTACCGGCTGCCCACGGCGGACCAGCTGCGCGCCATGCTGGCCGAGTGGAGCAAGTTCGTGCCCACCCCGGTGATGGACTACACCTACTCGTGGGGCAACCAGCCCGACAGCAGCGACCCGACCCTGGTCGACAGCCCGGCCCTGCAGGCGGTGATGGCCGAGCACAACGCCGTCGTCACGCCGCCGCCGACCACCACCACGACGACGACACTTCCGACGACAACGACGACGACACTTCCGACGACAACGAGCACCACGACTTCGACGCCGACGCGGACGAAGAAGCCGCACCCGACCCACCCGCGGCACTAGGAGATCGCATGAGCTTCACCCAGACCCTGCAGACCGGCCCGTCGCAGGTCACCATCTTCGGACGCGAGCCCACCGTCTGGCTCGGTGTCATCGAGGCCGCCCTGGCCACCTTCACCGCCTTCGGGCTCGGCACCCGGTGGGGACTGACCCAGGAGACCTACGGCATCTGGACGGTGCTGCTGGCGGCCATCTTCGGGGTCATCACGGCCTGGCTGACCAAGGACACCATGCTCGGGGTCGTGCTTGGGCTGGTGAAGGCCATCATCGCCTTCATCGCGATCTACGGGCTGACCATGACCGACCAGCAGACCGGCGCCGTCATCGCCCTCACGCCGCTGCTGCTCAGTCTCTTCCAGCGCACCCAGACCGCGCCGATCGTCAACGGCGAGGTCATCCCGCGCGACCCGATCGAGATCGTCGCCACCGTTCCGGCCGAGCCGGAGTACGAAACCCCCGAGCCAGAGGCAGCCTGATGACGACCCAACCAGCCACCACCGGTCGCGGGGCATGGACCAGGCGCGGTTTCCCGATCAACCCGGGAGCGACCCAGGGCTTCACGAACACCTACCGCCGGCACTCGACGGCGCCGACGACCGGGAGCCAGTCCTCCCTCGGCCTGGACTACGAGGCCGTGCACCACGGCGTCCGGGCAATCCAGGACCTGCTGAATATCCTCGTCGACGGGCTGTTCGGCCCGAAGACCGAGGCGGCGGTCAAGGCCTTCCAGGCGGTGTCCGCGCCACCCTCGGACGGGATCGTCGGGACGGTCACCATGAAGGCGCTGCTCGAGCCGACCCTGGCGGCGATGAGCAACCAGTACAAGATCCCCGACAAGCTGCTCCACGGGCTGGTCCGCCAGGAGAGCAACCGGGACCCCGGCGCGGTCGGCTACACCACCCCCAGCGACCGGGGCCTGGTGCAGATCAACCTCGCGGCCCACACGAACATCACGATGCAGCAGGCATCCATCCCGAGCTTCGCGCTGGACTGGGCGGGGAACCGGATGCGCACCCAGCACGACCGCTACCGGGCCCGGACCGACTACGTGACCTCCAAGAGCGGCCAGGACCGGCTGGCCTGGGACTGCGCGGTGGCCTACCACAACGCCCCGGCGTGGGCCGAGCAGTGGGCCCGGACCGGGACACCGCCGAACGAGCGGATCGCCAACTACGTGAAGAGCGTGCGGACGCTCGGCGCGGCCTAGGAGGAGTCATGGCTGTTCTCATCATCGGCATCGCGCTGGTCATCGCCGGCGCCCTCGGCCTGGCCAAGGTGCTCACCCTCGTGGTCCTGTCGGTGATCGCCCTGGTGGCCGGGATCATCCTCGTCTTCGCGCACCTGGGATGGCTCGGTTCGAGAGTCTGAGCCGAGGGTCCACGGCTGCGCGGGCCCGGAGTGAGACGATCGGGGCAACTCGAGGAGGTCGTAAGTGCCTGGTAGCTCGCTGTCCCCCGTGGAAGCCTCCGACGACTTCATGATGGGCGAGGTCCGTGACCTCACCAACGTCTCGCCCTTCATCGAGCTCGGCGTCACCGGCCTCAAGCGTGCCTCCGGCTACGTCGACGAGGAGTTCCTGCCGCACCTCAAGGGCCGCAAGGCGGTCCAGATCTACCGCGAGATGGGCGACAACGACCCGATCGCCTCCGCGATGCTCTTCTCGCTCGTCCAGCTGCTGCGCGGGGTGACCTGGACGGTCGTGCCCGGCGGCAAGAGCCGCGAGCACGCGGCCGGCGCCAAGCTCGTCGAGACCTGCATGGAGGACATGTCCCAGACCTGGGACGACACCCTCATCGAGATCCTGTCCTTCCTGCGCTACGGCTGGAGCTGGCACGAGATCGTCTACAAGCGCCGGCAGGGCATCTGGAGCAAGGACCCGAAGAACCGCAGCAAGTTCAGCGACGGGCTGATCGGCTGGGACAAGATCCCGATCCGCTCCCAGGACACCTTGCACCGCTGGCTGTTCAAGCCCTCCAGCTCGGTGGCCGCGATGGTCCAGCTTGCCCCGCCGCTCTACGAGACCCACGTCCTGCCGATCGAGAAGAGCCTGCTGTTCCGCTTCGGGGCGGCCAAGAACAACCCCGAGGGCACCTCCGCGCTGCGCGGGTCCTACCGGCCCTGGTACTACAAGAAGCGCTTCGAGGAGCACGAGTCCATCGGCGTCGAGCGCGACCTCGCCGGCCTGCCGATGGTCAAGGTCCCGATGGAGTACCTGCGGGCCAAGCCCGGCACCGACCAGTTCAAGATGGTCGAGGCGATGAAGAAGATGGTCCGCTCGGTGCGCCGCAACGAGCAGGAGGGCATCGTCTTCCCGACCGCCGTCGACGAGGAGACCAAGCAGGACCAGTTCTCCTTCGAGCTGCTGACCTCCGGCGGCACTCGAGCGCTCAACGTCGACGCGATCATCCAGCGCTACGAGCAGCGCCAGCTGATGACGATCCTCGCGGACTTCATCATGGTCGGGCACCAGGCGACTGGCACTTACAACCTGCACGTCGACAAGACCGGGATCTTTCGCGAGGCGCTCAACGCGACGACGAAGTCGGTTGCCGACATCTTCAACCGGCACGCCATCCCACGGCTGTTCGCGCTCAACGGTTGGAAGCCCGACATCCTGCCCCGGATCGAGCCGACCAACGTCGACAACCCGGACCTCGGCCAGCTCGCCCAGTTCCTCTCCGCGACGGCCGGGATCGGCTTCAACTGGGGCCCGAACGCCGACATCGAGCGCTTCCTGCGCAAGGCCGCCGGGCTGCCCGAGCTCGACGAGCAGTCGCTGCTGATGCGCCGCAAGGAGGAGCGGGTCGACGAGGCCGCCCGGTTCGCCGAGCAGCAGGCCCGCCTGCTCGCGGCCCGCTCGAGTCTGACCCAGGCGCTGGCTGCCGAGCAGATGCTCGCCGACGGCCAGGCCCCGCCAGAGATCGCCGCTCAGCAGATGGAGATGGCCGGCGCCAAGCAGCAGCAGGACTTCGCCGCCAACGAGGAGCAGCGTGCGGCCGCCGACCACCAGTTCGGGATGCAGCAGCAGATCGGCGCAGCGATCGGGATGAAGCCCAAGGGCGGGGAGAAGAAGAAGTGAGCCTGTTCGAGGACGATCCGGTCAAGGCAGCTGCCATGGCCTCGGCCTTCCCGATCGTGATCGCGTCGGTCAGCGCCAGCCTGCGCGACAACCCCGACGACGCCGCGCTGGTGCTCGCCCAGTACCACCAGGAGGCGCAGGCCCAGGGGATCAAGCCGACCACCGCGTGGGCACTGCTTTTCAGCGCATCGGTCATCGTGCTGGCCGGGGAGGTCCGTGACCAGGCCGAGAGCTACGAGGTCAAGGAGAGGGACATCCTCCAGTCGATCGCGCTCGAGGTTGCCAGAGAGAGGTCCTGATGGCCGAGAACCGACGTCGCGACGCGATGACTGCCGGGATCGGCCTGGGCGGGGTCGCCGGGGCCGGTGCGCTGCGGCACCTCGGCCTCGAGGAGTCCTACGGCGAGAAGGGCCCGAAGCCGATCAAGCGTCCGCGGTTCGCCGCCGAGCGTCGTCTTCTCCACCACCCGGCCGGGCGGACGAAGTGGCTCGCCGGAGCCGGGCTGGGCGTGTTCGCGGTCCCGCCGGCGGCCGTCGGCACCCACCGGCTGTTCACCCGGCCGGACAGGCCGAAGAAGCGCAAGCCGCGGGTGCCGGAGCCAGCGGTGGCCAAGCGGGACAGCCAGCGCCGCACCCTGTTGCAGGAGGGCATCGAGGGCGTCCGGGAGTCCCTCAACCAGCGCAACGAGTCGTTCACCGAGAAGCGCCCGGCCAAGCTCGTGCTCGGCAACTATGCGGCCGGCCTGGCGGTCGGCTCCGGGTCCTCCGGGCTGGCCCACCTCGGGCTGAACAAGACCAAGCTCTCCGGCGGCAAGCGGGCTGCGATCGCCTCGGTCGCCGGCGCCACCGCGGGCAGCCTGTCCCTGCCGGTCCAGTCGAAGCTGACCCGCAAGCTCTCGCACGGCCGGTACGAGGTCACCCCGACCGGAGTCCGCCGGCGCAAGACCAAGCCCGCCCGACCGAGCACCAAGGCCGGGGTCGGTGGCAACGTCGCCAAGATCGCGGTCCGCTCGCAGCCGTCCTTCATCAAGGAGGGCTACCCGCTTCGGGTCAAGCCCTCGCGCGGTGCCAAGGTCGGGGCCAAGGTCGGAGCGCAATGGACCCGGCACCTGTCCGGGGTCTCCGACCTGCTCGAGCACTACCCGGCCAAGCACCGCAAGCTGCGCGCCCACCCGGCCGCCAAGCTGGTCAAGACCGGCCGGAACAAGGCCGGCGAGACGGTCCGGGCGATCGCCTACGACGTGAGCTCGATCAACGACAAGGACCAGCTGATCCGTCAGGTCGCCACCGGGCAGACCCGGCTGGGCAAGCGTGACACCAGCGACCCCGGAGCTGGCCTGACCCGCGGCGAGCGACGGCTGCGCGTCACCGCGGCTGGACAGGTCCCGATCGTCGGCAACATTGGCGCTGCGGCCGCTGCCTCGACGCTGTCCCCGGCGAAGTACCGCCGTCGTACCGCCGTCCAGCAGTTCGCCGGCAGCCAGGGTGGGGACACCGCGGGCGGCGCGGCTGGGGCAGCCGGTGCGCTGGCCCTGGCGCATCGCTACAAGGGGTTCGACCGGGCCGCGCAGGCTGCCTCGAGCAAGGTCTCCGACGTCAAGGACAAGGCCCGCGGGGTGGTCGGGCTCAAGCCGGCTGCGCGCGGCCCCGGCAAGCTCGCCACCAGGCTGACCGAGCACCCGAAGGTGCCGAAGCTCATTCGTACCGCGGCGAAGCACGTAACCCGTCGCCC
>DATDAP010000519.1:0-2456 GCA_036525335.1 Microlunatus sp. | reverse complement strand
ACCGAGCCCATCAACACCTTGCCGACGGGCGAGCGGGTCCGGATGCCGATGACGACCAGCTCGGCGTGGTTCTGCTCGGCGACGCGGACGATCTCGTCCCCGACGTCGACCCCGACCGACTGGTGCACCCGGTGGTCGACGCCGGTGGCGGTCAGCCGTTCGTCGAGGTCGCCCAGGGCCTGCTCGGTGACGAACTTCTTGTCGACCAAGGCGTCGCCCCGCGACGCGTTGACCACGATCACGCGCAGCTGTCGGGCCTCCGCCTCCTGCAGTCCGACTTGCAGCGCGGCCTCGCCGTACTGGTTGGGGACGTAGCCGATCACGACGGTCATGCCGACGACCTCCTGCTGCGAATGAGCCCGACGATGTACGGCGCCACGACGATGGCCACGATGAGAACGTAGAGGCCGACCGCCATGCCCTCGTTGAACAGGCCGCTGATGTCGCCGTTGGACAGGTCGAGCGCCTCGCGCATCTTCTGCTCCATGAGTGGTCCGAGGATCACGCCGAGGATCAACGGCAGCACCGGGATCCCGAACCGCCGGATCGCGAAACCGATCCCGCCGAAGAGCAACAGCAGCAGCAGGTCGAACGGGTCCTGGTTGACGCTGTAGGCGCCCAGCGACGCGAAGAACAGGATCCCGGCGTACAGCTGGGGACGCGGGATCTGCAGCAGCCGGGCCCACAACGGGGCAAGCGGAAGGTTGATCACCAGCAGGAGGGTGTTGCCGATGAGCAGGCTGGCCAGCAGCGTCCAGACGAGCTCGGGCTGGTCGGCCATCAGCGTCGGGCCGGGCTGGATGCCGTAGGTGCGCATCGCGGCGATGATCACCGCGGCGGTCGCGGTCACGGGGAGGCCGAGGGCCAGCAGCGGCACGAACATGCCGGCGGCGCTGGCGTTGTTGGCGGCCTCAGGCCCGGCCACGCCCTCGATGGCGCCCTCGCCGAACGGCTCCCGGTCCTCGCCCGGCTTCTGAAGGCGCCGCTCGAGGACGTAGGAGAGGAACGTCGGCGTCTCCGCACCGCCCGCCGGGATTGCCCCGAAGGGGAAGCCGATCGCGGTGCCCCGCACCCAGGGTCCCCACGAACGACGCCAGTCGCTGCGGGCCATGAACGGCTGCCCGACCGGGATCACGTCGACGGGCCGCCGACGCAGGTGCGCGGCGACCCAGAGCGCCTCGCCGATCGCGAAGATGCCGACCGCTACCACGACGATGTCGATCCCGTCGGCGAGCTCGAGCAGACCGAACGTCAGCCGTGGTTGGCCGGTCGAGAGGTCGAGGCCCACCAGACCGATCGTCAGGCCCATGAACAGCCCGATGAAGCCTCGCAGCTTGGACTCGCCGAGCACGGCCGAGACCAGCACCACCGAGAGCAGCATGATGGCGAAGTACGTCGCCGCACCGATCTTGACCGCCTGGTCGGCGAGGGCGGGCGTGAAGAACGCGACCAGCAGGGTGCCGATGGTGCCGGCGATGAACGACCCGATGGCGGCGGTGGCCAGCGCCTGGGCACCGCGGCCGGCCTTCGCCATCTTGTTGCCCTCGATGGCCGTCATCACCGAGGACGACTCGCCGGGGGTGTTCAGCAGGATGGACGTGGTCGACCCGCCGTACATGCCGCCGTAGAGGATTCCGGCGAACATGATGAACGACTGCGTCGCGTCCAGGCCGTAGGTGAGCGGCAGCAGCAGGGCCACCGTCATGGCTGGGCCGATGCCCGGCAGCACCCCGACGAACGTGCCGAGCAGCACGCCGATGCAGGCAAAGAGCAGGTTCTCGGGCGTCAGGGCGTTCTGGAACCCGTCGAGCAACAGGTTGAGGGTGTCCATCAGAGGATGCCGTCCAGGATCCCCGGCGTGAGCGGGACGTCGAGGACGACGTAGAAGAAGTACCAGCTGCTGACCGAGAGAACCGCGCCCACGATCAGGTCACGCACGAGCGTGCGACTGCCCAGCGACCACGCGCAGCCGGCGAACAGCAGGGCACCGGTGATCGCCCATCCGAGGATGTTCACGAGCAGCAGGTTGAGCAGCATCACCCCGACGAGCTTCCCGACGGTGAGCCAGTCGGGCCGGGTGGTCAGGTCGACGTCCTCGCCGGCCTCGCCCTCGGGGACGTCGCCGCGGGCGGTCGCGATCGCGAGCACCGCCGCCAGCACGACCATCACGCCGCCGATGACATACGGGTAGACCCGGGGCCCGATCGGGTCGGCGTAGCCAACGTTGAGCCCGCGCGCGTCGGCGATCGTCCAGAGGCCGACGATGGCGAGGGCGGCCGCCAACCCGTACTGCGCCTTGTCGACGCGGCGCGTCTGTGTCATCTCCATCGTCACAGCAGGCCCAGCCCCTCCAGCGTGTCGGTCACCCGGGTGTCCTGCTCGTCGAGGAACTGCTCGAAGTCCTCACCGGTCTTGAAGTCGTCGGTCCAGCCGTTCTCCTCCAGCGCCGTCTTCCA
>DATDAP010000518.1:0-4474 GCA_036525335.1 Microlunatus sp. | reverse complement strand
TCTGGTTCCAGATCATCTTCGACTCCGGCATCTCCGCCGGCGCGATGACCGCCATCGTGCTCAACCTGCTGCTCAACAGCGACGCGGCCAACAAGCGGGTCAAGGGCGAGGGCGACCACTCCTCGTACGACGCGGTCCGCTCCGCCGCCGCGGACACCGAGACTCGGTAGCAGTCCCGGGGAGACCCTCAGCGCAACCGCCCGCGCAGTCCGCTGGCCCGGTTCGCCGGGCGGCGGACTGCGCGGCGCACGGCCTCCTCCGACCCGAACACCTGCACCCGGCGACTGGCCCGGGTCACGGCCGTATACAGCAGCTCACGGGTCAGCAACGGCGACTCGGGCGGCGGCAGCACGAAGGACACGATGTCGAACTGGCTGCCCTGGGCCCGGTGCACGGTCATGGCGTGCGTGGTCTGGACGGTCTCCAGCCGGACGGGGGAGATGAGCACGGGTGAGTCTCCCCGACTGAAGGCGGCCCGCACCCCACCCCCGGCGGCCACCACCACCCCCGTGTCTCCGTTGAAGAGATTCAGGTCGTAGTCGTTGACGGTGACCAGCAGGGGCCGACCGAGATACCACTCGCCGTCCTCGCCGTAGCCCGGCACAGCCTCGGCCAGCCAGCGTTCCGCCTCCGTGCTCCAGCGGGACACCCCGAACGGTCCGTGCCGGTGGGCGCAGAGCAGGCGATGCCGATCGAGAGCGGTCAGGGCGGCGACCACGTCCCCGGCGGCCGCGGCCGTCCGCAGGGCCGCGCCGGCGCCGGCGACCGCAGTGGCCAGCGGCTCGATCCCCGCGGGCCGGGCCGGGGACAGATCGGTTTCGACGAAGACGACGTCTTCGGCACCGCGGCGCAGCACCTCGATAGCGGCGTCCGGATTCTCGTCGCGTACGGCTCTGGCGAGGTCCTCGATCGACCCGCCGTACCGCCAGGTGCGCTGCAGCCTGACGACCGGGGAAGCGGTGTCGGCAGTCAGGGTGTCGGCAGTCAGGGTGTCGGCAGTCAGGGTGTCGGCAGTCACGGTGTCGGCGGTCACGGTGTCGGCAGTCACGGTGTCGGCGGTCACGGTGTCGGTGGCCGGCTCGGCGAGGGCCCCGGTGATGTCGGCCAGCACCGCACCGGCCTCCACCGACGACAGCTGATCTGGATCGCCGACCAGCACCAACCGTGCATCGGGTCGCACCGCCTCCAGCAGCCGCGCCATCAAGGTCAGCGACACCATGGACATCTCATCGACCACCACGACGTCGTACGGGAGCCGGTTGTCCGCGTGGTGGCGGAACCGACCGCGGCTGCTGGGCAGCCAGCCGAGCAGTCGGTGCAGCGTGCCCGCGGAGAGATCGGCGACTCGGGCGACGTCCTCGGGGTCGAGTCGGTTGCGGGCGTCGGCCAGCGCCTCCGACAACCGAGCGGCGGCCTTGCCCGTCGGCGCGGCCAACGCGATCCGCGGCGGTCGACCGGGTTGGTCGCCGAGCATGGCGAGCACCTTGGCGACCGTGGTGGTCTTGCCGGTGCCCGGCCCGCCGGCCAGCACGGTGACCCACTGCCGGGCGCAGACCTCGGCCGCCCGCCGCTGCAGATCCTCCTCCCCGGCGGCGAGTCCCTCGCCGCTGAACAGCCGGTCGAGGGCGGCGGTCAACCGCTCGCCGTCCACGGCGGGCGGGGGCGCGGAACGACGGTCGACCAGCTGGCGACGGACCGCCTCCTCCTGCCGCCAGTAGCGCTCCAGGTACAGGTTCCCGGCCACCAGTCGTAGCGGGCGTCCGTCGGGGGCGTCCGGGCCGTCGGCGAGCGCTTGACTGGTTCGGCACCGGTCGAGCCAGGCGCCGGGCTCGGGCCACGGCAGATCGGCGACCTCCAGGCCCTCCTCGGCGGCCTCGAACACCTCACCGGCGACGGTGGTCAGATCGACGCAGACCGAGCCGAGACGCAGCGCCCGGACAGTCAGTGCCAGGGCCAGCGCGACGGTCTCGTCGGTCTCGGCGGTGATCCGGGCGACCGAGGCCGCCGTGTGGACATCCGCGAGGTCGAGCACCCCGGCGGCGTTGAAGGTGGCCAGCAGCCCGGTCGCCCGAGTGGCCAGGGGCGCCTCCGTGGTGGGTGTGCTCATCGCGGTCCTCGATCCAGCAGGTCGGAGAGCTCGGTGATCAGCGCGGACGGGGGCCGCCAGCTGAACACACCGGCCGGTACCCCGGCCACCCGTGGTGTCTCGGGTCCGGCCATCCCGCGCAGGAACAGGTAGAGCGCACCACCGAGATGCCGCTCCGGGTGGTAGTCGGACAGTCGCCAGCGCAACATCCGGTGCAGGGCGACCTGATAGAGCAGTGCCTGCAGCGGGTAGTGCGCCGCCTGCATGGCCGCGGCCATGGTCGAGGGCCCGTAGTCGGCCACCCGCAGCTCGCCGGGTTCGCCGCGGCCGAGCCAGTTGGTCTTGTAGTCCACCACGAGGTAGCGCCGGGCTCCGGCCGGGCCGACCCGCAGCACCGCGTCGATGCTGCCGGTCAGATAGCCCCGCAGGGACTCATCGGCCAGGGGCGGGTGGCCGAGCAGCTCGGGATAGCCGGCCAACAGGTCGTCGGCCGGCAGGTGGCGGGCCAACAGCGGGGCCAGATCTCCGAGCCGTACGTCGGCGCGGGGCCGGTCGCCACCCGCCAGGGGCAGCTCGAAGGTCAACTCGCACAATCGGTCGGCCGGGCTCAGGTCGGCCAGCGACCGGTCGTCGGCCAACGGACCGAGCGGAGTCGCCAGGCTGGGCAGCAGCGCCTCGGCCAGCGTCTCCGCCGTGAGGTTGCCGTGTGGCAGGCGGGACAGCGCGTCGGTGGTCGCCGCAAGAGTGGCGGCGGGCAGGTCGTCCGCGGTGGGATCCAGCACCTCCAGCACGGCGTGCACCGCGATACCGAAGTCGACGCCACTGGGCAGGTCCCGCATGGGTGACAGCAGCTCCCAGCCCGGCTCGGCGGCGCTCACTTGGGCATCGGGGAGGGGAGCGGCCGGCTGGGTCACGCTCTCGTCGTCCTCCTTCACCGGTTCGGGCTCGCTGCTGACCCCGGCGGCCGGGATCGCCCCGTGGGCGGCGGCGGTCAGCGACGAGTACGACGTACGCCGCCAGGCGGTGTCGAGCAGCCGCTCGAAGCGCCGGGCCGCCAGCGCGACGGGTGCCGAGGCGGCGGGCCGACGCCGGGTGGTGGGTCGGGATTGCACGTCTTCCACGCTCAGCACCCGGCCGGGGTCGCCGACCAGCAGCCGGGTGCTGACGGGCACCGGCTCCTGGGCCGGACCTGAGGTCGACGGATAGCTGGGGGCAGGGTCGCCGACCCGGGCCGGTCGGGCCCAGAAGCGGTGCAGGGCGGAGGTCGTCGTCGTCCGCGCGTCGGCCCACCAGGTCACCACCTGGCACTGGGCCCGGGTCATCCCGACGTAGTTCAGCCGCAGGTTCTCCCCCGCCTCCTCGGCGAGCGAACGGCGGAAGCGCTCCGGACGTCCCGCGGCCTGCCGACCGCCGACGTCGAGCACCTCGGTGCCGTCCTCGTGCAGCCGCAGCACCGCGTCGCGCTCATCGGTCGGCACGAAGCAGTCCCACGCCTCCGGTAGGTAGACGACGGGGAACTCCAGGCCCTTGCTGCGGTGCAGGGTCAGGACCTGGACGGCCGCGGCATCGGTGGCCAGCCGGCGGAGCCCCTCGGTCGCGTCGTCGGCCACCGCGACCTCGATCGCCTCGGCCAGCCACTCCCGCAGCCCGGCGATCCCCAGCTGCCGTCCGGTCATCAGGGCGTGCAGGCGCTGGGCGACGTGCCGGAGATCGGTGAGCAGCCGCTCACCGTCGGGTCGGGACAGCACCCGCTCGCTCAGGGCGGTGTCGGTGCCCATCGTCTCCAGCAGGGCGGCGACGCCGCGGCCCGCCAGCACCCGGCTCCAGCGGCGGAACGCGTACGACAAGTCGGCCAGCGCGCTCTCGTCGGCCTGGGCGAGACGCGGGAACGTCCAGCCGACCAGACTGGTCAGGGCGGCCTCGCGGACCAGCGCCTGTCGAGGCTGCTCGAGGGCCTGTAGCACGCGCAGCCAGTCCGTCGCGGCGAGGGAGGAGAACACCGAGTCCGAGCCGTGCAGCACCGCGGGGATGCCGGCAGCCGCCAAGGCGTCACGGATCTGCTCGCCGGCCGCGTTGCGGCGCACCAGCACCGCGAGATCGGACGCCTTCACCGGTCGGGGCTCGCGGCCGTCCACGGCCAACCGAGCTTCGGACCCGGCACCTCCCGGACCGAGGAGCTCGGCGATCTCGGCGACCAGGTCCTTGGTGATGCGGCGGCGGAGTCGGCTCACGTACTCCTGCTCGCCATTCTCCTTGGGCGCCAGCACCCGTACTCGGACGGGCGCACCGGCGCCGGTCAGTCGGCGACCGGGGTGGGCGCTGCCCACCGGGCGCACCACGATGGCGGGATCACCGAGACTGGCGTCGCCCATGATCAGGTCGAGTCCG
>DATDAP010000517.1:0-5285 GCA_036525335.1 Microlunatus sp. | reverse complement strand
CCTGCACCAGCGCCCGGCGGGACAGATCGCTGGGGCGCAATCGTTGCCGGCGGTGCCGCAGCACATGCCAGATCAGCAGCGGGACAGTGATCACAGCGGCGCCGACGTGAACCTGGATCGGGGTGATTCCGGCCACCACCAGGTAGCCCACGAACAGTTGGACAAACCCGGCCAGCAGACAGCCCACGATGATCACCAGCAGCAGCACACTGGCCACTCGGAGCCCGGCCGAGCGGCGGATGATCACCGACTTCCAAGGAAGCATCGCGATCACCGCCACCCCGAACAGACCATGCACCACCGTCGCCATCGTGGCCATCGTCGGGCCACCGGCGGCGAACACGAGCCAGCCGCTGCCGAACGCCCCGACGAGCAACACCAGCAACGTCAGATTCGTGCGCCGAGCCGCCCGACGCACCACCGAGGGTCGCGGAACAGCGCGCGCAGCTTCGGTCCCGGCAGCCGCCTTGTCAGCCATGACACCAGTCTCCGCCCACCGATTCGCGAGTTCGTTGGACAGCGGCCTGCGGCACGCTCCCTGTTTCGCTCCAGGGAGGCCTTGCGGTACTGCGCCGTCCGACCGCTCGATCGCCGTCGTAACGAACCGAGGTCCGAACTGCGCGTCAGAGCACCTTTCTGCGAGACGTCGCGGCAGAGTGTCCCCGACCATCGAGGCGAGGTCGAGAGCGCGAACCCCGTCGTGGTCGTGGTAGCCATCGCCTTTGTCGCGGGGCTGGCCTGCACGTACGTCGTCACAGGCGCCATCCGGATCGCTACCAGAATGCTACAATTGCGCTATGACCACGCAGATTCGCCAGTCCGAGCTGCGAAATGACAATGCGTCCATCATGCGTCGAGTCACCGAGGGGGAGTCTTTCGTCGTGACGATCAATGGTCGTCCCGTCGCCGACGTCGTGCCGCACCGGCATGATCACGGGCGCCGACGGTTCGTTCCGGTCGCCCAGCTGAGTGAGGCGTTCGCCGAGGAGCCGACGCCTGATCCAATTGCCTGGCGACGTGACTCGGCCGCGGTCAACGAGGTTCTCGGCCCAGACGAGCCGGCGGATCCGTTCGACCGGGCGACGCATTGAGCGCCGCCGGCACGCCGCGACGCGCCCTGTTGGACACCTCGGTGCTGATTGACTTCCCGGCGGAACAGATCGCTCGTGTCGCCGACGAGGTTGCCGTCTCGGCAGTCTCGATAGCTGAGCTGCAGTACGGAGTGACCGCCGTTACGGATCCGGTCGCGCAGATGCATCGTCGCCGACGTGTGCAGGCGATTCTGTACCAGTTCGAGGCGCTGCCCTTCGACGTGAGCACCGCCGACTATTACGGTGTCTTGGCCACGCTCGTACGCCAGCATGGACGAAATCCCAGGCCACGCCGCCTCGACCTCCAGGTCGCCGCCACCGCTGCGCGGCACGGTCTGACGCTTCTGACGCAAAATGGAGCAGACTTCAGTGGCCTGGAGGCGGCGCTGTCGGTGGTCGACCTGGGGGCCGAGTAGTAGTAGGTCCACGGACCGAACGACGTCTCGACGCGCCCTGTCGATCGAGACGGATTGCGCTCCTACAGCCGGGTCCTGCGACGAATGGGAGCTCACTGAGCCGACATCAATGAGGTGCTGGAGTGGGTCCGAGCCAACGGCAGGGGGAACGACCGCGCAGCTTGTGGGTAGCCGTGCGTGGCGAGAGATTTCCAGCTCGTTCGGCTTCGGGCATCGATCCGACAGCCGCCCCAGACACCAGGCCGGCCCGGGCTACGGAAGCCAAGGCCTGACTGCCATCGTCACAAGCACCGGTGGAGGGTCCCTCAGCGTGCGTCCCGCAAGGGGAGAGAGACACGCTTCTTCTCTTGCGAGGAAGGAGAACAGAGCCAATCCGCGCGCAGCGGATCAGCGAGGGCTGCCTACCTCGCGTTCCAGCGCTCAAGGGCCGGGACGCCCTTCTCCACGCCGAGTACCGAGACGGTGGCGGTGTCGAGGGGGAAGTTCTCACCCCAGAGCAGGTCCAGCCCCAACCAGCGGACGGTGAGCGCGCGCAGAGAGTGACCGTGGCCGAAGCAGATGGCCCGGTCCACGCCCGAGGAGCGGATCCGCTCGATCAGCCGGTCCATCCGCTCGGTCACCTGGTCGTGGGTCTCACCGCCCGGGGTCGGGTGGGTGAAGATCGTCCAGCCGGGATCGGTCTCGTGGATCTGCACACTCGTCCGGCCCTCGTAGTCGCCGTAGAACCACTCGGCCAGGTCCTCGGTCACCTCCGGCTCGTGTTCCCCACTGAACCCCGCCAGCTCGGCCGTGCGCCGGGCCCGGTGACGGGGACTCGACAAGATCAAGCCGAAGGACCCCTGGTCCAGGTGCCCGCGCAGCGACTCGGCCTGGCGGACCCCGTTCTCGGTCAGCTCGAGATCGGTGACCGAAGTATGCCGTCCGTCGGCGCTCCACTCGGTCTCACCGTGACGGACGACGTATAGATTGGTCATTCAGGGCCTCCGGTGTCAGTCGCTCGTGTACGGGATCAGGCCGTGGCAGACGTGCCAGTGGCCGCCGTTCACGAGCCGGTCGAGAATCGCCCGCTGCAGCGTCGTGTCCCGCGGGAGACTGGACAGATCCACCGGCGGACGCTCGGCGAACGTGAAGAAGACGGCGTCCTCGTCCCCGTCGCCCTCCTCGCCCGCCAACGTCCACCGCCGCTGGAACAACGCCATGTTGGAGGTCACCGGCAACGCCGCGGCCAGCTCGGGATCCAGCAGCCAGCTGTGGCAGTGGAAGGCGCCCACCGAGAACTCGCCGAAGTACTCGGCGAAGAAGATCCGGGCCGCCGCGAACGACGCATCGACCTCGACCGGGGTCAGCGGGCCCGAGCGCGGGATGTGTGTGGAGAGCACCCACGTGCCGTGCGCCGGTTCACCCTTGGTCGCCGGATCGCCCGGCGCCAGCGGATCAGGCTGCAGGTTGAACTGCAGTCGGCCCAACCAGTAGAGAGCACCCGACCAGGCGACCCGCAGCCAGTCCTGGGTGTGCAGACCGAAGCTGCCGTACGTGAGCCGGTGCACGAACACCTGCTGGCCGAGGTCGGACAGAGCCCGCCAGGAGTCGTCATCACCGATCCCGCGGGACGCGTGGTACGCCCGGACCTCGTCGACACTCACCAGCAGCGCGAGCAGCTCCAACACCCCCGACCCGTACGGCGAGTCGGTCCCCTCGGCCCGCCAGGGCCAGGGCAGCGAACCGTCCCACGGATCACCGATCACGCCGACCGCCAGGGCCAGCCGTTCGGCCATCGTCTGCACGGCCGCCACCTCAGCAGGGCGTGCCAACACGGCGGCCACGGCTGACACGGCGGCGGCTCGATCATCGTCGCGGAAGCCGAGGAGGGTCAGCCGCACCGGGAGATCGTCGGCCGCCAGCCGCTCGCGTACGTCGAGCACGCGGCCACCCTAGGGCAACAGCCGCCGGCAACGGGGGGTGCCGCCCCCGCGACCAGCGACCATACTGGGACGGTGAGCGAGCCCCAGCCCGAGCTGCCCAACCGGCAGACCCCTTTCAGTGACGCGTTCAAGGCGTTCATCGCCGACGGGTGGGCGCCGTACCCCACCGACCTCCCGACCCTGCTGCCCGCCTCCGAGGCCGCCGCGGACCGGCGGGACCGGGTGAGCGCGATGTTCCCGGGTCAGCGGCTGGTCATCCCGGCCGGCGGGCTCAAGATCCGGTCCAACGACACCGACTACCGGTTCCGGCCGCACTCGGCGTTCGCGCACCTGACCGGTCTGGGCACCGACCGTGAGCCGGATGCCGTACTGGTGCTGGAGCCGACCGACGACGGGCACGACGCGGCCCTCTACTTCACCCCGCGGGCTCCGCGAGACTCGGCGGAGTTCTACTCCGACGCCCGCTACGGCGAGATGTGGGTTGGTCGTCGTCCGTCGCTGGAAGAGCTGGCAGCCTTGTGCGGGATCCGCTGCGTCCCGCGCAGCGAGCTCGACGAGCACCTGGCCAAGAACGCCGAGGAGACGCTGATCCGCATCCTGCGCGAGGCCGATCCAGCCCTCGCCGCCCAGCTCGACCAGGTGCGCGAGGCCACCGAGTCCGAGCAGCTCAAGACCCAGGACGCGGCGCTGGCCGAGGCCCTGAGCGAGCTGCGTCTGATCAAGGACGCCTTCGAGATCGACCAGATGCGGCAGGCCTGCGCGGAGACTGCGGAGGGGTTCGCCGCCGTGGTCGCCGATCTGCCCGAAGCGGTCCGGCGCGGTCGCGGCGAGCGCTGGGTGGAGGGGATCTTCGGTCTGCATGCCCGGCACGTCGGCAACGCGGTGGGCTACGACACGATTGCCGCCTCCGGTGACCACGCCTGCACGCTGCACTGGATCCGCAACGACGGCGACCTGCGCGAAGGCGATCTGCTGTTGCTGGACGCCGGGGTCGAGCTGGACACCCTCTACACCGCCGACGTCACCCGGACACTGCCGGTCAGCGGGCGGTTCAGTGACGACCAGCGGAAGGTGTACGAGGCGGTGCTGGAGGCCCAGCAGGCCGGCATCGATGCCGCGAAGCCGGGCGCGAAGTTCTCCGACGTGCACGCGGCGGCGATCGCCGTGCTGGCCCGCAAGCTGCAGGAGTGGGGGATGCTGCCGGTCACCGCCGAGCTGTCCCTCTCCCCCGACGGCGGCCAGCACCGCCGGTGGATGGTGCACGGGACGTCCCACCACCTGGGCATCGACGTGCATGACTGCGCGCAGGCCCGACGGGAGAACTACCGCGAAGGCACCCTCGCCGAAGGCATGATCATCACCGTCGAGCCGGGGCTGTACTTCAAGTCCGACGACGAGCTGGTGCCGGAGAACCTGCGTGGCATCGGCGTACGGATCGAGGACGACATCGTGATCACCACGGACGGCGCGGAGAACCTGTCCGCGACCCTGCCTCGCTCCAGCATCGAGGTCGAGGCCTGGATGGCCACCCTGCTGCCCCGTGCCTGAGGGCGGCACCCGGCCGCCGCTGGCTGCCCTGGTCGACGAGGGTCGGGGCGGGATCCTGCTGTTCGGCATCACGCCGCCGAAAGCGAGCACCCCAGCGGTCGACCGCGTCCGGATCGCGGAGCGGACCCTGGAACGTCTCGCGCCCCTCGACCTCGACGGTTTGATCCTGTACGACATCGACGACGAGAGTGACCGCATCGCCGAGGCCCGACCGTTTCCCTATCTGCCCACCGTCGATCCCGCCGACTTCTACACCGAGCACCTCGGCGCCTGGACGAAGCCCGTGGTCGTCTACCGCTCGGTGGGCA
>DATDAP010000516.1:0-13662 GCA_036525335.1 Microlunatus sp. | reverse complement strand
CGGGTCAGCGCACCCCAGGCGACCAGCTCACCCACCAGTCGATGCGCGGTCGGCACCGGCAGATCCGCCCTGCGCGCGATCTCGGCCAGCCGCAGGGTCGGATGCCGGTTGTCGAAGCAGGCCAGGATCGACAGCACCCGGGCGGTGACACTGGTGCCGGTCGCGGACACGTTGCCGGCCATGGCACCTCCTTCCGCCGACCTCCATCGAGTTTCACTGACTTCCATCGAGTTCCACTGAGCGGAAGCCTAGCCTGGGCGCTCGACGGGCGGCCGACCTAGCGTGGTGCCAACGCAACGGAGCACGAAGGGGAGGAACCTGTGCAGCAGGAAACCACCGAGCGGGTCGTCACGTCGGACGCGGCCGAGGGCACCCAGGAGTTCATCACCGGCCAGATCACCGGCCTCGTGGCCGACTACGAAGCCCGCGGAGTGGAGGAGACACAGCCCCGGCTGGACTACCCGCCGTACCGCAGCAGCATCCTGCGGCATCCGACCAAGGATCTGCGGCACGCCGATCCGGGGACCATCGAGCTCTGGGCGCCGTGCTTCGGCCAGCAGGACGTCCACGCTCTGGAGTCGGATCTGACGATCCAGCACAACGGCGAGCCGATCGGCGAGCGGATGATGGTCACCGGCCGGGTGACCGACGGTGAAGGTCGGCCGGTGGTCCGCCAGCTGGTGGAGATCTGGCAGGCGAACGCGGCCGGGCGCTACATCCACAAGCGGGATCAGCACCCGGCGCCGATCGACGCGAACTTCACGGGCGTGGGCCGGTGTCTGACGGGTCCGGGCGGGGAGTACCGGTTCACCACGGTCAAGCCGGGGCCGTACCCGTGGAAGAACCACCACAACGCGTGGCGGCCGGCGCACATCCACTTCTCCTTGTTCGGCACGGACTTCACCCAGCGGATGATCACGCAGATGTACTTTCCGGGCGACCCGTTGTTCGCGTTGGACCCGATCTACCAGACGATCGTTGACCAGCAGGCTCGGGATCGGTTGGTCGCCACCTACGACCACGGCGTGACCCAGCACGAGTGGGCGACTGGCTACCGGTGGGACATAGTGCTGACCGGAAGCCAGCGGACCTGGATGGAACCGGAAGGGGAGGATCTCTGATGATCATCGATGCCGAGTCCACTGGTCCGGTTGAGCCGAAGGGGCCGTTGGTGGCCACGCCGGGGCAGACGGTGGGGCCGTTCTTCGGCTACGCACTGCCGTTCCCCGGTGATCAGGAGCTGGTGCCTCCGGGCCGGGCGGACGCGGTCCGGCTGCACGGGACGGTCACCGACGGCGCTGGCGCGGCGGTGCCGGACGCGATCCTGGAGCTGTGGCAGGCCGACGCCGCTGGCCGGGTGGTGCAGCAGCCAGGGTCGTTGCACCGGGACGGCTGGACCTTCACCGGGTGGGGTCGGTCCTCGACCGACGACAGCGGTCACTACACCTTCTCGACGGTGCGGCCGGGTCCGACCGGGCCGGGACGTCCGGGTCTGTTCATGATCACCCTGTTCGCCCGGGGCGTGACGAATCGCCTGTTCACGCGGGCGTATCTGCCGGACGACACGGTCGCGCTGGCCGCCGATCCGTTGCTGGCCTCACTGGACTCCGAGGAGCGGGCGAGCATGATCACCGTCGCGGAACCGGGCGGCTACCGCTTCGACATCTCGCTGCAGGGTGGGCGGGAGACCGTCTTCCTGTTCTATCCAGGACACTGACCGCACGTCCTTTCACCGCACCTTTCTGCACCGAACGCCCCTTCACCGCACCCCACTTCAGCAAGGAGGCTGCCATGAGCTTCGAGTACCTCGCAGATCCGCAGAGACCAGCTTGGTCCGACCAGCTGCCCGGCAAGCCGGAGCCGTACTTCCTCGCCCGGGGCGAGGGCGAACACGCCAAGCTGTTCGCCGACACCTTCACGGTGCTGGTCAGCGGTGACGAGACCGCCGGCCAGTTCGGCATGTTCACCGCGACCTGCCCGAGCGGCGACATCATCCCGACCCACGCGCACGCCGACACCCACGAGACCTTCTACATCGTGGACGGCAGTGTGCGGCTGTTCGTCCAGCTCGCCGACGGTCAGAAGATCTCCCGGCTGCTGACCGAAGGAGACTTCGGGTTCGTGCCGGCGGGGCTGGCGCACGCCTACCGGGTGGAGAAGGCCGCCACCATGCTGGGTGTGTCGAGCGGAGGCTTCGAGCGGTTCTTCCAGCAGATGGGCACCCTGGCCGACACGATCGACCCGGGCTCGCCGCCCTACATCCCGGGATTCCCGCGGATGCAGGCCGCCGCCGCGGCGCATCGGATGCAGTTCCTGCCCGAGTTCGACTGGCCGGAGGCCTGATCGCGTGCCCCCGCCAACCCCGGAACCTGCACATGAGCTGCCGTTGCCGCCGGCTCGGGTGACCGCCACGGGCGTACGGATCCTGAGCGGGGTGCCGTACGCGGACCTCCCCGGGGCACGTCCGTTGGAGCTCGACCTCTACCTACCCCCGGCCGGCGATACCCCCGCCCCGGTCATCGGCTTCCTGCACGGCGGTGGTTGGCGTCTCGGCAGCCGCCGGTCGCTCGGTCCGTCGTACGCGGGCACGACATCCCACCCGTTCGAGCAGGTCGCCGCGGCCGGCCTCGCGGTGGCCAGCGTGGATTATCGGCTCAGTGGTGAACGGACCTGGCCGGCGCAGCTGCACGATGCCAAGGCGGCGGTTCGCTGGCTCCGGGCCCGAGGACGGGACGCGGGGCTCGATCCCGAGCGGATCGGCGCCTGGGGTGAGTCCGCCGGGGGCCATCTCGCCCTGCTGCTGGGTCTGACCGGCAACCCAGCGACGCATACGGACCTCGACGGAGACGTTGGCATCGTCGACGGATCGAGCGCGGTCAGCGCCGTGGCGACCTGGTACGCGCCCAGCGACCTGACCGCGCTGCCCGGTGATCTCGGTGCCAACCCGGCCGCCGACGGCACCCGCGAGGCCCAGCTGTTCGGGGCTCCGCTGAGCACCGTGCCGGAGGTCGTACGCCAGGCCAGCCCGATCACGTACGTCTCGGCCGACGTCCCGCCGATTCTGTTGCTGCACGGGGATGCCGACCGCTTGATCCCGTCGGTCCAGAGCGTCCGGCTGCACGCGGCGCTCCGGGACCGCGGCGCCGACGTGGAGCTCGAGACCTATCCGGGAGCCGACCACATGTGGCTCGGTTCCCCCGAGGCCGCCGCGGCCGCCCTGAGTCGTACGGTGACGTTCTTCCGCGCTCGTCTCTGAGCGACAACAGCACGGTCAGGCCAGAAACGCTGCCACCACGCCGTTGAAGGCACCGCGGTTCTCCAGGAAGACGAAGTGCGAGCTGGCCACGCTGGTGGGGAGACGTGCAGCTCGGCCCCGGGGATCCGGTCGGCGATGTAGGCCTGCGAGGCAGGACTGACATGGCTGCCGTCGCACCCGAGGACGGGGGTGGGAACGGCGATGCGGGGGAGCACGTCGCGCCAGTCCTGCGCGCAGTGGTCGAACAGCAGCGGCACTCCCGCGTACGGCGGGGTGGACTCGGTCTCGCCGTCGACGAAGGCGAGCAGGTCCGGGTCGGTGTCGCCCGAGAACATGCTGTGCACGAAGCCCACCCAGACCGCGGCCGAGTCGGTGCCGTTCAGACTCCCATCGACCAGCCGAGGGCGTCCACCTCCACTAGTCCGAGATGATCGAGGAGCTCGGCCACGTCCTGGGCGAGCCGGGCGATGCGATACCGTGGTGGGGTTCGTCGGAGACACCGTGTTCACGGAAGTCGAGGGTGATCACCCGGGACGGCAGACCTCGAACTGGTGCTGGAACATCGCCTGGGTCTGGCCCCACCCATGCAGCATGACCAACGGGAACCCGTCGCCACCACCGTCACGGTAGTGGAGTGTGACCTCGTCCCCGGTCGTGAACTCAGCCATGTCGATCTCCTGCCCCACGCCGTCGTGGGGAGTCCATGATCGACTCGGCGGGCACGCGTCGCGTCGGCACCACGTTGAGACTTTGCCCGGCCGCTTCCACGGTCTGTAGCAAGCGGCGTTCTGCTCGGAGCGGCGATGGTGCCTCAGCTTAGCGCGTCGGACCGGCGCCGAGCTTGGCCGGCGCGGTCGACGGCGGACTCTCAAGCTTTCTGCGTGTCGACGTGTTCTCGACGCAGTGTCTCCTGGATGTGCATCTGATCGGTGACGACGTGCACGCGGATGCGGACGCGCTCGACGGGGACGACTGCGGTGCTGATCACCACGCGTTCCTCGTGCAGGATCAGGTCGAACTCTCGGTCTCCGAGCTGCTTGTCGTGGGAGGCCGGACTGCCCTGCAAAGTGACGTCGCCGGAGGCCACCTCGGTGATCACGAGCTCTTCGCGCCGGACCTTGACGGTCTGGGTGATGGTCTCGGTCACGATGCGTTTGTGGAGCCGCACGGCCCCTTTCACCCGCACCGTACGGGAGACGGTCAGCTGTTCTTCTGACCGCAGCATCGTGACCGGCTGCGACACCGCGGCCGCACCGGAGGTGGTGTCGTCGCTGGGGCTCAAAGTCCGAGCTTGTCCTGGATGCCGGCGAGTGGCCCGCCGCTGCCGCCGCCCAGCAGGTCGCCGATGTTGATGCCGAGCTTGTCCAAGAGACCGGCGTGCTGGTCGGTGTCGACCTGGTCGGGGAGCTCAGCTTGCGCTCGGTCGACCTTGTTCTGGTCGCCGAGACCTTGGAGCAGGGACAGGATCTGCTGCTTGTCGAGCTGCATGAGGGTTCCTACCTTTGAGGGACGGCGGGGCTAGCGGAGCGTGGGTCGAGAGTCAGTTGGTGGGGGAGAGGTCGGAGTGGTCGACGCGGCGGTGGAACCGCATTCCGGCCAGGCCGCCGAGGACGGCGCCGATCAGCGCTGTCGCCATGAGAACGACTGCGGCGATGACACCGGCGGTGGTCAGGGTGCCCTCGTTGATCGGGATTCTCGGGAGCCCGTTCAACGTGGCGAGCACGTTGAACTGGGAGCCGGCGACGAGGCTGACGACTGCGACGACGACGGAGATGATG
The DNA here is from genome assembly GCA_036525335.1 of Microlunatus sp. Lineage (GTDB taxonomy): Bacteria > Actinomycetota > Actinomycetes > Propionibacteriales > Propionibacteriaceae > Microlunatus. The sequence continues at coordinate 8,628 of DATDAP010000516.1, read as the reverse complement.
ATGGCCCACAGCCATACCCCGAGCCCTTGTTTGACGCCGTTGAAACGGGCCATCCGGCCGGCGACGTAGCCGCCGGCAAGATAGGCGACGAGCACGACGACCGCCAGGACGATCCCGCCGACCAGTCCGATGGTCTGCGCGTCGGCACTGGTCTGTGTGGCGGGCAGGTTCTGGCCGAGTCCGAGGGCTGCGCCGGCGGCGGTGAGCAGGGCGGTCAGCAGCACAGCGGTACCGGTGGCGGTCAGCCAGCCGAAGAAGCAGGCGCCGAACTTCATACCGCCGAAGCGGTCCTTCTGGCGGCGGACGACCTCGCGGGTGTCAGCGACTTCAGATCCGTCGTGGTGGCGGTGAGGCGCGGCGGCGTCGGGGTGGCTGCTGGGGTCGGCGGGGGAGGGGGCTGCGGTACTCATGATCCTCAGAAGTTGGTCGTCGTCGCGGGACGGATGGGTGGACGGTGAGAGCTGCGCCACTGGATCCGTGGCGCAGCCTGCACGGGTCGATCAGCGGCGGGCGGTGCCGTCGTGGTCGTTGTCGTTGTCGACCCTCTCGATCTGCTCCTTGCGGACGTCCTCGGACACGGTCACGTCCTCGGTCACGGTCTCCTTGCCGAGCTTGACCTGCTCGACGGCGATCACGTCCTTGTCCACCACGGGAACCTCCTCGTGCAGGACGATCTCGTGCTCTTCCTCGCTGATCTGTCCGTCCCCGGCGACGCCGTCGGTGTCGGTGATCGGCTGCCGATCGAGGGTGACCTCTTCATGGCGGACCGGGACGGTCTCGGTGACCGTGTCGGTGGTGACGTACTTCCGCAGCCGGGCTCGACCGGTCTCGCGGCTGGCGGTGCCGACGCTGACCCGCTCCTCGGACCGGGTCATGGTGTTGTCGTCGCCCTCGGCCCGACGGTCCCGCCCAATGGTCTGATTGTCCTGGCCGGCAACCGGCGCCGGCTGCCCGGTGGCGGTGTCGTCACGGTCGGTGCCGTCATGGTCGGTCGCGTAGCTGTCAGTGTCGCTGTCGGAGAGGCCGTAGTAGGCGTACAGCTTCTCTTCCTCGGCAGGGGTGATGGAGCCGTCGGGATCGACGCGGGGCGCGTCGTTGATCTTGTCCTCGGCGAAGGCGACGTACAGGTCGTCGCCGTCGGCGCGGGCGCCGTCGAGCGGGACGAACGTCTCGGCCGAGCCGAACAGGCCGGTCTTGACCGTCACCCAGTTCGGGGTGCCGGAGGAGTCGTCGACATAGATCTGGCCGATGCTGCCGATCTTGTCGGAGTTGTGGCCGTAGACCTTGCCGGTCAAGCCCTGGATCTGGTCGGTGGTGATGGTCATGACAGTCTCCTTCATTGCCTTGGCCTGGGCCACAAGTCGTGACCGCAGACGGTGGAGATACGAGCTCCGACCCGCCACATCGGGCTGTCGAAGCCTGAAGTGGGAGCCTCAGTCCCGGGAGGCGGTGGCGTCGTCTCCGGCGACCGTGTCGGCCTTGACGGCGTCGCGTTCCCCAATCGGCTGGGCCGGGCCGTGGGTGGTGTCGGCGGCGGTCTGCTGCTCGGCCTCGGCGTTGATCTCGGCGCCGAGCAGGATGGCGTAGGAGGTGATCCACAGCCAGAACAGCAGCACGATGATGCCGGCGAACACCCCGTACGTCTTGGCGTAGTTGCCGAACGTGGCCACGTAGACCGAGAACCCGATCGAGGCGAGCAGCCACAGCACGGTGGCGACCCCGGCGCCGACCGACACCCACCGCATCTTCGGTGCGTCCCGGTCCGGCGCCACCCGGTACAGCACGGCCAAGGCGGCGGTGACCAGCACCACCACCAAGATCCAGCGGGCGGCCAGCAGCACGAACCGCACGACCGGGCTGTCACCGAACAGTGTTTGCAGCAGCTGCGGCACGACAGCGACCAGGCCGAGCATCATGACCATGAAGATGATCGCGCCGACCGTCAGGGCCAGCGCCAGCAGCCGCTTCTTGATGGGATGACGCTTGTCCTCCTCGTCGTAGGCGACGTTGACGGCGGTCATCAGGTTGTTGACGCCGCCGGAGGCGCTGAACAGGGCCAAGGCGATGGCCAGGATCGCGCTCCACCCCAGGGCGGACCGGTTCTGGTTGTTGATCTGGTCCACGATGAGCTGCCGCACCTCGGCCGGCAGTGCGGTCAGCGAGTTCACCTGGTCGGCGATCGCGGCGGGGTCGGCGAACAGCCCGTACAGGGTGACCAGGGCGATCAGGGCCGGGAAGAGGGCGAGGAAGGCGTAGAACGCCACCCCCGCCCCCAACAGAGGCACCTGATCCTTTTTGGCCTCGGCCCAGCCCCGTTTGACGATCTGCAGCCACCCCTTGACCGGGATCTCGGTCGGGGTGTCGGCGTCTCCACCGGGCACCCCGCCCGACTGGTCCGGCTCACGGGCATCATCCTGGCGGGCATGGTCGGCGGACCGGTTCGGACTGGTCTGGGTGACCGAGCTGCTGCCCATCTGATGCTCCTCGTGCTGGTCGCTGAAACTGGTTGTGCGAGTGGCTGACGACTTGGTGCGGGTCGATGAGTCAGCGCGACTGGGCGTCTTGGACGGTGGACTTGGATTCCTCGGCCTGCGACTGGACCTGGTCCTTGGCGGCCTGACCTTCGTCCTTGACTGCGGCGACGCCGTCGGCGGCGGTGGACTTGACCGCTTCGGCCGCTTCCTGCGCCGGACCCCTGAGGTTCTGGGCGATCTCCTGGGCCGCATCAGTGGCCTTCTGCTTCAGCGGCTCGAGGTTCTCCTGCAAACCCGAGACGGCGTCCTGCTCCTTCTGCGACGAAGGGATCAGCGACGAGATCAGCAGGCCTGCGCCGAACGCGATCAGCCCGGCGGCCAGCGGGTTTCCCTGGGTCTTCTGCTTGACCGCAGCCGGTGCGCCGGTGAGGGCGTCGCCAACCTCGGACACATTGCCCGCCGCTACCGCTTTGGCATCGCCGACCCGTCCAGTGTCGTAGGGGTCATCGGAGGAACCCATGATGGAGTCCTTGACGCCGCCCACGGCGCCTTTGATCTTGTTCACCTGCCGGTTCGCGATGTTCTTCGGGTTGGCGGTCTCGGTCAACGTGTCGACGTTGTCGCTCAGCTGAGCGCGGGTGCGCTCGATGTCGGCTCGGATCAGGTCGGGGTCGTTGCTCGTGGTCATCGGTTCTCCTCTTCGTGGCCCTTAACGGCATTCGGTACCTTGCTCAATGTCTCGGTGGTCCGCTGCAGACCGCGGATCCGCTCGAGTTCCTTCTTGCCCAGCAGGGCCAACAGGGCGGCGACGACCGCCCACACACCGGCGACGATCAAGGCCGACCACTGGTTGCCGACGAACTGCCCCAGTCCCCACCACGCACTGACCGACACGAAGACCAGGAACAGCAGACCGCCGACCGCGGCACCGGCGAACAGGCCGATACCCTTCCCGGCCTGGGTGCCCGACTGGCGGAGCTCGGCCTTGGCCAACGCCAGCTCCTGCTGCAGCAGGGTGGACAGGTTGCCGGTCACGTCACCCAGCACCTCCCCGATGCTGCGGCCGTCCTGTGACTCCAGCGCCGACCTCGGCGTCTGGTAGCCCTCACGGGTAGCGTCGACGACCGACCCACCGGTCGTGGCCGGAACCTCGTACGGGCTGCTCATCGCATCCCGCCGGAACGGTCATCCTGGTAACCGAGCTCGCCGGCCTGGTAGCCGCGATCGGGGGCGGCGAGATCCGGGTTGGCGTCCAAGATTTCGTCGTACAGCGGGGTCGCCGGCAGCTCCCGCGCCGGCATCGGCTGGCCGGATTCGACCGCACGGGGGGCTGATGTGCGGTGGGTTGACGGTGAGTCGATGCTGGTGTTCGCGGCCACCGCGCCGCGCGTGAGGCGACCGGCGACGACACCGGCCAGCCCGCACAACGCCAGGAAGGTCACGGGCCGGCGGCGGGCGAACGATTTCACCTCGGCCAAGACGTCGCTCGGCTCCCGGTCTTCCAGCCATTGGGCGATCTCGCCACCCTTCTGCGCTGCCTGCTGAGCCAAATCGGTCAATGGCCCGGATTCGGCCGACCCGGACGCCATCCCGGTCAGCTCCTGCGACAGGGAGTGCACGCTGGCGGCGATCTTCTGCTGCTGCGACCCGGCCTGGTCACGGACCTCGCTGGTCACCGACCCGAGCAGGTTCTTCGCCTGCGCTTTCGTGTCGGCCACCACGTTGGCGGCCTCGTCCTTGGCTGTCGCCGCCACGTTCTTGCCGGCGTCGACCGCGGTGTCTTTCACCGCCGTTGCCTCACTCTTGGCGACGTCGGCGGTGCTGGCCGACGTGTTCGCCGAGGTGGCGGTGTGGCCGGTGGACCGGCTGTCCGCGGAGGTGCCGAGGAAATCGGTCGTGTCCGGGGTGCGGGACAGGTCCTCGGTCGACGGGTACTCGGCGACGGAGGCGGAGGGCGTCACCGTGGTGTCGTCCGGGGGGATGGGCCCGCCGTCGTAGGCGCGTGGGGTGTGGGTCATGGCGCAGCTCCTCAGTGCTCGCGGTCATGGACAAGACGTAGTGAGGTCCGGGGAAGGACCCCTGGCTTACAACGTAAGCCGTTGATGCTCACACTGTAAGCCCTGGGGGCTTACAATGTAAATCCCTCTGGCTTACAGTGTAAGTCCAGGCTGTTTGGTGGAGCGTCCGTGTGGACCCATCGTCAGGAGCGAGCGGAGGAGAAGCCCGTGGACGCACCGAGGGCGAGGCCTGCCACGACCACAACCGGGCAGAGGCTGCGTCGCGACCTGATCGTGGAGACCGCTGCGGCCCAGATCGATCGGTACGGGGTGCATGGGCTGTCGATGCGCAGCGTCGGTCGACAGCTCGGGGTGGAGGCCATGTCTTTGTATCGGTATGTGCGGGGACGCGAAGATCTGCTGGAGGCGGTGATCATGACCCGACTCAACGAGCTCCGTGAAGGGCTGGCGGGGCAGGCGGCTCAGGGCTGGCGGGACCATCTGCAGGCTTTGGCGGAAGGGGCACGCCGGATCGCCGCCGAACACCCGCAAACGTGGAGGTTGTTGGTCACCCGGCGTCCCGCGGCACCGTGGTTGCGGCCGCCGCTGTCCAGCCTGGGATTGGTGGAGGACCTGCTGACCACGCTGAGCGGCCACGGCTTCAGCGACGAGCAGGTCGTCGACACCTATAGGGCCTTCAGCAGCTTTCTGCTGGGCCACCTCCTAGTGGTTGCCGAAGCACCGACTCCGGGCGGTGTCGCGGTCATCGCTCGGCCGCACGACCTCACCACCCGACCCAGCATCGAACGGATGAGGCCCCTGCTCAGGAAAGAGCAGACCGCCGAGGAGTTCGGAAAGTCACTGCAAGCGATGCTCGATCGCCTGCCGCACCACGTCACCCCCGTCGACGTGGTCTCCGAGTTCGGCGACAACACAAACCGGCCACGTCAAGACGTGACCGATCATCATTGCGACAACCCCAGCTCCAACCGGTCCAGCAGTGTCTCCAGACCAGTCTCGAACTCGGCGAGGCTGTGATCCTCACTCAACAGCGACCGCATCCGCAGAATGGTCGGGGAACCGGTCAGATCGACATCGCCATCACGATTGGGAATCGTTGCGTCTCCCTCATCCAGCGGTACCTCCACCGGCGACGTCTCCGCCCCGCGAATCGAGGACTCCAGCAGCAGCTGACCGAGCAGCAAGCCGCTGAACGCCCGGTAGGTGTCGACGACCTGCTCGTCGCTGAACCCGTGCGCGGACAGCGTCTGCAGGAAGCCCTCCACCACCTCCAGGCTCCGCAGTGGCGGCCGCAGCCACGGCGCCGCCGGATGGCGGGTGGCGATCAGCGGGAAGGCGTTCGGATGATCGACCGCGATCCGCCGCACCTCGTGCGCCAGTGTCTGCAGGTAGCCCTGCCAGGTCTGAGCCAGCTCATCGTCCAAGCTGGCGGCCAGCCGCTCCAACAAGACGGTGACCACCGCTTCCAACAGATCCTCGCGACCGTTGACGTAGCGGTACAACGACATGGCCTCCACACCCAGGTCCTGACCCAGACCCCGCATCGTCAGGCCCTGCGCCCCCCGTGCATCGATCGACCGCAAGGCGGCCTCCACGACACTCGCCCGATCCAGCTTCCGTCCGGGACCCCCACCATCGGACCCCCCACCATCGGACCCCCCACCATCGGAACCCCCAGCGTCGGAACCCCCAGCGTCGGACCCCCCGGCGTGGCTCGAGGCACCCGGTTTGGCGGCGGCCATCACAGGACGCCGCCGTGAACCCGACACAGACCTGCAGGTCGCGGCAGGGCGGCACTCTGCGTGATTCCCGCCGGTCCAGCCGAAACGTTGATCATCTCTGGATCGTAGCGACCACGCTTCGGACCACCCGCCTCCCACTGCAGCACCCAAGACCTGGGCGGCGACGAGACGGGTGCCGACGGACAGCCTCGGCCACCATCCCGACCAACCCCGCCGACCGAGCCCACACAGAAGATCTGCCCGTCTGCCCGAACTCCGTTCATCACAATCGAGAAGAGACCCACCCATGACGACCACACCATCATCGCGGCCCCGGATCCTGGCGATCGTGCAGGCCGGCGGCGCCGGCAGCCGGATGGACGTGTTGACCCGAGAGATCCCGAAGCCAGCGCTGCCGTTCGCCGGCACCTACCGGCTGATCGACTTCCCCCTGTCGAATCTGCGTAACAGCGGCATCGTCGATGTGTGGCTGTCGGTGCAGTATCTGGGGCAGCAGCTGGCCGACGTGGTCGCCAACGGGAAGCCGTGGGACCTCGACCGTCACCACGGCGGCTTCAAGCTGATCATGCCCGAGCAGGGTGCCGGCTCACCGGCAGAAGACGGTTTCGTCAACGGCAACGCCGAAGAGCTCTTCAGTCTCCGCGACGCCATCCGCCGCCACCGGCCAGACGTGGTGCTAGTGATGAGCGCCGACCAAGTCTACCGCCTCGACTACACCCAGGTCGTCGACGCCCACCTGGCCCGCTCCGCCGAGTGCACGATCGTCACCACCGAAGTCGACCAAGCCGATGCGGGCCACCACGCCACCATCGCCGCCACCAAGACCGGCATCGTTCGGCGGCTGGACTACAAGCCCGACCAGCCCACCAGCGGGGTGGTCGCCGCCGAGGTGACCGTCTACAGTCCCGGCCCGCTGATCGAGGTCCTCGAGGGCCTGCACCGCCAGCTGTCGGTCGACAGCACCGCCGAGGAGCCCAACCAACTCGGCGACTTCGGTGAGCACCTGCTGCCGGCCCTGATCAAACGCGGCCACGTCTACGCCTACCCACTGCCCGGTTACTGGCGCGATCTCGGCCGTCCGGAAACCTACTACGCCGCCCACACCGAGCTGCTGGACACCGACACCGACCTGTTCGACCCCGACTGGCCGATCACTACCAACACCGGCAGCCATCTCCCGGCCCGCCTGGAGAAGGGCTCCCGGATCGTCAACAGCATGATCAGCCCTGGCTGTCGGATCGGCGGCAGCGTCGACCGTAGCGTGATCGGGCCCGGCGTCACCATCGCCGCCGGGGCACGGGTGTGTGACAGCATTCTGCACGCCGATGTGGTCGTCGAAGCCGACGCCACCATCCACACCTCGATCATCGCCACCGGATGCACCATCGGCGCTGGAGCCCGGATCGGACCATCCCGGCGGGGCACCCGCACCCGTGGCCACCTCACCCTGCTCGGCCCGGACTGCCTGGTCGCCGCCGGCTGCAGCATCAACCCTGGCGCCCACCTCGAACCTGGCACCACACGCTGAGCGGTGGATGCACCGCCCGCACGGCCAGATCCTGCAACCCCGATGGTCATCAGACGGGCAATCAAGGCGAAGACATGTGACGGCCTATCGGACAGAGCCGCCTTTGGCACTGAGTGTCGTCAGGGGTCGAGGCGGACCGGCGCGAGTCATGGTTGAGGGGCGCGATCGGTGGATATAGTCAGCCCAAACGGCGTGCGACCCCACGGCACCTCGCCGGTGAAGCGCTTATTCATCGAACGAGTCGCCCGACCGGTATCGAGTGAGAGGCATTCGCCATGGATCTGTCGCAGGTCAAGTTCACCCGACGCAGCGCCTTGGCGTCAGGAGCCGCACTCGCCGCCGGTGCCGCGATTCCGCCCGGGCTCGCCCACGCGGATCGTCCGCACGGCGGGATCGGACGCCGGGAGCGGGCGCTGCTCACCCGCTGGGCCCGTGACACCTGGCGCTCCCTTGTCGCCATGGCCGACCCAGACACCGGGCTGGTCTCCGACAACATCACCGGTGACCTGGCGGCGGGCGGGCGCGCGGCCTTCACCTCGCCGACCAACCTGGGCGGCTATCTGTGGAGCGCGCTGGTCGCACGGGAACTCGGCATCATCTCCAAGCGCGAGGCATCAGCCCGGATCGCGCGGTCGCTCGACACGTTGGCCGGTCTCGAGCACCACACCCCCAGCGGCATGTACTTCAACTGGTACAACCCCGCCGACGGGTCGGTCATCACGACTTGGCCGGAGAACGGCGACCCGGTCGACCCCTTCGTCTCTAGCGTGGACGCCGCCTGGCTGGGCGCCGGGCTGCTGTGCGTCCGCAACGGCGACAAGGCGAACTCCGACCAGGCCGGGGAGATGTTCGACAAGATGCGCTTC
>DATDAP010000515.1:0-5560 GCA_036525335.1 Microlunatus sp. | reverse complement strand
CAGGTACTGGTTCCAGGCGGGCAGGAAGGTCAAGATCGCGACCGTGGCGACCGCGGGACCGGAGAGGGGCATGATGATGCTGCGATAGATCCGGAACCAGCCCGCCCCGTCCACGGTGGCGGCCTCGTCCAGGCTCTTCGGAATCGAGTCGAAGTACTGGTAGAAGAGGAAGATCGCGAAGGCGTTGGCGATGAAGGGCACGATCTGGATCTGATAGGTGTCCAGCCAGCCTTCGGAGTAGCCGTTCACGAAGTCGTAGAACGGCAGCTTGTTGGACCACCACAGCAGCGGCAGCGCCATCGTCTCGAACGGGACGATGAGCGTGGCCAGGATGACGCCGAGGATCAGCTTCTGCCCGGTGAACTTGATGCGGGACAGGGCGAAGGCCGCCATCGAGTTCACGATCAGTCCCAGCCCGACGGTGAGAACCGAGATCATGATCGAGTTGATCATGAAGGTGGCGAACGGCACCCGGTCGAAGACCCCGCTGTAGTTGGCCAGCGTGAGATCGCCGACCGGCAGGAACGCCTTGATGCTGGTCAGATCGGCGAAGATCTGGATGTCGGGCTTGAAGCTGGACACGATCAGGAACAGAAGCGGGAGGCCGAAGACACCGGCCAGCAGGATACGGCCGAGGTAGCCCAGCACGAGGCGGCCGGTCTGCTTCTTCTCCCCGGCCTCGTGGACGACGGCCTTGGTGGGTTCGTCGGCGACGTGCGCGGTGATCTCGGGCATCAGCGGGGGTCCTTGTCTCGGGTGAGGTAGCGGTTGACCAGGGTGACGACCAGGACCAGGGCGAAGAAGACCAGGGAGATGGCCGAGGCGTAGCCGGTCTGCTGCTGCTGGAAGCCGACCCGGACGGCCTGGAACACCAGCGTCGTCGTCGCGTCCAGCGGTCCGCCCTGGGTCATCAGGTTCACCTGGGAGAACAGGCTGAAGGCGGCGATGGTGATGGTGATCAAGATGAAGACCGCCGTTGCTCGCAGGCCCGGCCAGGTGACGTGCTGGAACTGCTGCCATTTGCTGGCACCGTCGATCTCGGCTGCCTCGTACAGCTCGCCGGGGATGGTCTGCAGGCCGGAAAGCCAGATGACCATGTGCAGGCCGCAGGCCTGCCAGATGGACAGCACGATGATCGCGAACAGAGCGGTCCTGGTGTCTCCGAGCCAGTCGGGTCCTTGGATGCCGAACTGCGCCAGCACGGAGTTGATCAGTCCGTTGGGCTGGTACATGAACAGCCACAGCATGGACACCACCACGATGGAGGTGACCAGGGGCAGGAAGTAGACGGTGCGGAAGAAGTTGACGCCGCGGATCTTCGTGTTGACCAGGACCGCCAGACCGAGCGCGACGGCCGACTGCACGGGCACGATCACCACGGCGAAGATGACCGTGTTGCGCAGGGATGCCCAGAAGGTCTCGTCGCTGAACAGGCGGACGAAGTTGTCGACGCCGATGAAGGTGGCCGGCTGCGGCGAGATCAGCCGGGCGTTGGTGAAGGCGAGGATGAAGGTGAGGATGATCGGGATGATCAAGAAGGTGATCAGCAGGACACCGGCTGGGACCAGCATCAGCCAGGCGATGGTGGCCGGGCTCTTGCCGATCGGCCTGTTGCGGGGTGGCGGCGCGGCGTGCGTCGCAGCAACTGGCGCGGCTTCTGTGTGGGTGGTACTCACGGGCGTGCTCCTGTAGGTTCCGCGGCGCTGCGCCGCCAGTGGTCCTTCGACGGCGGCAACGCCAGGACCGGAGGCCCCGAGCTCGGACCGCAGATGCGGGAGAGCTGGGGAGGGGACGGGGGTGGACGCCGGGCGGTCCGTGCCGGAGCCCGGACCACCCGGTGTCAGCCGATCACCGGAAGTAGTTGTTGGACTTCTGGTTGGCGTCGATGTTCTTGACCGCTTGGTCGAGTGACTGCTGCGGGTCGGCCCCGTTGAGGATGTCCTGCGCGGTCTTGGTGAACTCGGTGGCAATGAACGGGTAGCCCGGGGTCACCGGACGGAGGACGGCGAACTTCTTGGCGTAGTCGAGAAAGATCTCGTTCTCCTCGCCTGGTCCGAAACCCGGCACCTCGGCGGCAGCCGCATCGGTGGCAGGGATGTTGGTGGTCGCCTTGGAGACGGAGGCCACGTACTTGTCCTGGGCGGCGAACTTCAGGTAGTCGGCTGCGCCCTCGGGGGTCTCGCAGTTGGTCGACATGCCCCACTGCCACGAGCCGCCGCCGATCTTGGTGCCCTGGCCGAGGTCGACCGACGGGAGGAACAGGACGTCGTCGAACTTCTCCCGGGTGGCCACGGCGGTCCAGCTGCCGTTGTAGAGGATGGCGGTCTTGCCGTTCATGAAGTCCGCGGCCGGGTCCGCGCCCGACTTCAGGGGTGCGTACTTCTCGGTCACCAGGCTTCGGAACCACGTCGCCCACTCCACCGCCTGCGGACCGTTCAGCACGCCCTCGGCGGTCTCGTAGCCGTCGCGGTTGATCAGGTCGCCACCGAAGCTCTGCAGGAAGGGTGAGTAGGCGTACGGCCACCACTCACCGGTGAAGCTGGTCGCGATGTCGAGCGGGTTGTCGTAGTCGCCGCTGGCCTTGATCTTCTCCAGGGCGGCGGTGAGCTCGTCCTTCGTCCAGGGCTTGTCCGTGGTGGGAACCCGGATGTCGTACTTCTTCAGGATCGACGCGCGAGTGACCATGGTCAGCGCCACGTCGTAGTAGCCGTAGGAGTAGGTCTTGTCGTTGTACTTGCCGAGCACGGTCGGCAGGAACTTCGAGAAGGTGTCGTCCATCCCCTCGATCGGGGCGAGATAGCCGGCCCAGGCCCAGTTCGGTACGTTCGGGCCGTCGATGTCGAGGACGCAGGGCAGCTTCTTCGCCGCTGCCGCCGACACCACGGACTGGTTGTAGGAGTCCTGCGGGAATGCCTGGACTTCGACCTTGTAGTTGGTCTGGCTGGCGTTGTAGTCCTTGACGACAGCCTCGATGGCCGCCAGCTCGTTCTTGTTGCCGGCGTTGTGCGTCCACATGCTGATCGTCTTGGTGCCGCCGGCGTCGGAGTCGTTGCTGGCGGTGGAGCCACCCTTGGCGCAGGAGGCCAGGGTGAAGGGCATCGTCGCGACTAAGATCGTCGCTGCGAGGCCCTTGATGAGGCGGTTCTTCTTCACGGGTCCTCCAGTGAGTAGGAATGGTTCGGTCGGTCGACCGGGCCGGGAGCGTCCGTTCCAGCGGATGGCTCTCAGTTGCTACGGGGCGCTCGCCGGTGTTTGCCGCATCGGCGAGGCTTCATCGGGTGATCGGGTCGCCTATGGCGGCCCCGTCGCCGGCCTGGCCACCGATCCCCGACTGACCACCGGACAGGGCAGCAGGGCGTGGGTGGCTGATGCCGGCTGAGAAGGTGCGTCGATCCGCTCCAACAGGGTGCGGACGGCCCAACGGCCCATCTCCTCGTGCGGGAGCGCGACGGTGGTCAGCCCGGGCCGCAGACTCTCCGAGATGAGCAGCTGATCGTCGAATCCCACCACCGAGAGATCCTCAGGGATGGACAGGCCCAGCTCGCCGGCAGCCTGGTAGACCCCCATCGCGGCCAGATCCTTGAAGCAGAAGATCGCCGTCGGACGCCCGGGGGGCGCCAGCAGCTGGTGCGCGGCCGCGAAGCCGGCTTGGGCGTCGGCGCCGCCGAGCGCGACCAGCGCCGGGTCGAAGGGAAGTCCGTAGACCTCGAGAGCCTGCCGATAGCCGGTGAGCCGGAGGTCCCGCGCCGCGATCTCCTCGTCGGTGGTGACGAAGCCGATCCTTCGGTGGCCGGCCGCCAACAGGACCTCGACCGCGCTCCGGGCCCCGCCGACCTCGTCCGGCACCACCGAGCTGATCGAGCCGTCGGCGCTGCGGGCGTCGAGCAGGACCACCGGACCGTCCGCCAGGTTCGCCGGAGGGTGGACGACCCGGTGGTAGTAGGTCGCGTACACGATGCCGTCCACCTGACGTTCGCGCAGTGCCTCGACCTCGCGCTCCTCCAGGTCGGGGTCGCCGCCGGAGTCGAGGAGCAGGAGCAGGGAACCGACCTCCTCGGCCGCGGCTTGGGCGCCGACGATCATCCGGCCCGCGTACGGCGTGGTCGAGACCTGGTCGGACAGGAACCCGATCATGCCGCTGCGTTGGGTGCGCAACCCGCGAGCGAGCTGGTTGGGCCGGTACAGCAGCTCATCGGCGGCCCGCAGGACCCTGCTCCGAGTCTGCGGGTTGATCCGCTTGCCGGGCACGTCGTTGAGGACGTGCGAGACGGTCGTGACCGAGACGCCGGAGCGCTCCGCCACATCTCTCATCGTCGTCTTCGACATCGACTGTCCTCACGGGTTGTGCTGAGCGGATCCTTGTGCCCAATCCATTGGGCACTGCCTGGGTAGAACCCTGCCCTGACACGCGTCAGGTTGTCAAGCCATCGGCGCGGATTGGTCTGGGATGGGCTGTCGAGCGCCCCGCCAGGGCTGATCACCAAATCGTTTGGCCATGCTCCCACTTGGTCTACGATGAGCCGGTGGACCCAGCCCGCCCTCGCCTGCACATCATGCCGCCCAGCGGCTGGCTCAACGATCCGAACGGTGTCTGTCGCATCGACGACCGCTACCACGTCTTTTATCAGCACAACCCGGAGGGGCCGATCCACGTCAACGTGCACTGGGGACACGCCAGCTCGGCCGACCTGCTGCGCTGGACGGACGAGCCCATTGCCCTGGCGCCGATCCCGGACACGGTCAATCGGCACGGGTGCTGGTCCGGTTGCGTGGTCGACGACGACGGCGTGCCGACCGCCGTCTACACGGCGGTGCACGAGCACGCCTGGAATGCCGGTGTCGCCGTCGCTCGCAGTGACCGCTCGCTCCGGGAGTGGCAGCAGGACCCGGTCGTCAAGGTCGAGACGCCCGAGGATCCGGCCATCTCCGAGGTGCGCGATCCGTACGTGTTCCGGTTCGGTGATCATCGGTACGCGGTCCAGGGCGCCGGGCACCCGACCGGCGCCCCCCAGCTGCTGCTCTACCGTTGTGACGACCTGGACGACTGGGCGTACCTCGGTCCCCTGCTCACCGTCGCCGATCCGATCGCTGCGACGGTCGTGCCGGCGAACATCTGGGAGTGCCCGAACCTCTTCGAGCTCGGCGGACGCTGGGTGCTGCTGCTGTCCCAGTGGCGCCACGTCGACGGAACCCACACCCTGTCCGGAGTGCGCTACCTGGTGGGCGATCTGACCGAGACCGCCGAGGGTGGCCTGCGGTTCGTCGCCGAGTCCGGTGGCACCGTCGACGACGGATCGACCTTCTACGCGCCGCAGGTGCTGGTCGACGACGACCGCGTGCTGCTCTGGGGCTGGGCCTGGGAGGGCACGCAGCGTACGCCGGAGGAGCTCACGGCGGCCGGCTGGGCCGGTGTCCTGACCTTCCCCCGCGAGCTGTCCATGGGGCCCGCAGGACTGATCAGCCGTCCGGCCGTCGAGTTGTTCGAGCTGCGAACCACCGAGCTCGACCCGGCGGAGCCGATCCGCGAGTCAGCCTTCGAGATCGTCGCCGAGGGACCGCT
>DATDAP010000514.1:0-11142 GCA_036525335.1 Microlunatus sp. | reverse complement strand
GCGTGAGGTGCCCTGGGTCCAGCCCTTGCCGTTGCCGATCGTCTGCACCATCCCCGCATCGCGGACCCGACCGACGTCTTCACCGGGTGCGCCCACGAGATGGGCGACCGAGGATCCGTACTGCACGCTCGACACGGAGGCTCCGAGCTGGTCACCGGCTTCGACCGAACCGGCCATGCCGGCCGAGTTCTGGTCGAGGGTGCGGACCGTGCCCTCGGTCTTGCGGCCGGTGAGCGAGATCCGGGCGACGGTGACGGAACCGGCGTCCTTCTTGCTACCGACGTCCTCACCCGGGGTGCCCACCAAGAGAGTGGGTGCGCCACCGCCCCGCGCCGGAACGAGGTGCACCGAGGTCCCGAACCGGTCTCCCGCCTCCGCTGTTCCCGGGACTCCCGCGCTGGCCTGCGACAACACCAGGGGCAGCGGGCGGTCGGGACCGCCGTCCACGTCATCGACCAGGACGGCGCCGGCACCCGCCTTGTCTTGGGTCGGGAAACCAGGCATGCCCATCGCCACCTTCCCTCCGCCGATCGAGAGCGACGAACCGAGGGCGGCCCCCGGCGTGGGTTCATCGGTCAGGGGCTCACCGAGCCGAGTGATCTTCACGTCATGGACGTCGGGATCCTCGTCCGCGTCGACCCAGAACGACGTGACCTGACCGGTGTCCCGGCCAATGCTGATGTCCATGCCCGGTGCCCCCACGAAGAGGCGCGCCGGCCGTGGGTCGATCTGGTCGGCCGGGCGCTGCTCGGCCGCCAGGGCGGCGCCGAACCGGGCCCCGGACTGCGCCGCGTCCTCGCCGGCCCGGCCCTGTGCCTCGATCGTGGCGCGGGGCACGAACCGCTTCGCCGCGGGACTCCAGGTGTAGAGGTAGACCACGCCGCTCCGCCGGCGGTCGGTGCGCAGGCTCTCGTCGGGGCTGCCGACCACCAGCTGGCTGCAGAGCTCGTCGTCGCCCTCGTCGGTGTACGAGCTCAGCGACGTGATCGCAGTGCCGAACCCCGGTGATCCGGTGACCGTGGTGGTGAACGGCTTGCCCAAGTTGGTGAGCCGCACGTGCACGGCGCCGTTGCGACCCGACCCGCCGGGGACCCCGACCACGACGTCGGGCGCCCCGTCACGGTCGAAGTCGGAGCTGCTGGTCAGGCACTCGGGCTCGGCCGAGGCCGGTGGTGCGTTCAACAGCAGGCTGGTGACGACGAGACCGAGGCCCGCGGCCGCGGCCGACATGGTGCGCGTTCTTTTTCGCATGATCACTCCTTCGTTGGAGCCGGATAGTGGTGTCTCTACGCCTCCAGGAGAGAAAAGGTTGCGTGCCAGAGACATCCGGAGCTGAATCCGGCGGCATGGCAGGCCGGAGACTGCCTGCTTGGAACCTGCCTGCGTTGTGCATGCTTTGCTGCTAGTCTGACTGCATGACGGTCAACGTGACGATCCGCGACGTTCCCAGTGATGTGCGAGACGAGCTGGCTGCCCGCGCTGCCAGGTCGGGTCGGTCGCTGCAGGAGTACCTCAAGGGTCAGCTGATGGATCTCGCTCACCGGCCCCTGGCTGCCGACGTCCTGGTCGAGATCCGACATCGTGCGCGCACATACCCTCCGGCATCGATGGACGCTGTTCTGGAGGATCTGGACGCTGATCGGCGGTGACTCTCGTGGTCGATGCCTCCGCCCTGATAGCGGTGCTGATCGAGCCGGGCGCCCGCGGGGAGCGCGTGGCTGAGGCGCTGGGCGGCCATGATCTGCACGCGCCGGACCTGCTGCTGTACGAGGTGGCCAACGTGCTGCGTCGGCATCGTGCGGCCGACCGGTTGTCGCCGACTGAAGCTTCCCTGGCACATCAGGCCGCGCGCCGGCTGCCCATCGAGCTATGGCCGTACGAGGTGCTCGGTGACCGGGTCTGGTCGTTCGCCGGTTCGTTGAGTGCCTACGACGCCGCCTATGTGGCCCTGGCCGAGCGTCTCGACGCGGACTTGTTGACGGGTGATGCACGGCTGGCACGCGGGTCCGCCTATGGCCGGGTGCTTGTCGTCTGAATGTCGGAGTGTGTCGCTAGGTTCGCCTATGTGCCCGTTTCCACCGTCGTCCGCCGACCACGAGAGCGGCTCACCCTCCCTCAGGCCCGGCGGGTCGCGCTCGCCGCTCAAGGGTTCGGTCGACCGCACCCGGCCCGCCCGACCATGCGCGACGTGCAGGCGACGGTCGACCGACTGGCCCAGTTCCAGATCGACTCGATCAACATCGTCGCCCGCGCCCACTACCTGCCGCTGTTCTCTCGTCTGGGGCCGTACGACCCGGAGCTGCTGCACCGGGCCGCCCAACGCGCCCCCCGCCGACTCTTCGAGTACTGGGGTCACGAGGCGAGCTTGATCGACGTGACCCTCCAGCCGGCCCTGCGCTGGCGGATGGCTGCCGCTGCCGAGGAGGCGTGGGGCCGGATGCAGCGGATCCGGTCCGAGCACCCACAGCTGGTCGAGGACGTCCGGGAGGAGCTGGCCGAACACGGACCGCTGACGTCCCGCGAGATCGAGCACGAGGAGGAGCGCCGGCACGATCACTGGGGCTGGAACTGGTCCTCGGTCAAGACCTGTCTGGAGTGGCTGTTCTGGACCGGCGAGATCACTGCCGCGGGCCGCAACCGGCAGTTCGAGCGGCAGTACGACCTGACGGAGCGGGTCATCCCCGCCTCGGTGCTGGCGCAACCCACCCCGACCCGGGACGAGGCCGACGTCACCCTGGTCCGTCGGGCTGCGCAGGCCCTCGGGGTCGGCACCGCCCGGTGCCTGTCCGACTACTTCCGGATCTCCATCGCCCGCGCGAAGGCGGCGATCGAGGTGCTGGTCGAGTCCGGAGAGCTGCTGCCGGTGGCGGTCACCGGTTGGGCCGAGACCGGCGTCTACCTGTGGCACACCGCGCGCATGCCGCGCCGGATCAAGACCCGGGCCCTGCTGAGCCCCTTCGACTCGCTGGTCTTCGAGCGTCGTCGCCTGGAGCAGCTGTTCGGCTTCCACTACCGGATCGAGATCTACGTGCCCCAGGCCAAGAGGGTGCACGGGTACTACGTCTACCCGTTTCTGCTGGACGACGAGATCGTCGCCCGGGTCGACCTGAAGGCCGATCGGGCCCGCGGCGTGCTGCGGGTCAACTCCGCCTGGCTCGAGGCCGGCGTCGACCCGGAGGCCACCTGCTCGGCACTGCTCGCCGAGCTGGTCACGATGGCCGGCTGGCTCGGCCTGTCGGACGTCGAGGTCCTGCCGCGCGGCGATCTCGGGCCGAGACTCGCGCTGGCCTCCGCGGGACGGCCTACCATGGGGGTCGCGTCCGGTGCCCCGTCGTGGTGAGTCGTCACGAGAGCACCGGTCCAACTAGACCGGGCACGCCCGGTGCCGATCGACTGAGGGACCAGTTCACGTGGCTTTGATGGACAAGCTGTCGCGCTTCGGGGAAGGCAGGATCCTCAAGCAGCTCAAGCAGACCGCCAACCAGGTCAACTCGATCGAGGAGGACTTCGTCGCGATGAGCGACGACGAGCTCATCGGTCAGACCGCCGACTTCAAGCAGCGGTACGAGAACGGCGAGAGCCTGGACTCGTTGTTGCCGGAGTCGTTCGCCACGGTTCGCGAAGCCAGTCGCCGGGTGCTGGGGAAGCGGCACTTCGACGTCCAGCTGATGGGCGGAGCCGCGCTGCATCAAGGCAACATCGCCGAGATGAAGACCGGCGAGGGCAAGACGCTGGTGGCGACCCTGCCGTCGTACCTGAACGCGATCACCGGCAAGGGCGTCCACGTCATCACGGTGAACGACTACCTGGCGAAGTTCCAGTCCGAGCAGATGGGCCGGATCCACCACTTTCTGGGCCTCGAGGTCGGAGCGATCCTGTCCCAGATGGATCCCGCCGCCCGGCGACGCGCGTACTACGCCGACGTCACGTACGGCACCAACAACGAGTTCGGCTTCGACTACCTCCGCGACAACATGGCCCTCACCCTGGACGACTGCGTCCAGCGGGGGCATCACTTCGCGATCGTGGACGAGGTCGACTCGATCCTGGTCGACGAGGCCCGGACCCCGTTGATCATCTCGGGTCCGGCCGAGGACTCGCACGAGTGGTATCCGACCTTCGCCAAGCTCGTGGACCGGCTCGAGCGCGATCGGCACTACGAGGTCGACGAGAAGAAGAAGACGGTCTCCATCCTCGAGGCCGGCATCGACGTGGTCGAGGACCGGCTGGGCATCGACAACCTGTACGAGTCGGCCAACACCCCGCTCATCTCGTACCTGAACAACGCCATCAAGGCCAAGGAGCTGTTCAAGCTCGACAAGGACTACGTCAACCTCGACGGCGAGATCCTGATCGTCGACGAGCACACCGGACGGACGCTGGTCGGTCGGCGCTACAACGAGGGACTGCACCAGGCCATTGAGGCGAAAGAGCGGGTGCAGATCCGCGAGGAGTACCAGACGCTGGCCACCATCACCCTGCAGAACTACTTCCGGATGTACGACAAGCTCTCCGGGATGACCGGCACGGCCCTGACCGAGGCGTCGGAGTTCCAGAAGATCTACGGCCTGGGTGTGGTGCCGATCCCGACCAACAAGGACATGATCCGGGCCGACCAGCGGGACCTGATCTACCGCACGGAGGACGCCAAGTTCGCCGCCATCGTCGCCGACGTGGCCGAACGGCACGAGAACGGGCAGCCGGTCCTGATCGGCACCGCCTCGGTGGCCAAGTCGGAGATCCTGTCCGGCATGCTGAAGAAGGCCGGCGTCAAGCACGAGGTGCTGAACGCCAAGCAGCACGATCGGGAGGCGGCGATCGTCGCCCTGGCCGGACGCAAGGCCGCGGTCACCGTGTCCACCAACATGGCCGGTCGTGGCACCGACATCATCCTCGGCGGCAACCCCGAGTTCCTGGCCGACAAGGTGCTGCGGGACCAGGGCATCGACCCGGTGGATCACTCCGAGGAGTACGAGAAGCAGTACCCGGAGATCCTCACCGCGATCGAGGAGGAGACCGCCAGCGAGCACATCGAGGTCGTCGAGGCCGGCGGGCTGTACGTGGTCGGGTCCGAGCGGCACGAGTCGCGACGGATCGACAACCAGCTGCGTGGCCGCTCCGGCCGTCAGGGCGACCCGGGAGAAAGCCGGTTCTACCTCTCGCTGGGCGACGACCTGATGCGACTGTTCAAGTCCGACATCGTGGAGTGGGTGCTGCAGGCCCTCAAGGTTCCCGACGACCAGCCGATCGAGAACAAGCGCGTGTCGTCGTCCATCGCCAGCGCGCAGGGACAGGTCGAGGCGCAGAACTTCGAGATCCGCAAGAACATCCTGAAGTACGACGACGTGATGAACCGTCAGCGGCACGCCATCTACGGCGACCGACGCAAGGTGCTGGAGGGCGCCGACGTCGAGCAGCAGCTGCGCAGCACTGTCGACACCGTCGTCCGCCAGTACGTTCGGGTCGCCACGGAGGGGTTCGCCGAGGACTGGGATCTCGAGCAGCTCTGGGTCCAGATGAAGACTCTCTACCCGGTGAGCCTGACGCTGTCCGACTATGCCGAACGTGACGACCTGGAGCGCAGCGAGCTCGAGGACGCGTTCGTGGCCGACGCCGAGGCCGCGTACGACAAGCGCGAGGAGCAGCTCGGCGCCGACGTCATGCGCGAGCTGGAGCGCCGGGTCCTGCTGACCGTGCTGGATCGCAAGTGGCGCGAGCACCTGTACGAGATGGACTACCTCCGCGAGGGCATCGGTCTTCGGGCCATGGCGCAGCGCGACCCGCTGGTCGAGTACCAGCGCGAGGGCGGCGACATGTTCAACCAGATGATGGAGGCCTTCATGGAGGAGGTGGTGGGCTTCGTCTTCCACCTCGACGTGCAGGTGCAGCAAGCCGGGCCCCAGGTGGGTGTGGTCACTGACGGTGCTGGGCGACCGACCAGGATCACCTCCACCCCCCTCGTGGAGAGCGGCCCCGACCCGGACGGGCCGGGGGTCGAGGTGCACACCGTCGGTGAGGTGGATCTCGACGAGCCGGATCTCGACGAGCCGGATCTCGACGTGGTGGGCGAGCCGGAGCCGGAGACGGCGTTCACCCGACCCAGGATCTCCGCCAAAGGACTCGACGGCGGCAACGGTCGGCGCGCGGTGTCGTACTCGGCACCGGGCGAGGACGGGTCCGTGGCCACCACGACCGCGAAATCCACCAGCGAGTACGACGGCGTGGGCCGGAACGCCCCCTGTCCCTGCGGGTCTGGTAAGAAGTTCAAGATGTGTCACGGCCGCCCGGGAGTCGGCTGAGTCCGGACCGGGGAACGGGCAACGGACCCATGGCGGGCTTCGTCTGGAAACGCGTGCACACGATCGCCGCCGCGGGGACGGCACTCGTGCTCGTCGGCGTCGGCACGGCGGTGGCGATCGGCGTGAACGACGACGCGGGGAGCGCGGCACCACCTATGGTGACGTCGAGTGCATCAGCCATCCCGGCCGGCAGCGCGACGCCCACAGCGACGTCGTCGAAGCCGCGGCCCGACCCGGTCGATCCACTGACCGGTCGCAAGCCCTCGGACCACAAGGTGGTGGCGGTCAAGGTGGAGAACATCGCCGCCGCCCGACCGCAGATCGGGCTCAACTCCGCCGACATGGTGTTCGCCGAGGAAGTCGAGGGCTCGCTGACCCGGTTGATCGCGGTCTACCACACCACCTTCCCCAAACGCGTGGGTCCGGTTCGCAGCGCCCGCAACACCGATGTCGAGCTATTGCCGCTGTTCGGCAGACCCGGTCTGGTGTACTCCGGAGCCAATCGCAAGGTCCAACGCAACATCGACAGGTCGCCGATCGTCGCGTTGCAGCGGTCCGACCGGGACCGCTCGCGGGTGGCGCCCCACAACGTGTTCGTGAATCTCGAGGCGGTCGCCGACAAGGCGAAGAGGGTCGGTGGAGCCAGGTCGATCGGCTGGACGTTCGCCGCGGACGACCCACGCTGGGACGAGGCGGCCGAGGACCGCTCGGTGTCGGTCAAGGTCGGTGCCGACACCTTCTCCTTCCAGGAATCCGACGATCGATATGTGGTCCGCTGGAACGGCAAGACCTACGCCGACGGCGCAGCCGGCAAGCCGGCGGTGACCGACAACGTGGTGGTCATGTCGGTGAAGAACAAGCCCGACGGCAACGCGGACGTCAACGGGTCACGCTCGGTGAAGTCCGCCACGGTCGGCAAGGGCAAGGTCGTCATCTACCGCGACGGACGCAAGATCGGCGGTACCTGGCGCCGCTCGGGTGACACCAAGCCCCTGCGCTTCGTGGACGCCGACGGTCGGGACATCCCGCTCGCCGTCGGCAAGACCTGGGTGTTGCTGAGCGGGTAGGCCCCTGGGTCGGTCGCCAGCCTCGCCCCTCAGTCCCGCAGCTCCACCCTTCAGTCCCGCAGCTCGGACCCCTCAGTCCCGCAGCTCCAGCGCAGTGCAGCGCCAGCGTTCGCCGACCCGGCGCAGCTGGAACGCCCAGGCGTATGAGCGACGACCGCGTCGCAGGTGGGTGGACACCTCCAGCACTCTCGGATGGGTGAACTGCGTCCGCAGGGAGACGATCGAGCCGGGCGGCTCGGGAGCCGGTGCGGGCCTGCGCAGGCGTGCCCGTCCCTGAACGCGCACCCGACGACTCACCTCGGCCAGCACCCACTCGTCCAGCCAGTGGCCCAGTGCCTCCAGCGGGCGGCGGCCGTCGAGCGCCTCGGCCAAGAGCTGGGCGAACCACGGTGCCCAGGTGCGAGCCTGGTCCTCCAGCTCTCGCCCGCGGACCGGGTCGACTCCGGCCGGCACCGTGTCCACGGTCAGGGGCGACCGTGATGGCGGTGCCGGCGCTCCGATCGGGTCGAGCTCGATGAACTGCAGGGGCGGCTGGTCGGGCGGGTGCGGGTCTCGAAGGACCGGCCCGTCGGACCAGGACAGAGCAGGCGGCCGGGGGTCGATGGCTGGTCGCAGAGCCAGAGGTGGCGCCGACATCGCGGTCTCCTTCGATCGGGTGCCTGCCAGCGTGCAGCGTGAAGTCCCGGAAGAAAAGAATTCGTTGTGGATAACTCGGCGGCCTGGGGAAAGGTGGGCTGCGCCGTCGTCACTCGCTGTTCTCCACGCGCTGAGGACCCCTGTCTTCCTTCCTCGCTCGCAGACGAAGAACGTGTCTGCTCCCTCGGTCGTCCAGACAGGGCCGCGCTTCGCTCGCGGCCGCTCGCGACGGGGTCGTCGCTCGCTGCTCGCTACGGGTTCACACCATCAGATTCGACTGGATGCTGTATTGCGCGGCCCGGTAGACGTGACGGCCGAACTCGACGAACTGACCGGTGTCGTCGTAGGTGATCCGATCGACGGTGAGACAGGCGGCCGGGGACTCCTCGTCGAGGAGATCCGCCTCGTCATCGGTCATCAGCCGGGCGGAGATCCTTTGGTGGGCGATCTTGAGGTTCACGCCCAGCGACTGCAAGGTCGCGTACAGACTGCGGTGCTCCAGCGCCTCCCGGGTGAGGGCGAAGCGGGCCGGCAGGTGGTTGGTCAGGATGGCCAGGGGAACGTCGTCGGCGAGGCGCAACCGCCGGACCCGGGTGAACTGCTGCTCGATGATGTCCGTGGAGTCCAGGGCCTCGGCGACGTCGGCATCCAAGGGTCCGACGGAGAAGCCGAGCAGCTGGGTGCTGGGCACCTTGCCGGCCTGCACCAGGTCGGCGTTGAGGCTGGTCAGTCGCTCGTCCCGGCTGAACTGGGACCGCACCACCTGCGTGCCGACTCCCCGCTTGCGCACCAACAGGCCCTTGTTGACCAGCTCTTGGATCGCCTGCCGCGCGGTGGGTCGAGACAGTCCGAGTCGGGTGGTCAGTGACAGCTCGTTCTCCAGGCGGTCACCGGGGGACAGCACGCCGTCGTTGATGGCCTGCTCGATCGACTGAGCGAGCTGGTAGTACAGCGGCACGGGAGAGTTCCGCTCGAGCGTGATGTCGAGCTCTCGGGTGACGCTGGGCTCGCTCATGCCAGCCATGATATGTCCGAATCGGACGATAATACTAAATGTATGGACAATTTGTCGGCGGTCACGGAGAGAACAGCAGAAGCAACCCGGCGCACGTGTAGCCGACCATCACCACCAGCATCGGCCACTGCCCGGCCAGCGCGGAGCGGGGGGCCAGCAGGCTGACGGCCTTCTCGTGAGCCGCGACGATGCCGATCAGGTGACCGCCGACGATGGCGCAGAGCTGGAGAAGGGCGACCCCCGTCGGGTGGCTGAAGATCGCGGTGCTCACCGCGAGGTCGGCGGTGGCGAACGCGTTCCAGCCCAGACCGAGCGGATCGGACAGGTTGACCATCACGCGCTGGCCCTCGACGATCAGCAGGGTGGCGTAGTGGGCGATCGCGTAGCCGACGACGATCGGCACCAGTGAGCCCGCCATCGCCCGCACGGCCTCGGATCGACCGATTCGCCGGCCGTCGTGCTTCGGGAACCGGGACAGCCAGGCGGCCGCCGCCGCGAACGTGAACAGCACGATCGTGATCATGGTCAGCAGCCCACCGGTTTCCCACAACACCGGTGAGGCATCGGAGTTCTGCACCGTCTGGATCCACCAGCTCAGGTTGGCGAAGCTGTCGAACGCGGTGCTGCCCAGCAACACCGCGACGACCGCGGCCGAACCCACCGGTAGATCGGCCGCGTTCAAGCCGGCCAAGGGATTCACCAGTCGCAGACTGCCGTCGACGGACCGACGCCAGGGGGACAGTCGGGCGACGGTGGTCGCGTAGACCTCGAACGGGTCGGCCGCCCCGATCCAGCGACGGCCGCCCAGCACCGCTCCGATGATCATGATCACCAGCCAGGCCAGGGCCCAGACCCGGATCACGTTCAGCGTGGTCCGGTCGGGTTGGACGAGCTCCAGCCAGGCGAAGCCGAACAGGGACAGGGCAGCCGGCCAGACCCCCGTCCGGGCCGGGAGCTCGATCAGACCATGATCAGGATCGGTCCGGGCCAGCCGGCAGAGCCCGAGGTGGAGGGTGCGCAGCGGGTTGATCACGCGCCAGACGGGCCCCATGATCAACGACAACGGCACGACTCCGACCCACAGCCAGACGAACACGAAGCCGAAGGCGGGGTTGGTGAGCTGATCCGGTCCGACCGCCACCGCGAGACCGACCCAGCCGAACAGGACCAGCACGAGCAGCCGTGTGACCGCACGGACGGCCCGGTTGTCCACCACGGCTTGGATCCGAGGGACCGGGGTGCCTGGATCGGACGTGAACCTCGGCTTCCGCCAGGCCAGCACCAGGACCGCGAAGGAGATCGCCAGCGCGGCCGCGGCGCCGATCAGGACGAAGCCGAACGGCAATGGCAGGTCGTGCCTCGAGGCGATGCCGTGCAGGGGGATCAGCGAGACGATCCCCGGCATCGCCGTCACCGGACGTTCAAGATCACGATGATCTTCTCGAGGTGGTGCGACTCCACCTCGAAGCTGCCGGCCGAGGAGACGGTGAATCGACCGGTGGTCGGCACCCCGGCTCTGACCTCGAGCTCGTACCCGTTCGCGTCATCGGTGTGGGCGTGGATCTCGTCGTCGGCGTCGCTCGTGACGTTCAGCTCGACCTCCTGCCCGACGGCGACGTCCACCTTCTCGCCGTTCGGGGTGACCTTGCCGTCGGCGATGGTGATGTCGACGACGACGCGACCGGCGGCGTCGGCGGACGGAGTCGGATCCGGCGTCCCGGCGCTCCCGGCCGGGGACGAGGGGGTGGAGGGAGCAAGACCGGGTTCGGCCGGACCTCCGCAGGCCATCAGTCCCAGGCAGACGACGAGAGCTGCACCCGCACCACCGAGTCGGCGACGGTGCTGGGCGAGGGAACGAGCGGCTGGGGTCACGGCGGTCCTTTGTCGATGGTGCTTGTCGGCCAGTCTTCCAGTCGCGGCCGATCCAGCGGGTCTGGTGAGTTGGTGATGTGTCCCACCTCGGTAGGGTTGCCTGCACGGGACAGGCCCGCGATGGAGGGGAATGGCGATGCCGCAGCGACTGACGCCGCTGGAGGTGTCCCTGCTCGTGCTGGACACCGCGCACGCGCCGGCCCACGTCGCGACGGTCGACATCTTCGACGCCCAGCCCGACGGTCTGGACTAC
>DATDAP010000513.1:0-4807 GCA_036525335.1 Microlunatus sp. | reverse complement strand
CAACGGTGTGCAGATGGACGGCGGCACCGGCGCGGTGCAGATGAAGTCGAACGGGGCGGTGAGCGTCGAGGGCATGAGCGTCAGCGTGAAGGCCCAGACCACGGCCGAGCTCAAGGGCGGGGCGATGACCACCATCACCGGGGCCCTGGTGAAGATCAACTGATGATCGGAGACTGAGAGATGTACGAGGTCGATTTCATCGGCGCCGGCTGGTCCTACCCGCTGGGCGCGGACCCGAGTGGTCGGGTGGCTCTGGTGACCCGCGAACGCGAGATCGAACAGTCCATCCGGCTGATCCTGGGCACCTCGATCGGCGAGCGGCCGATGCGACCCGACTTCGGCTGCCGCATCCATGATCACGTCTTCGGACCGGCCAACTCCGCCACGGCCGGGCAGATCGCTTACGACGTCCGGGACGCGCTGGAACGCTGGGAGACCCGGATCGACATCACCGAGGTGCAGGTCAGCTTCGATCGGATCAGCGAGGGCCGCGTCTACATCGACATCGGCTACTCGGTCCGCGGACTGAACGACCCGCGCAACCTCGTGTTCCCGTTCTACGTGATCCCCGACGAGGGCGACCCCAGTCAGCCGGCGATCGGTCCGACCCGGCCCGGCCCGGGCATCGCCGCCCCGGGCACGACCGGACCGCTGGCGCTGGCGGCGTCCGCGTACTACCCCCCAGCCACGCCGTCATCGTCGTCGGCGACCATCCCCACCACCGGAGGTCACTGACATGCTCCCCGCCCCGAACCTGGACGACCGACGCTTTCAGGACCTGGTCGACGACGCCAAACGACTGGTTCAGCAACGCTGCCCGACCTGGACCGACCACAACGTGTCCGACCCGGGGGTCACCCTGATCGAGGCGTTCGCCCAGATGGTCGACCAGCTGATCTATCGGCTCAACCGGGTGCCGGATCTGCACTACGTGAAGTTCCTCGAGCTGATCGGGGTCGAGCTCCGGCCGCCGGCGGCCGCGCGTGGTGAGGTGACGTTCTGGCTGTCCGCCCCACAGCCGCAGCCGGTGATCGTCCGGGCCGAGAGTCAGGTCGCGACGGCGCGCACCGATGTCGCCGACCCGATCGTGTTCAGCACGACCCGTGAGCTGGAGATCGTGCCCTGCTCCTTCGCCCGGGCGGGCATGCACCCGGTCGGCGAGGCGCCCGCCGACATGACGGCCGCACTCTCCGGTCCGTCGGGCTTCCGCTGCTTCTCCGCCTCGCCGGCGGTCGGCGACGCCCTGCTGATCGGTTTGTCTGATGCCGTGCCCCACTGCGCGGTGGTCTTGCGGATGGGCTGCCAGGTGTCCGGCCGTGGGGTCGATCCACGCCGTCCGCCGGTGCTCTGGGAGGCGTGGACCGAGGACGGTTGGGTCGCCTGCGAGGTCGACTCCGACGACACCGGCGGCCTCAACAAGCCGGGCGACGTGATCCTGCACGTGCCCGGGGGCCACCAGGCCTCCATCATCGCCCGGCAGCGGGCCGGCTGGCTGCGGTGCCGGCTGATCCAGGCCGAGCCGGACCAGCCGACCTACACCGCCTCTCCGCAGATCCTGTCCGTGACGGCCTTCACCATCGGTGGTACGGCCCCCACCGTGCACGCCGAGGTCGTACGGGGTGAGGTTCTCGGGCGCTCCGACGGCACGCCGGCCCAGCACTTCACGCTCCAGCAACGCCCGGTGCTGCCGTCGGAGGAACCGGCCACGATCACCGCGATCCACGGCGACCGCACCCAGGCGTGGACCGAGGTGCCGCACTTTGCCCTCTCGGGTCCGGGCGACCATCACTTCCGCATCGATCGGTTCGCCGGCGAGATCCAGTTCGGGCCGGCAGTCCGAGCCGTCGACAACGACCTCCTGTACTACGGCGCCATCCCGCAGCCCGGCGCCGTGCTGCGGCTGGAGGCGTACCGGACGGGCGGTGGTCAGTCCGGCAACGTCGGCCGTGGACTGGTCCGGGTCCTGAAGACCTCGGTGCCGTACGTCAGCAGGGTCGAGAACCGGGTGCCGGCCATCGGTGGAGCCGAGTCCGAGAGCCTCGCGGACGCCAAGACCCGTGGGCCGCTGCTGCTGCGCTCGCGCGGCCGAGCGGTGACCGCCGAGGACTTCGAACAACTGGCTCGCGACGTCGCGCCGGACGCGGCTCGGGTGCACTGCGCGGCCGACACGACCGAGGGCGGCGCGGGGATTCGACTCCTGGTGGTCCCCCATGTGGCCAGCGACGACCTCGGCCGGATTCAGCGGGTCGACCTGGACCCCCCTGCCGCGACGTTGGAGAGAATCGCCGACAGCCTGGACGCTCGGCGGCTGGTCGGCACCCGGCTGCTGGTCCAGCCACCCGATTACGCCTGGCTGACGGCTGTGGTGAGTCTCAGCTGCCGCCCGCTGTACGAGCCTGGCGAGGTGCGCACCGAGGTGCTGCGGGCGCTCTACCGCCTCTACCACCCCCTGGTCGGTGGACCGGACGGGGACGGGTGGCCGTTCGGGCGCTCGGTCCAGTCCCACGAGGTGCACGCGGCGCTCGCCCGGATCCCGGGCGTCGACATGGCCCGGGAGGTGAGTGTCGCCCTGTTCCCCGCCGAGCCGTTCACCGGCCGTCGTGGTGCGGCGACCCAGCGGATCGACATCGATCCGGCCGCCCTGGTCTACTCCTTCGAGCATCAGGTCAGGGTGCGCAAGTGAAGGGTCCCGGGCTCGACCGACGGAACGAGGTGAGACCGTGAGAGGAACGATCGACGGGGCGCTGAGCGCACTCCCGCTCGCTCCGACGCTGCCCACGATGCTGCGCGAGGACCCGTTCGCGCAGCAGCTGTGCGCGGGTCTCGACGAGGTCCTCGCCCCGGTGCTGATGAGCCTCGACGCGTTCTCGTCCTACCTGGATCTGGCGACCACCCCGGAGGACATGCTGCCGTGGCTCGGGCACTGGCTGGGCATGGATGTCGATCAGGGCGGCGATCTGGATCTCCAGCGCAAGCTGCTGGCCTCGGCCGGGGAGCTGCACGCCATCCGCGGCACCCGTCGCGGCATCGAGCTCGCCCTGGAAGCCGCGCTCGGTATGGACGTCGATGTGCAGGAGTCGGGTGCGTCGTCCTGGTCGACAGACCCGGCGGCCAGGCTTCCCGGCGAGCAGCGACCGACCATCGTGGTGATCGTCGAATCGACCGACGACGACCCGATCGACGCCGAGCGACTGGACGCGCTGGTGAGCCAGCTCAAACCGGCGCACGTGCTGCATCGGGTGCAGATCAACGAGGGCTGACTGGGTCCTCGGATTGCTCGAGATTCCGTTGATCATCGTGTGGCCCTAGCAAGGACGCGCGGAACTAGAGCGTCAACGGCAGTACGAAGCTGAAACCGGGAGACGCTGGGGGTCACCGGACCCGAAACTCACGGTGATCGATCTGGTCCGTGGAGAGTTCACTGTGCCAGTGGTGTTGGGCGTGGTCAGCGTCGTGGCGGCTACTCGAGCTTGATTCCGCCCGGTTGAGCTACGTCTCGACCTGAGCCGTTGACACATGCGTCTGCGCGAAGTTCGAGGGTGTACTCGCACCGTTGATAGTCAGTCGACCGTAGGCGGGGTCAAGGTCTTCCTCGAGCGGTGGGAGACTCCGGTGATGGGCGGCACAGGCGACGTTGACCGACTGCTAGCCAGCATCGACAGCAGAGTCGGTCAGGCGATCCCAGGTTGGCCAGGTGGCTGGCCTGGACAGATCGAGGCCGCGCTGCTTGATGCTGTGTTCTCGATCCAGGCTCGTTACGGTGGCCCGACGACCGGTGTACGTGCCGTGGTGGCGCGGTGGCGGGAGCATCGTGGCGGCCCGCTAGATGACCTCTCGAAGCTTGCTGCAGCCGATCCTGAGGACGTGGCTGGCATCGTCCGCAGTCGAACGAGGGCGAGCCGGCGGCTGAAGGCGGCAATCGTCGTCGATGCAGCTGACGCTTTGGCTAGCGTCGGACTGGTCCACGCTGCCGACTTCACGGGTCGACCCGATCAGCGCAAGGCCTACCTTTCGGTCCGGGGGTGCGGGCCAGTGACTTGGACCTATTTCGGGATGTTGCTCGGCGTGCCGGGAGTCAAAGCCGACACCTGGATCGTGCGGTTCGTACACGACGCCCTCAGACGGTCGGTGACGCCGACCGAGGCGGAGGCGCTGGTGTCTGAGGCCGCTGCCGAGCTGGGGGTGCCGGACAGCCAACTCGACCATGCGATCTGGCAGGCGGCGAGGTCGTCATCACGGAAAGGTCGTTGATCCCTCCAGGCTGGCCGCCGGCAGACTCCGGTCGTCCGACCGGTCCGGACCTTCGGTTGGTCCTGCCGGGTGGAGTGCGAACAGGTGGAGTGACCTGTTGGCCACCCTGATCAAGACTGACCCGAGGCCCATGAGTCGCGTGCTTTGCACCGAGATCGACGACGTTCGCCGCGAAGTCACGATCGCGGCGGCGACGGCCAAGAAGTCCGACCGGCTGGACTTACTCCTGACCCGTGCCGGGACAGCTGTCGCAGCCGTCGAGGTCAAGGTCTTGTCCGACCTCGGCCCCGACCAGCTAACCCGCTACGGGACGGCCTCCCCGAGCCTTGAGGCCTACTTCGTGCTGCATCTCGCCTGGCTACCGGTGAACGTGCGGGACGCGGTCCCGTGGCGATCGCTGGCCTGGGAAGACATACTCGCTGCCTACGCGGAAAGCGAGCACCTATGGGTTGCCGCAACCGCGCAAGCCTGGCTGAGCCAGCTCGGTGAGCTGGTCCCGCACGTGGATGCCGACACAGTGTGGAACGACGTTACGGACAGAGCTGCCGACTTCGAG
>DATDAP010000512.1:0-3270 GCA_036525335.1 Microlunatus sp. | reverse complement strand
CGGCGACCCGGTGGTGCCGCCGGAGCTCGACTCGCTGCCGGTCCCGGTGCCCAAACTCACCGACTCCTTTCTCGCTCAGCTGACCGAGGCGCTCGGTGAGGAGCACGTGCACACCGAGACCCTCGACCGGATCGTGCACACCTACGGCAAGAGCCTCCGCGACCTGGTCCGGTTGCGACGCGCGATCATCCCCCGGATCCCGGACGCCGTGCTGTACCCGGCCGACGAGGCCCAGGTGCGGGCGATCGTCGACCTGGCTATCGCCGAGGACGTGGTGATCATCCCGTTCGGGGGCGGCACCAACATCTCCGGCAGCCTCGAGCCGCCACCGGAGGAGACCCGACCGGTGCTGTCGGTCGACCTCGGTCGACTCAACAAGGTGCTCGACATCGACGCCGAGTCCGGCCTCGCCCGCATCCAGGCCGGCACCCTCGGACCGGATCTCGAGGAGCAGCTGGGCGCCCGCGGCTGGACCATGGGCCACTTCCCGGACTCCTTCACCCACTCGACCCTCGGCGGCTGGGTGGCGACCCGGTCCTCCGGCATGCAGTCGGACAAGTACGGCGACATCGCCGACATCACCCGGGGCCTCCGGGTGGTCGTGCCCGGCGACGTGCTGGTCATCCGCCCCCTGCCGAGTACCGCCACCGGACCCAGCGTGCGGGAGATGATCCTCGGCAGTGAGGGCCGGCTCGGCGTGATCACCGAGGTCACGGTGCAGGTGCATCGGGTGCCCGAGGAGCGGATCATCCTGGGCTACCTCTTCCCGACCTGGGAATCCGGGATGGCCGCCATGCAGGAGATCGCGGCGTCCGACGCGGCCCCCATCGTGACTCGGGTGTCGGACTCCCGCGAGACCTCGTTCTCGTTCGCCACCGGCAAGCCCAAGCCCGGCTTCGACCTGTCCGGCAAGCTCCAGAAGGGTCTCTTCGCGGTGCTCCAGCGCCGCGGCTGGGACATGAGCAAGGTGTGTCTGTCGTTCATGGGTTTCGAGGGCGCCAAGAGCCACGTCGCGTACGAGCGGAAGCTGGTCAAGGACATCGTCGGCAAGCACGGCGGCATCGTCGTCGGCACCGGCCCCGGGCGGCTGTACGACCAGAAGAAGTTCGACACCCCGTACCTCCGGGACTTCCTGCTCGACCGGGGCGCCGGCGGCGACGTCTCCGAGACCGCCGCCCCGTGGTCGCGGCTGATGGAGGTCTACGACAACACGGTCGCGGCGGCGAACCGGGCCTTCGACCAGATCGGCGTCAAGGGCTGGATCATGTGCCACCTGTCGCACAGCTACCACTCGGGCGCCTGCCTGTACTTCACTTTCGCCTTCCCGCTGGACGAAGCGGACCCATTGGCCGGCTACGACGTGGTGAAGTCGGCCATCCAGCAGAGCTTCGTCGATCACGGCGGCACGTTGTCGCACCACCACTCGGTGGGCACCGAGCACTCACGCTGGATGGTCGAGGACGTCTCCGGCCCGGGCGTGGCCATGATCGACGGGGTGTTCAGCGCCGTCGATCCGGGCCGGAACTTCAATCCCGGCAAGGTCACCGGGCACTGACGGTCGCGCCGCGGCGAGCGGTCTCGTCCTGATCGTGCGTCAAAGTCACCCCGGCCGGGTCACCACGCGGCGTGTCGCGGCCTTGAGCGGCCGGTCGGGGCGACCCTGACGCACTCAGCCGGGAGCACCGCCCCGGGCGATCCCGTCCGCCTCGTCCTTCAGCGCGGCCAGCACCACCCGGACGGCCCGCCGGGCCGCCCGATCTGGTCGAGACAGCACCTCGATGAACCGACCGGCCCGGATCCCCTTGACCGGCAGCAGCACGAACCGGCCTCCGGCGTGCCCCTGCGTCGAATAGCGCGGCAGCAGCGCGATCCCCTGGCCGCGCGCGACCAGGCCCTCCATCAGCGGTAGGTGCGTCGTCCGCCGCACGATCCGGGCCGGCGCTCCGGAGCGAGCCGCCAGGGCGCGGACAGCCTGCTCGATCGGGAACTCGGGCGGTGGAGCGATCCACGACTCCCCCACCAGGTTGCTCGGCTCGACGTGCGCGCGCCCGGCCAGCCGATGGTCGAGGGCCACGGCGACGTCCAGCGGCTCCCGGAGCAGCGGCGTCACCTGCACCCCGCTCCCGGGCGCGTGCTCGGTGTCATCCGGGCGATGCGCGATCACCAGGTCGTAGTCGACCACGAGACCGGCGAAGTCGTCGGTGGCCACGTCCTCGTCGAAGGTCTCCAGCGTCAGGTCGGGGTAGCTCGCCAGCCGCTCCACCAGCCCGGGCACGAGCAGCTCGCCGGCGGAGAAGAACGACGCCAGCCGGACGGTGCCGCTGGTGCGGCCGAGGAAGCCGTCCCACGCCGCATCGGCCTCGGCCAGGGCGGTGGCGACCCCACCGGCGCTGGCGGCCAGCGCCCGCCCCGCGTCGGTCAGCCGCAGACCGCGACCGACGTGCTCGACCAGCGGCACCCCGGCCTGCCGCTGGATGGCCTTGAGCTGCTGCGACACCGCGGACGGTGTCCGGTGCGTCGCCGCCGCCACCGCCGTCACCGAGCCGCGGTCGGCCAGCTCCCGGATCAGCTGCAGCTGACCCCACTCCCACCCCATTGCACCGCCCTCCCTTGGGTACCTGCCCTGCCACCCACGAAGCCGACTCCGCGGTGGATACATCCCCCGCGGAGCGGTAATTGTTAAGTTTGACTACGAGATCAGTGAAGCACATGTCGATTGTGCTTCAGGGTCAGCAGGGCGAGGATCGAGGACGTGAACTCCCGCGACCGTCTCCTGGCCCTGCTCGTCGCCGTCTGCTGGGGCCTCAACTTCCCGGCCACCGCGTTTGCGCTGCAGCACTTCCCGCCCCTGTTCCTGGTCGCGCTGCGGTTCGCCCTCGTGGCTGTTCCCACGATCCTGTTGGTCCCGCGGCCGCAGGTGAAGCTGCGCTGGCTGATCGGTACCGGTCTGGGCATCGGCGTCCTGCAGTTCGCCTTCCTCTACCTCGGGATGGCCGCCGGCATGCCGAGCGGGCTCGCCTCACTGGTCCTGCAGGCCTCCGCGCCGTTCACCGTGCTGCTCGCGGGGATCTTCCTGGCCGAGCGGATCAGCCACCGTCAGGTCATCGGCATCGCGCTGGCCGTCGCCGGTCTGGCCACCATCGCCGTCCACCGCGGCGAGACCGCCGCGCTGCTGCCGGTCGTCCTCACCCTCGCGGGTGGTCTGGGCTGGGCCATCGGCAACGTCTGCAGCCGCAAGGCCGCCGCCCCCAAACCACTGCACCTCACCTT
>DATDAP010000511.1:0-12980 GCA_036525335.1 Microlunatus sp. | reverse complement strand
GCTCGAGGACATCGCCACCCTGACCGGTGGCACCGTCGTCGCTCCCGAGGTCGGGCTGAAGCTCGACCAGATCGGCCTGGAGTCCCTGGGTCGCGCTCGTCGGATCGTGGTCACCAAGGACAACACGACGATCGTCGACGGAGCGGGTTCCAGCGACGAGGTCAAGGCCCGCGTGGCGCAGTTGCAGGCCGAGATCGAGCGGACCGACTCCGACTGGGATCGTGAGAAGCTGCAGGAGCGCGTCGCCAAGCTCGCCGGCGGCGTCTGCGTGATCAAGGTCGGCGCGGCCACCGAGGTCGAGCTCAAAGAGAAGAAGCACCGGATCGAGGACGCGGTGTCCGCGACCCGGGCTGCGATCGAGGAGGGCATCGTCGCTGGTGGCGGTTCCGCCCTCATCCACGCGGGATCAGCCCTCGACGGCGACCTCGGTCTGACCGGTGACGAGAAGGTCGGCGTCGGTATCGTCCGTCGCTCGCTGGCCGAGCCACTCCGCTGGATCGCCGAGAACGGTGGCTACCAGGGCTACGTCGTCACGTCCAAGGTGGCCGAGTTGACGCCGGGCAACGGCTTCAACGCGGCGACCGGCGAGTACGGCGACCTGCTTGGTGCCGGCGTCCTCGACCCGGTCAAGGTGACCCGGTCGGCGCTGGCCAACGCGGCATCCATCGCCTCGCTGCTGCTCACCACGGAGACTCTCGTGGTGGAGAAGCCAGAGGAGGAGGAGCCGGCGGCTCACGGTCACGGCCACAGCCACTGACCGTCTGCTGATCTGAGCTGGTCCACAGGGCCCTTCCCTTCGGGGGAGGGCCCTGTTGCGTGTCCCTGGTCCGCGGTCGGAAAACGTGCGGATCGTGGGCAGGTTCGGGGCGGTAGGCCGTCCGTGGTCGGAAAGCGCGCGGGTGGCGGGAAGGTTCGGGCCGATAGGCCGCTCGTGGTCGGAAAACCTACCGGGGTGTGGGGGGATTCGGAGCGGTAGGCCGCTCGTGGTCGGAAACGCTCGTCGTTGGCCCGCGCGCGGTCTGACCCGGATGACTCGGACCTCATCCAGATGAGGTCTCCCTCATCCGGACGTCATGAGGGTCTCATCCGGAGCCGATGGACTCTCTCTCACGGGCCACTCGGCCCGCTCTCCACACAGAGGAGTTCGGAATGACCATCTCCACCACCGCCCGTCGCATCGCTCGTTGGGCCGTCGTCCCCGCCGCCCTCGGTATGGGTCTCGGCCTGACCGCGCTTGCCGCCCCCACCGCGGAAGCCGCGGCCTACAGCTGCAACGGCTACCGGGCCACGATCGTCGGCACCAACGGCAGCAACGACATCGAGGGCACCAGCGGCCGGGACGTGATCGTGGCCCTCGGCGGCCATGACGAGATCGACGGCAACGGTGGCAACGACATCATCTGCGCCGGCGCCGGCAACGACGAGGTCGACGGCGGCTCCGGCAACGACTGGATCGACGGCGGCAGCGGCCACGACGATCTCGAAGGCAGCTCCGGCAGGGACACCATCAAGGGCGGCTCGGGCAACGACCACGTCGAGGGCGAGAGCGGCCGCGACAAGGTCTACGGGAGCTCCGGCCGGGACCTGGTCGAGGGCGGCACCGCCAAGGACACGGTGAGCGGTGGCTCCGGCGCCGACGTCGTGAAGCAGAAGTACGCCACCGAGCGCCAGGAAGATCGCTGGGAGGACCAGAACCGCTTCGACGACTGATCTCGAAGCGCTCCGGCAACGGACGGCACCCTCACACCGGGCTGCCGTCCGTTTCTGCGTCCAGCGACTCACACTAGGCTCGCTCGGTGACTTCCGAGACCGGCCCGGACAACCCGTTCTTCCTGGCCAGCACGCTGCCGTACGAGCTACCGCCGTTCGCCGACATCAGGATCGAGCACTTCCGAAACGGTCTGGACGCCGGCATGGCCGAGCAGCTGGCCGAGGTCGCGGTGATCGCCCACCGCGACGCCCGGCCGACCTTCGTGAACACCATCGTGGCGCTGGAGCGCTCCGGGCGGATCCTCGACCGTGTACGCCGGGTGTTCTGGTGCCTGACGTCGGCCGACACGAATCCCGAGCTGCAGGCGATCGAGACCGAGTACGCTCCCCGGCTCTCGGCCCACGCCGACGCGATCACCCTGGACCGCGCTCTCTTCGCCCGGATCGACGACCTGTACGTCCACCGCGACGAGCTCGGTCTCGAGGCGGAGGCGGCCAAGCTGGTGGAGCGCTACCACCTCGACTTCGTCAGGGCCGGAGCTGCCCTTGACGAGGCCGATCAGAACCGGCTGCGCGAGCTCAACGCCGAGCTGGCCACGCTCTCCACCGAGTTCGGTGTTCGGCTGCTCGCCGCCGCGAAGGGCGCCGCGGCGCACGTGACCGACGCCGCCGAGCTGGACGGGCTCAGCGACGACGCCATCGCCGCGGCCGCGGAGACGGCGGCCCAGCGAGGACTCGACGGCTACCTGGTCGAGCTCATCCTGCCGACGCACCAGCCGGTGCTGACCTCGCTCCGCCATCGTGACCTTCGGCGCCGGGTGCTCGCCGCGTCGGTCGGCCGGGGATCCGGCCCCGACACCGACACCAGCGACATCGTGCGCGCGATGGTGGTCGCCCGGGCCCGGCGGGCCGTGCTGCTCGGCTACCCGACCCACAGCGACTACGTGCTCGCCGACCGCACGGTCGGGTCCAACGCCCGGCTCGACGCCACGCTGCAGCAGCTGATCCCGGCCGCCGTCGAGAACGCGTACCGGGATCAGGCGCGGCTGGCCGAGGCGCTGTCGGCCGACACCGGCGATGACGATTTCGCTGCTCACGACTGGGCCTACTACGCCGAGCGCGTGGATGCCGCCGGCGAGGGCGGCCAGGGTGCCGGTCCGGACGCCGCGGCTCTGCGTCCGTACTTCGAGCTGACCCGGACCGTCGAGGACGGTGTCTTCGGGGCCGCGGGTGCGGTCTACGGACTGACGTTCCGGCGGCGTGCCGACCTGGTCGGCTACCACAGCGATGTCGTGGTCTACGAGGTGCGGGACGAGGCTGATGCCCCGGTGGGGTTGTTCCTGGGTGACTTCTACACCCGGCCCGGCAAACAGGGCGGCGCCTGGATGGAGTCACTCGTGGCCCAGAGTCGGCTGCTCGGGCAGCTGCCCGTGGTGGTCAACAACCTCAACCTCGCCAAACCGCCGGTGGGTCAGCCGACGCTGGTGAGCATGGACGAGATCCGCACCCTGTTCCACGAGTTCGGCCACGCCCTGCACGGCCTGCTGTCCTCGGTCACCTATCCGCGACTCGCCGGCACCGCGGTGTCCAAGGACTTCGTCGAGTACCCCTCCCAGGTCAACGAGATGTGGGGAACCGATCCGCAGCTGCTGTCCCGCTACGCCCGGCACTTCGAGACCGGCGAACCGCTGACGGTCGAGCAGATCGCGGACCTGCAGATCGAGGGTGGCTCCGACCAGGCCCGCGAGACGATCAGCTTCCTGGCCGCCACCTGGCTGGACCTGTCCTGGCACCGCCTGACCGAGGACGAGGTCGATGAGGCCGTCAGCGACATCGACGCCTTCGAGGCCCGTGTGCTCGGTGAGGTCGGCCTGGACCTGGCCACCATCCCGCCCCGCTACCGGAGCCGCTACTTCAACCACATCTTCTCCTCCGGGTACGCGGCCGGCTACTACTCCTACCTGTGGAGCGAGATCCTCGACGCCGACACCGTCGAGTGGTTCGCCGAGCGCCGGGACCGCCTGCGTGAGGCGGGCGACATCTTCCGTACGGAGCTGCTCAGCCGCGGAGGCAGTGGGGACGAGATGGGCTACTTCGAGGCTTTCCGGGGTCGGCCGCCGCGGATCGAGCCGCTCCTGCGACGGCGGGGACTGCTGGCCCGTTGACCTCGTCCTCGGGACAAACGGGGGTCTCGATCGGCCGACCGACCGCGACACGCCGGTCGCGGCCCCGTGAGCCGCAGGTTCGTCCCGCGCGACCACGGAGCTGGCGCGGTCGCTCCTCGGTGGACCAGCTCGCTGCTCGCCGCCCGGAATGTCACGCCCGATCACCCTGCGGTCCGGTCCGGCTGATCGGCCCGTTCCGGATAGTCTTGGACCGGTAGCCGGGCCGCACACGTGCCCCGGGGATCCGTACGGCAAGAGAGGGAACACGTGTCGCACACCTTGGGCGATCTGACACCCGCGGGCGTGCCACAGCCGTTCGCGACGTTGGGGCTCACCTTCGACGACGTGCTGCTGCAGCCCAACCAGAGCGACGTCACCCCGTCGGAGGTGGACACCAGCACGCCGGTGTCCAAGAGGATCTCGGTGAAGATCCCGCTGGTCTCCTCCCCGATGGACACGGTGACCGAGGCTCGGATGGCTGTCGCGATCGCCCGCCAGGGCGGACTCGGGGTGATCCACCGCAACCTGTCCATCGAGGACCAGGCGCACCAGGTCGACATCGTCAAGCGCTCCGAGGCCGGCATGATCGACGAGCCGATCACGATCTCCCCGGAGGCGACGATCGGTGAGGCCGACGCGATGTGCGGCCGCTACCGGATCTCCGGTGTGCCGGTGGTCGATCGGGACCTGACCCTGCTCGGCATCGTCACCAACCGCGACATGCGGTTCGAGACCGATCCCAGCCGGCTGGTCGGCGACGTGATGACCAGGATGCCGCTGGTCACCGGCTCGGTGGGGATCGCCCCCGAGGACGCCATGGCGCTGCTGGCCCGCCACAAGATCGAGAAGCTGCCGCTGGTCGACGTGCAGGGCCGGCTCAAGGGCCTGATCACCCTGAAGGACTTCGTCAAGTCCGACCAGTACCCGCACGCCACCAAGGATGACCAGGGCCGGCTGCGGGTGGGTGCAGCCGTCGGCTTCTTCGGCGACTCCTGGAAGCGGGCGATGGCTCTGGTCGAGGAGGGCGTGGACCTGCTGGTCGTGGACACCGCCCACGGCCACTCCCACGGTGTGGTCGACATGGTCCGTCGGCTCAAGGCCGAGGGCGCCTGCCGCGACGTCGACATCGTCGGCGGCAACGTGGCGACGTACGCCGGGGCCAAGGCCCTGGTCGATGCCGGGGTGGACGGGGTCAAGGTCGGGGTCGGCCCGGGCTCGATCTGCACCACCCGGGTGGTCGCCGGGGTCGGCGTCCCGCAGGTGACGGCGATCCACAACGCCTCCCGTGCGTGCAAGCCGGCCGGGGTCCCGCTGATCGGCGACGGCGGTCTGCAGTACTCCGGCGACATCGCCAAGGCCATCGTGGCCGGCGCTGACACGGTCATGCTCGGCTCCCTGCTGGCCGGCTGCGAAGAGAGCCCCGGCGATCTGATCTTCCTCAACGGCAAGCAGTTCAAGGCGTACCGGGGAATGGGTTCGCTGGGCGCGATGGCCTCCCGCGGGCGCAGCGCCTCGTTCTCGCGTGACCGCTACTTCCAGGGCGACGTCACCAACGACTCCCACCTGATCCCGGAGGGCATCGAGGGCCAGGTGCCGTTCCGGGGTCCGCTCGCTGCCGTGGCGTACCAGCTCATCGGCGGTCTGCGGCAGTCGATGTTCTACACCGGCGCCTCGACGATCCGCGAGCTGCACGAGCGCGGCAGCTTCGTCCGGATCACCTCCGCCGGTCTGCGGGAGTCGCATCCCCACGACATCCAGATGACCGTCGAGGCACCCAACTACTCCGGCTAGCCCTGACCCCCGCTCGTCGCCTTTCTTCACATCCCTCCCCTCACCTTCCCAGCAACCAGACAGAGTCGTCGGTACGGTGCTGTCAGCAAGGAATGTCCCCATGTTCGAGATCGGTCGCAGCAAGCGTGCGCAACAGGCGTTCGCCTTCGACGACATCGCGATCGTCCCGTCCCGCCGCACCCGCGGCGAGGAGCAGGTCAACCTGACCTGGCGGATCGACGCGTTCACCTTCGACTTCCCCCTGATCGCGGCGCCGATGGACTCGGTCATGTCGCCGGCGACCGCGATCGAGATGGGCCGACTCGGTGGTCTGGGGGTGCTGAACCTCGAAGGACTGTGGACCCGGTACGCCGACCCGGAGCCGCTGCTCGAGGAGATCGCCGCCATCGACGACCCCGGGGCCGCGACCCGGCGGATGCAGGAGCTCTACGCCGAGCCGATCAAGGAGGTGCTGATCGGCCAGCGGGTCGCGGAGGTCCGCAGCGCCGGAGTCCCGGCCGCTGGCGCCCTGTCGCCGCAGAACACCCAGGCGTACGCCGGCGCCGTGGTCGCTTCCGGGGTCGACTTCTTCGTCATCCGCGGCACCACGGTCTCGGCCGAACACGTGGCGGGCAAGGCGGAGCCACTCAACCTGAAGCAGTTCATCTACGCCCTCGACGTTCCGGTCATCGTCGGCGGCTGTGCCACCTACCAGGCGGCCCTGCACCTGATGCGTACCGGTGCGGCGGGGGTGCTGGTCGGTTTCGGCGGCGGCGCCGCGCACACCACCCGGGACGTGCTGGGGGTCGCCGTGCCGATGGCCTCGGCGGTCTCCGACGTCGCCGCGGCTCGTCGGGACTACCTCGACGAGTCCGGTGGCCGGTACGTGCACGTCATCGCCGACGGCTCGGTCGGTCGCTCCGGCGACATCGCCAAGGCGATCGCCTGCGGCGCCGACGCGGTGATGGTCGGCTCGCCGCTGGCCAAGGCCGCCGAGGCACCCGGCCGCGGTTACCACTGGGGTCCGGAGGCCTGGCACGCCACCCTGCCGCGCGGGGAGCGGGTCGCGTTCGACGTGGTCGGCAGTCTCGAGCAGATCCTGCGCGGACCGTCCGCCGTCCCGGACGGCACCATGAACCTGGTCGGCGCGCTCCGCAAGGCGATGGCCACCACCGGCTACACCGAGGTCAAGGAGTTCCAGCGGGTCGAGGTCATCGTCGGCTGAGCGGTGCTCGATGGTCGCGCTGCGGCGCTCCCAGGCCCTCGTACGGTGGAGCCGTGACCGTCTCCCACCCCACCGCCGCTGAGCTGGCCGTCGCCGACCTCGACGTGCTCGTCGTGGGCGGGGGGATCGTCGGGGCGGGGGCCGCGCTGGACGCGGTCACCCGCGGCCTGCGGGTCGGGCTGATCGAAGGCGGCGACTGGGGCGGTGGTCGCTCCGGGCGGACCAGCACCCTGGTGCACGGGGGACTGGTCGACCTCCGTCGGATCGGGGTGACCGCCGTCGCCGGGCTGCGCCGGGAGCGTGATCTGCTGCTGGACCGTACGGCACCGCACCTGGTCCGCCGAGTCCCGCTGCTGGTTCCCCTGACCGGGGGCCCGGCGGAGCGGCTGGCGGTGGGTGCGGGTCTCAGCCTGTACGACGCCGCGGCCTTCTCCATCCGTCAGCCCGGCGTGCTTCCCGGGCACCGTCAGCTGCCTCGACGGGCCGTGCCGCGGCTGGCCCCCTCGGTCGCCATGGACGGGGTGACCGGCGCCGTCCAGCTGTACGAGGGCCAGGTCGACGACGCTCGGCTGACGATCACCGTGGTGCGGACCGCGATGGCGTACGGCACCCTCGCCATGCCCCGGACACCAGTTCGGCGGTTGGTCACGGACGCCGGGCCGGCGAGGGGTACAGGCCCCGAAGCAGTCGGGCGGGTGATCGGGGCCGAGATCGACGACCTGGCTCTGGGGCCCGTCACTGTGCGCGCCCGAGTCGTGGTGCTCGCCGCCGGCACCGAGCTGTCCCACTTGCTGCCGGGCGCGATCGGTTCCGCGGCGCAAGACCTCGCCCAGCCGCCGGTCGCCGTTCACCTCGTGCTGCCACGCAGCCGGCTCCGGGCGTCGACGGGGCTGGTGCTGCGCGAGGACGACCGCGCCGTCTACGTGGTGCCCTGGGGGAGGCACTGGATCGTGGGCACGACCGCTGCCTGGTCCGAGCCCGACCGACTGCTGGCGGCGCTCAACCGTCGTCTCGCCCGGCCGATCCAGGCCGACGCGGTGGAGAGCACCTTCGCCGGACCGGCGCCGCTGGGTCCCGACGGTGGCCGCACGCCTACCGTGCAGGTGCCGGTTCCCGGGCTGGTACTGGTCCGAGGGAGCGGGCTGGCCGGCTATCGCAGCGACGCCGAGCGTGCGGTCGACTCGGCCGTCGGACAGATCGGCGGTCTCCACCCGGGCTCGACCACCACGCGGGTGCCCCTGCTCGGAGCGGACGGCTTCACCGCGCGGTGGAACCAGCGGCACCTGCTGGCCCGCCGGGCGGGGGTTCACGTCGTGGTGCTGGAGCACCTGCTCCGGCGGTACGGGTCGGGGGTCGACGCGTTGATCGAGGAGATCCGGCGCACTCCCGCGCTCGGCCGATCACTGCCGGGCGCGGAGGACTACCTCGCCGTCGAGGTGTGGTTCGCGGTCGTTCACGAGGGAGCGACCCAGCTGCGCGACATGCTCGCCCGCCGGACTCGGATCGCGATGGAGACCTGGGACGGGGGCGCGGAGGCGGCGGCCGGTGTCGCGGAGCTGATGGCTGCCGAGCTGGGCTGGGACGATGCCGAGCGGTCACGACAGATCAGCCACTATCTGCGCCGAGCGGCGGCAGATCGCTGAGCCGGTGGGGTGGGGACCCGGATGGGTCGCGTCGCGGGCGGCTACCGGCCGCCGGAGGGCACCAGGGGGACCAGCGCGTCCCAGCGAGCGATCTCGCAGGAGTTCGTCCGAGCGAGAGCCGCGAAGATCTCCTCGCCCCGCCAGGTGCCGGTGATCGTCGCCTTCTCCGGCCCTCCGTACACCTGGGCGCACATCCTGTCCTTGGGCACCGGGTTCAGCGCCGAGCGATGCCCCTCGATCGCGGCGCAGGCCTGTTCGGCGTCGGGATGATCACCGCCGGTGGGGTCGCAGGCCAAGGTCCAGGTCGACGTGCTGCCGGCCCCGTCGTCGACGACGATCGTCAGCTGCGACGCCCCGCCCGGGCTGCCGGTCGATGACCCGGACGGCACGGGCGAAGCCTGGCGGGAGGACGACGGCGTACCCGGTCCGGACGGTGACGCGACCGGACCGGTGCCTGCTCCACTGCACGCTGAAGCTGCCAGCAGCACACCGAAGGTGACGATCAAACCGAAATGCAGGCGCACGACGAGTCCTTCGCAATATTCGTAGAGGCGCTATCGACGGCCCGTCGACCCGCTAATACTGCCAAGCCTACTTCCGCCCTACGTGAGGGTTGGCTGACGAGAGATCATCGTGTTTTCAGGTTCGTTCGGAGGAAATCTCCTTCACCGCCTTCACCGCCAAGCTGACCCCGGCCCGTACCTGGGCTGGATCGAGTATCCGGACGCCGGTGGGACGATCGTCACGGTGAACTGACCCCGCCGTACCCGACCCCGGGCCGGACGGCCGCGCACCCGTTGCGCGACGGTCCGGCCTCGGCTTTTTCCTACTGGTGACGACGGCGAACGTTCACTGTTACTGTCGGGGCCACTGGGGCGCCGCCGGGGAATTTCGGGGGGAACGGGGTCGCAGCGTCTCTCGTGAAGGAACCCACATGTCCTCAGCGACCCCAGTTCGCTGCCGGCGAAGTGCGATGGCGCTCGCCTGCTCGCTCTCTGTCCTGCTCGCGTTCGGGCTCAACCCCGTGGCGTCGGCCGATCCGCCCGAAGCGCCGGAGCTGTCGATCCCGACAGACGTCAGCACGGAGAGCGACTACATCGTCACCCTGGCCGACGCTCCGATCGCCGCCTACGAGGGTGACGTCACGGGCTACGACGCCACCCAGCCGGCCGACGGCCAGGACGTGGAGCTCGACAGCGCGGACGCGAAGCGCTATCGGTCCTATCTGCGCAAGCGTCAGGACACGGTCGCCGCTCGGATCGGATCGACCCCGGACGAGCGGTTCGAGGTGGGTCTGAACGCGTTCAC
Source organism: Microlunatus sp. (assembly GCA_036525335.1). Lineage (GTDB taxonomy): Bacteria > Actinomycetota > Actinomycetes > Propionibacteriales > Propionibacteriaceae > Microlunatus. The sequence goes on along the minus strand of DATDAP010000511.1, from coordinate 3,159 downwards.
CGCCGAGATCACCGGCGAGCAGGCGGCGACCCTGGCCCGTACCGACGGGGTCCTGTCGGTGCACAAGAACGTGCTGCGCAGGATGCCGGACAACAAGAAGTCCGTCGATTTCCTCGGGCTGTCCGGACACGAGGGCGTCTGGTCGGAGCTGGGCGGCACCGAGGACGCCGGCCGCGGTGTCGTGGTCGGGGTGATCGACTCCGGTATCTGGCCCGAGAGCGACTCCTTCGCCGGTGAGCCCCTCGAGTCGCCGGCGAGCATCAAGAAGCGCTCGGCCCGGACGCGCTACGTCCCGACCCGCTCCGGCAACACGATCACCATGACCAAGTCCGATGGTGGCACCTTCACCGGCACCTGCCAGACCGGCGAACAATTCACCGTCGACGACTGCAACAGCAAGATCGTCGGCGCCCGCTACTTCGACGCCGCCTGGCCCGCCGGCGAGCGCAGCGACAGCGAGTTCGTCTCACCCCGCGACGGGGAGGGGCACGGCAGCCACACCGCCTCGATTGCCGCCGGCAACACCGGCGTGCGGGCGGTCGTTGACGAGCGCGACTTCGGCCGGATCTCCGGCGTGGCGCCGGCGGCGAAGATCGCGTCCTACAAGGTTCTGTGGCAGGCGAAGAAGCCGGAGGAGTCCGGTGCCTATGACTCCGACATCGTGGATGCCATCGACGCGGCGATCGGAGATGGCGTTGACGTGATCAACTTCTCCATCACCTCCGCCGACGACCCCACCAATGCGGTCCAGCAGACCCTTCGGACCGCGGCCCAGGCCGGCATCTTCGTCGCCGCCTCGGCCGGCAACTCCGGGCCGGGGGCCTCGACCGTGCAGAGCACCTCGCCCTGGGTCACCACGGTCGGCGCCCACACGATCGCGCCCTACTACGGCACGGTGACCCTGGGCGACGGTCAGGCGTACGCCGGCATCTCCACCTCGGTGGACGAGCCGGTCGGTCCCGCCCCACTAGTCAACGGCGCCGATGTAAAGGCCGCCGGAGCGACCGCCGAGAACGCGAACGTGTGCGCGGCGGAGAGTCTGGATTCGGCGAAGACAGCTGAGAAGATCGTGGTTTGCGTACGGGGAGTGGTGGACCGAACTGTGAAGTCGGCCGAGGTCGAAAGAGCCGGCGGGTTGGGGATGGTGCTGATCAACCCGACCGCGAACACCCTGGACGCCGATCTGCACAGCGTGCCGACGGTTCACGTCGATTGGCCGGCCTCGACGAAGATCACGGCGTACGCAAAGGACACCCCTGGGGCCACGGCGACCCTGACCGAAGGGAACGCGACCTCGACCGTCCTGACCTACCCGCAGATTGCGACGTTCTCGGCCCGCGGCCCGTCGGTGGGCACCGGCGGCGACACGCTGAAGCCCGACCTGGTGGCGCCTGGGGTGTCGATCCTGGGCGCCGTGGCCCCGCCGAGCAACGACGGGCAGAACTTCGCGTTCCAATCCGGTACGTCGGAATCGGCGCCGCAGGTGTCCGGCCTGGCGGCATTGTGGTTCGGGGCCGGGGTGCAGCCGACGTGGTCGCCCATGAACATCAAGTCGGCGCTGATGACCACCGCGGCCGATCTGGTCGACGGATCCGGTCAGAAGGTGACCGACCCGTTCGCGCAGGGTGCCGGCCGGGTCGTCCCGGATCGGATGTTCACTCCCGGGCTGGTCTACCCAGCGGGTGAGCGGGACTGGAGGGGCTATCTCGCGGGTCTCGATCCCAAGACAGGCTCGAAGGTCAAGGCGATCGACCCGAGCGACTACAACTCGCCGTCGATCGCCATCGGACGGTTGGTGGGGACGCAGACGGTGACCCGGCGGGTGACCGCCGTGACGGCCGGACGCTACCGGGTCACCGCCCGGGTCCCCGGCGTCGACGTCGACGTCAGTCCGTCGGTGCTGGACTTCAGTCACGCCGGGCAGACCCGGACGTTCCGGGTCACGTTCAGGCCGACCACGGCGGACTTCGACCGGGCCGCGACCGGGTTCTTGACCTGGAAGGGCGAGGGAGTCGCCGTCCGCATCCCGCTGGCCGTGACCCCGCGGGCCCTCGAGGCGCCGGTCCAGGTCGCCGGCTCGGGATCGTCGGGCCGGGTGCGGTTCCGCGTGACCTCCGGTGCGACCGGGACCTTCACCGCGGTCGCCAGCGGTCTCGCCACCGGCAGCCCGCGGACGGGGTCGCTGACGCTCGACCAGAGCTTCGCCTATCGCGTCCGCCCCACGCCCGGCACGAAGGCGGCCCGCTTCACGGTCCGCTCGTCGGCCGTGGGGGCCAACCTCGACCTGTACGTCTACCAGTACGACGCGAACGCGGTGGCCCGGTTGGTCGGGCAGTCGACCGGACCGTCGTCGAGCGAGTCCTTCGTGGTGCCGAAGCCGTCGTCCTCGGACTCGACCAGCACCTCACCGGTGGCGGGGGACTACGCCCTGCAGGTCGTCAACGCCGGCAACGCGCCGGGCACCACCATGACGCCCTTCACGGCCCAGACCGGGCTGGTCCAGGCAACCGGCGGCGTGGGGAGCTTCACGGTGACGCCGGCGGAGACCGACGCCACCGCAGGCGAGTCGTTCGTGCTGACTGCCGGTTGGTCCGGACTGCCGGAGGCCGTGCCCTACGTGGGCTGGGTCGAGTACCCGGGCGGCCAGGGCACGGTCGTCACCGTCAACTGACGTGCGATCAAGGCAGGGATAGGTCACCCACTGGAAGATGACCCACCGGTTGTGATCAACTGGGGCTGCTGCCGAACTTAGGGACGGTAGACCAACGCGGGTCCGGTCTCACCTGTGATGAGACCGGACCCGCTGCCCGTTCCTGACCGCCACTTACCGAATGCAGCGACGGACAGGTCTTGCGCGAGGGTGGTGGAGATCGCCGACCGCCCCCGCAGTCTGTGGCGAGATCCGCCCTAGCTCTTGACGGTCATCAACCAGGCCAGCAGATAGGCGCGGCTGTTGCCGTCGTCGATCCACTCGTCGGCCAGGGTGCGCGCCTTGTCGAGCGCGGTCTTGCGCTGGTTGTCGCCGGCGAGGGCGGCGTACATCAGCAGGAAGTCACCGAACTTCTGATCGAACTTCCCGCTGGTCGCCTCCTCGACGTTGGCGGTGATCCGCTCGGGATCTCCGCCGAGGTAGGTCGAGGCCGGGCTCATCGGGATCAC
>DATDAP010000510.1:0-7382 GCA_036525335.1 Microlunatus sp. | reverse complement strand
CGCGGTCGAGAGCAGCCTGCGGCGCCTCGGGACCGACTGGATCGACCTGTACCAGCTGCACCGCCCCGATCCGCACACCCCGATCGAGGAGACCCTGGCCGCGCTGTCGGAACTGGTGACCGAGGGCAAGGTCCGCTACATCGGTTCCTCCAACCTGACCGGTTGGCAGGTGGTCGACGCCGACTGGACCGCCCACTCAGGTGGCTACGAGGCCTTCATCTCGGCCCAGAACGAGTACAGCTGGCTGAACCGGGACGTCGAGACCGAGCTCGTGCCCGCCCTCGAGCACACCGGACAGGGCCTGCTCCCGTTCTTCCCCTTGGCCAGGGGCCTGCTGACCGGCAAGTACCGGCGGGGGGCGACTGCGCCGGACGGCACCAGGCTGGCATCGCAGTCGGACGTGCTGGCGTCCGCCGACTTCGACACCGTGGAGGCGCTCCAGTCCTTCGCCGACGAGCGCGGAGTGACCCTGTTGCAGATCGCGATCGGCGGGTTGGCCGCGATGCCGACGGTCGGTTCGGTCATCGCCGGAGCGACGAAGGTGTCCCAGATCGAGGCCAACGTGGCCGCCGGGTTGTGGCAGCCGACCGCCGACGACCTGCAGACCTTGATCGATCTGACCGCCTGACAAAGGGGGCCGCAGATCGACGGTCGCTTCTCGGGGAGGAATCGTACCCATCCGAGGGCAGTTCCGCTACGAATGTACGGATGTAGGACGAAGTATCGGGGGTTTCGCGGTGAACCGTGGACGAGGGGCTCTTGATGATGCTGGAAGCGATTGTCGTTGCTGTCTTGGTGGCTGGGGCCGTTGGGCTCTTCGTGAGAGCCCATCGCTGGGGCAGGAGACGGGCCGATCTGCCGATGATGCTGCAGCGAGCCAGCCTCGCCTCGGCGGTCTTGACGGCAGCATCGGTCGTCCTGAGCTCAGCCCTTTGGGTTCCGGCCCTGGTGCTCGGTCCGGCTGTCGTGCTGATGCTGGTGGCCGGTGCCGTCCGCGACGTCGAGGATGCCGCGCACTGCGACCTGATCGAGCGGTCAGGCGGGCCGGCGTCGACGCCGACGCGAGCCGGTCTCCCGCAGCTGACCGCGGCGATCTCGCTGCTGGTGGGCGGGGTGGTCACGCTCGTCCTCTCGTCGAACGACACCTGGTGGGCCCCGGTGCCCTTGTCCGCGGTCGTGCTGCCGCTGGTCGTGGGCCTGGTCGCCCGGCTGGTCGGTGAGTGGTGGCAACGGGACGCCACCTACGGGTACCAGCACGAGCTGACCTTCTGGGCCTGGGAGCTCACCGAGGACCAGCTCATTGCTCTCGAGGTGCGACTGGAGAACTCCCGGCTCGCCAGGGTCCTCGGACTCGCACCGTTCCTCGTGGTCGACGTCGAGCTGTCCTCCCCGGAGCTGCAGCGCCCGCCCAGGACAGGATCGGTCCGGCGGTGAGGCCGGCGCGCCATCGCCCGACGTTTGCGCGGCTCGCTACCGTCGAGCCATGAGCGCCCCGCCCGGCTGGTATCCCGATCCGGCGGGTGCGCCGGGACGGTACCGGTTCTGGGATGGTCAGACCTGGGGCACGGCCACCGCCGACCGGCCAGATGCGGGGCCGCCGCCGCAGGGACCTCTGCAGTCTCCCGCGCGGACTGCGTACGGAATCGGTGCTCGCCCGACGCCCGACCCGACCTTCGTCGCGCCCGGACAGGGTCGGCGGTGGGGTTGGTGGTTGGCCGCCGGAGCCGTGTTGATGGCACTCGTCGTCGTGGGCGTGCTGGTGGTCCGCTCGATCGGCGGTGGGTTGCTGTACGGCCCCGACGCACCGCGCGGGGGCCAGAGTCCGGATCCGTGTTCGAGCGCCCTGAGCTCGAGCAGCCCGATGGTCCCGGCCGCCGGTGATCGGGTGCGCAGCGGCGAGCTGTCCTATCCCCGGTTGCCGGCGCCGTTCGAGGCCCCGATCGAGGATGGCCGTACGCCGTTCGGCCACGACGTGCAGAGCCAGCAGGCGTTGGTCGAGCGTTCCACGGACGGTCGGACCACGTGGGTGGCCTGGGCTCTGATCGCCCGGCTATTGGCCGGTGACGGCTTCTACGGTCCGGAGCAGGGAGCGGGCGTGGTCGCCGACTGCGTGGTGGCGCTGTTCTACGACGACCACGAGATCGGCCGCACGGACACCCGGCGCGAGGCGCTCACGGTGGACGGCCATGAGGCGTACGTGATCGAGGCGCATCTGACCTTCGACATCCCCGGCATCGAAGCCAAGGGCGAGACCATGATCGTGGTGGTGGTCGATGTCGGCACCGACGGCGAAGCCGGACTGTTCTACGGCACCATCCCGGACAACGCGCCACAGTTCCTGCCGCCGATCCGGGCGGCGTTGGCCGATCTCCAGGTCGGTTGAGTCGACCTACAGCTCGGCGCCGGGCGTCGTCGGCGTGGCGGCCGCTGCGGCCAGTGCCAGCTTGGCCCGACGCTTGTGCAGCGCGTACTCCACCAGCATCGGGATCACCGAGATGAACACGATCAGGATGAGGGCGGCCTCGAGGTTGTCGTGGATGAACGGGACCGTGCCCAGGTAGTACCCGAGGATCGTGATCCCGCAGGCCCACAGCACGCCGCCGATGGCGGTGTAGGTGATGAACTTGCGGAAGTCCATCTTGCCGACGCCGGCGACCAGGGTGACGAAGGTGCGGACGATCGGCACGAACCGGGCCAGGATGAGCGCCCGGTTGCCGTACTTCTCGAAGAACACGTGGGTCTTGTCGACGTACGACTGCTGGAAGATCTTGCCCATCAGACCCGTTCGCGGCTTGAACAGCGGTGGGCCGATCTTGCGGCCGATCCAATAGCCGGTCACGTTGCCGAGCACGGCGGCGATGGTGAGCACCACGCAGACGAACAACAGACTGTGGTCGATCACGCCGATGGCGACGAACAGACCGACGGTGAACAGCAGCGAGTCACCCGGCAGGATGGCGAACAGCCCGCACTCGGCGAAGATGATGAAGGCGACACCCCAGAGGGCGTACGGTCCGAACAGGTGGATCAGGTACTCGGGATCCATCCAGGACGGCAGCAGCATCGGCGTCAGCAGGGCGGCGTCGAGGGCGGTCACCGGGTAGAGGATACCGTTCGGCCTCGTGGAAACCCCAGCAAACGGCGACGTGAGCCTCGGCACGCTACCAGAGGGCCCGGTGGACTACGGGGCGGGTCCGCACCCTCTGCCGTGGCCGACGGGCGCCGAGTGGGACACCGATCTGTTGGCCGACGGCGACCACCGCAACGTGGCCGACGAGTTCCGCTATCGGTCCGTGCCGTCGATCGTCGCCGAGCTGGACACCCGTCGCCATCCGCTCCGGGTGGCCATCCAGAACTGGGAGCACGACTTCAACATCGGCTCGATCGTGCGGACCGCCAACGCGTTCAACGTGGCGGGAGTGCACATCCTGGGCCGGCGCCGGTGGAATCGGCGGGGCGCCATGGTCACCGACCGCTACCTCCACGTGCACCACCACGCGGACGTGGCGTCCTTCGCCGCGGCGATGGCCGCCGAAGGCTGCGCGATCGTCGGCGTCGACAACTTGTCGGGGTCGGTACCGCTCGAGTCGACCCGGCTGCCGGAACGGGTCTGTCTGGTCTTCGGTTCGGAGGGACCCGGCCTGACCGATGAGCTGGTCGCGGTGTGCGAGCAACTGGTGTCGATCAGCCAGTACGGGTCGACCCGCTCCCTGAACGCCGGTGCGGCGGCCGCCATCGCCATGTATCAATGGGCGCTGCAGTGGGCATCTCCGCGCGTTCCTTGATGTGCACCTTTCTTCCTCCTAGGGTGGAACAATGGCGCTGAACATCAAGGACCCGGAGACGGATCGGCTCGCCCGCGAGCTCGCCGCAGCGACCGGCGAGTCGATCACCGTTGCTGCGCGCACGGCGATCGAGGAACGACTGGCTCGGGTGCGGGTCCAGTCGGAGGTCGCCGAGAGGCGCATCGACCTGAGCGACCTGATCGAGCGGGGGCGATCCCGTCCCGACAGCGGGCGGGATCCCGACGAGATCCTCGGGTACGGCGCGGACGGCCTGCCGCAGTGACCGTGGTGGTCGACAGCTCTGCTCTGGTCGCCGTTCTCCTCGGGGAACTGGACGCGTTGCAGTTTGCCGACGCGATGACCCGATCGGTCGGTGATCTCCACATCAGTGTCGTCACGCGGGTGGAAGCGGCAATCGTCCTCGAGGCTCGTCAGGGGTCAGAAGCGATGGCCGATCTGCAGACCCTCCTCAATCGGCTCTCGATCCAGGAGCAGTCGGTGACAGCGGCCCAGGCCGACCTGGCGCTGCGAGCCTGGCGCCGTTTCGGCAAAGGACGCCATCCGGCGAAGCTGAACTTCGGCGACTGCTTCTCCTACGCGCTGGCAGCATCCCTCGATGCACGGCTCCTGTTCAAGGGCGACGACTTCTCGCAGACCGACGTGGCGGCTGTGCTCGCCTGATCACAGGTGCTGGCCACGCGTGCAGACCGCACGTGCTGGTCACGGACGACGGGTGAGTCGAGGGCTGTGGACGACCCCAGATCTCACACGCTCTTTCGGCCCGGCGGCAGCAGCACCCCGAACACGGCCAGACCGACCACCGGGAGCAGCGGCCAGATCGGGTTGAGGCCACTCGGTCCGACCATGCCCGCCGTGGCCATCACGGCCAGCCCGGCGCAGACGCAGACAGCCGCGCAGATCGGGCGCCAGGTGGCGGGGGAGGGCCGAGGGTCGGGGCGGGGTGACTCGAAGCGACCGAAGATCAGGACGAACCCGTAGGTGACGGCCAGCAGCGCCAGCCACCACACCGGCCGGGTCAGCCACCAGAGCGCGCTCAGCGGCTGCAGGCCCAGTCCGAACCCGCCCAGGGAGACCAGCAACGAGGACACCGCCACCATCGCGGTGAGGTGCCACAGGAACCAGGTCATGATCCGGGAGTTCAGTACCACGGTGACGAGCCAGACCTTCGGTCGCTGCAGCCAGCGGGTCAGGGGTGCCTCGGCCAGCAGCACCAGCCCGGCCTGCAGCATCCCGAGGAAGGCCATCGTCACCCGGGTGGGGTTGGAGTTGCTGATCGCGTCCCCCGCAGCGGTGATCATCGAGACCGGGTAGGGGCCGACCCCGACCAGGACGGCAAGACCGCCGGCTCCGACGACGGCGAGCAGCAGCTTGCGGCGCACGGTGACGAGGCGACCGTCGAGCCAGGCGTAGCCGAACTGGTGGAAGCTGGCCCACACGATCAGGTAGTTGGGATAGCCCGCCAGCTCGGAGCCGCTGCCGATGCTGATCACGTCGACCAGACCCGCGAGCACCACCCCGCCCGCGATCGACCACCAGCCGAACCGCTCCCAGAGCACGAGGCAGGCGGGCGCGAAGGCGATCACCAACAGGTAAGCCGCCAGGAACCAGGTGGGGATCAGGGCCATCTGGGACGCCACCTGGACCCGCTCCGGGCCGACTCCGACCGCGAGCAGGACCGCGCAGGACACCAGCCAGACGAGCAGCAGCGGGATCAACGGCAGACCGAGGCGGCGCAGCCGGGCCCGCAGCCAGCCGCCGTAACCGATGCCCTTCCGCCGTGCCGACCGCCAGGACAGGCCGTTCGCGTAACCGCCGACGAGGAAGAACACCGGCATCACCTGGAACACCCAGGTCAGTGGGTGGGACCACGGCGCGTTGTCCAGGACGCCGTGCGGCTGGATGCCGCCAGGGTCGACGGCCACGATCGTCCAGTGTCCGAGCACGACCACGGTGATGGCGGCGGCACGGAGGAAGTCGATCACCCGATGCCGGGTCGGCGGCGTGGCTGCCGCGACCCGCTCGGCTCGGGTCAACTCCGGTTCGGCCGTCGGCATGGTGGTCATGGTGTCACCCCGGCCGGACGCACGTGGGCCTTCGCCTGGAGACCCGATGTCTGTCGGTGGTCACATCTAGGTTGTCCGAGCGCCGCTCGGAGCAGCTCCGTCAGAGGCGGCGCTCGGGAGTATCGGGGATCCTCCGCGTCCTGGTCCGCCGTGCCCGGGCGAGACGGCGACCCACGGCTACGGACCGTGGCGTGTTCGTGCAACCTCGCTGACGGCGATTTGCACTCGTAACATGAGAAACCTTGACCGAGTTCTCAGATAGGTCCAATGTGGACCCGTGGGCAACCTGTCTGACAGCCGTACAGCCGGTCTTTCGGTGTTCCCACGGCAGTCCGCGGTCGGCTTCGTCCTGGATGATCTCCGGGACGGCATCGCCGCGGGCGTCATCCGGGTCGGCGATCGGCTGCCGTCCGAGGCGGCACTGGCTGCACGTTACTCGGTCAGCCGGTCGGTGATCCGTGAGGTGCTGAGGGCCAGCGCAGCCCTCGGTCTCACGGTGACGCGCACCGGCAAGGGCACCTTCGTCGTCGGTCGACAGGCAGGAGACCTCGTCTTCGGGGGCTACTCCTCGGCGGACCTGCTCGAGGTGCGCCCGCACGTCGAGGTTCCGGCGGCCGGCCTGGCCGCCCTCCGGCGGACCGAGGAGGACCTGGACCAGCTGCAGGCCCTCAGCGAGGGGATGGAGGCCGAAACCGACCCCACGGTCTGGATCGGCCTGGACGCGACCTTCCACGTGACGATCGCCGAGTCCTCGAAGAACCCGGTGTTCGCCCAGGTGATCCGGTCGATCCGAACCGCCCTGTCCGAGCAGTCGGCGATGCTGAACGAACGCTCCCGGCCGCGCCGGGCGCAGTCCGACGCCGAACACCGGAGCATCACCGCCGCCATCGCCCGCGGCTCGGCGGTGGAGGCCGAGGACGCCATGCGGTTCCATCTCGACCAGGTCCACGACGCCGTGGTCGAGTCACTCTCCGATCTGCCGCCCCCCTGAGTGGTCAGGGAGCGACCTCCCCCGGCCACGCTCTCTGTCCGCTCCCGTCGGGCTCCCGGTCGGCCCAGCCGTAACGCCTGCCCGGCCGCCCGTCGGGCACTCGACGACGCCCTCCGACCGCCAGTCATTGGGCGTCCACCCTCGCCCCTCCCCGGCGAGATCCCCACGAATCGAGGCACTGTGACGCAACTCGACACCCAACCCAGTAACCCCAACTCCGCCCACAACGCCCACCTCAACGCCGAGCAGGTCGGCTACAAGCAGACCCTCGGGCGCCGGCACGTCCAGATGATCGCCATCGGCGGTGCGATCGGTACTGGCCTCTTCCTGGGCTCGGCCTCCCGGCTGCACAACATCGGGCCGGCGCTGCTGCTCAGCTATGCCTTCGTCGGCGTGATCGCGTACTTCCTGATGCGCGCCCTCGGCGAGCTCGTCCTGCACCGGCCGACCTCGGGCGCCTTCGTCTCCTACATGCGGGAGTTCTACGGCGAGAAGGCCGCGTACGTCACCGGCTGGATGTAC
>DATDAP010000509.1:0-2548 GCA_036525335.1 Microlunatus sp. | reverse complement strand
GTTGAACAGGGCCACCTGAATGCGCTCGGCCAGATCGGGCAGCTCGTTCAGCCCGAAGACCCCGCGGTTGGCCCGGGGCACCAGACCGTAGTGGACGGTCTCGGGATCGCCGAGGGTGCGACCCTGAGCCACTTTGACCGGGTCGACGTCACCGATCAGGTCGCCGACGCTGGTGTCCGGCGTGGCCAGCTTCTCGGTATAGCGGTCGTCGCGATGGCGCCAGGTGATCGGTAGGTCGTCGCCCAGCTCGGCGGCCAGACCGACACACCGGACGCAGACGGGCTCGTACGGGTCGTCGTGGATCTCGCAGCCGGCGACCTCGGGGCTCCATTCGTCGAGCAGCTGGGTCAGGGTGCGCATCAGCCGGGTCTTGCCCTGGCCGCGTTCGCCGAGCAGGACGAGATCGTGACCGGCCAACAGCGCGGTCTCCAGCTCGGGCAGCACGGTGTCGTCGAATCCGACGATGCCGGGGAAGGCTGTCGCGCCACTGCGCAGCCTGGTCATCAGGTTGGTCCGGAGCTCCCCGGCGATGGAGGAGGACTCCCAGCCGCTCGCACGGAGCTGGCCCCTGGTCCGAGCCGATGGGGAGGTTGCCGGGGCGGGGTGAGCCGGCGTGGTGGCTGTCATGAGCGGAGACTAGAACTCGCTCACAACAGCGCGGCGGTCGACTCAGCCGGTGAGGACCTTCGCCGAGCTCACCACGGTGTTCACCTCGGTCAGCCAGGTGGCGTACCGCGCGTACGTGAAGGGCATCTTGTCGTCGAAGCCGCCAACCTGGCCGGCTTTGACCGCGGGCAGCTCGGCATAGACCGGCGCGTCGGCGAAGGCCTCGGTCGAGCCGGTGTAGGCGAGCACGACATCGGCCGGGTAGTCCGGCACCTCCTCCCAGCTGAGCTCGCCCCAGTAGGCGTTGTCCTCACCCGAGGGGCCGACCGTCTTCAGGCCCAGCTCGTTCAGCAGAGCGACCTGGGCCAGCTTCGGACCGCCGGGGTAGACCACCGAGGTGTCGCCGTTCAGGGCGATGGCGGTCAGCCCGGGCTTGGCGGCCATCGCCGTACGCACGTTCTCCCGCGCGCTCTCGAAGTTCGTCTTGGCGGTGTCCACGGCCTCCGACGTCAGGTCACCGCCGAGCGCCTCGGCCAGGTCCTCGTACTCAGCGATCACATCGACCACCGGCTGGTCGGAGAACTGGACCCCGACGAAGGGCGCGATGGCGGTCGCCTTCTCCGTCACCGCCTCGTCCCACCAGGTCCACGACGCGCCCTTGTTGTCGCCGCTGCCGTACCCCACGATCAGGTCGGGTTGCAGGGCAGCCAACGCCTCCAGGTCCAGCTCGTTGCCGGTACCGACGATCTTCATGGTGGAGACGTCAGCATCACCCAGCTCGCCGGGAGGTGCGTCCTTCTCCAGGCCGTGTCCGAAGACCCCGGCGGGGCGGATGCCGTAGGGCCAGAGCGAGGCGGCGCTGTACGCGTCCGCGACGATCACCTTCGGCGCCTCGGGCAGGGTGACGGTGAGGCCGTAGCTGTTGGTGTAGCTCCACTCGGTGCTGGTGCTGGACGCCTCGTCGGCGGACGGCTGCGAGGCGGTGGCCGAGCAGGCGGCCAGCAGCAGCAGGCCGAGGGCGAGGACGAGCTGTCGCACGGTACGCATGCGCGCCACCCTAGTACTAGGAGTTAGGTAAGGCTATCCTCGTCTCAAGTCGGGGGCCCGAGGAGCACTCCAGCGGAAGTGGATGGCCAGGAAACGCAGTGTGATGCAGAGGGCCGCCGCGGGGACCAGCAACCACTCTCGGAAGACGCCTGCCTCCCAGGTCAGCACGACCACGAGCGAGCCGGCGAAGGCCGGGATCGCGTACACGTCCTCGCGCAGCACCACCGGCGTCCGGTTGGCGAGCAGGTCCCGGAGGACGCCGCCGCCGATGGCCGTGAGCACACCCATCAGGGCCGCCGGGATCGGCTCGAGGCCGAAGGTGAGAGCTTTCACGCTGCCGAGCACGCAGAACAGACCGAGACCCATCGCGTCGAACCAGTCGACGTACCGCTCGATCCGGGCCAGCTTCGGATGGAACCGGAAGGCGACCAGACCGGCGACCACCGGCACCGCGAGATAGCGCCAGTCGGTGAACGACGCGGGCGGGATGTCGCCGATCAGGACGTCGCGCATGATCCCGCCGCCGAGCCCGGTGACTGTACCGAGCACGATCACCCCGACGATGTCGAACTGGATCCGGATGCCCAGCAGGGCGCCCGACAGCGCGAACACGAAGATGCCGATCAGGTCGAGCGCGACCGGAACCACTCCCATCCGCCGCACCCTAGGGCATCGAAGCCCGCCCGTCCGCGCTCGCCGCGTACGGCGTAGCGGCCCGCGCAGAGTAGGTTTAGGCGACACTGCACCGACAGGGGTGGCAACGATCCGATGCGCGGCGCGCGAATGGTGGGACTGAGTCCCGACGGCCGGTTCGTGATCGTCGCCACCGAGACCGGTGAGGAATTGGCCATCGCGGCCGACGACCGGCTGCGCGCTGCCCTGCGCGGGGACCGGC
>DATDAP010000508.1:0-12786 GCA_036525335.1 Microlunatus sp. | reverse complement strand
GTTCGCCGGGGTGCCCGCGATCTTCCTGCAGGCGCCCTACTACGAGGGCAACGCCATCGCGTACCAGGACGGGTTGAGCACCGACTTCCTGACCGATCTCGGCTTCGTGATCCCGAAGGAGCTGACCGCTTTCGCCTCCGACGAGGCCCAGGCCTACATCCCGGTGGAGAAGCTGGACGTGCTCGACGCCGGTGACGTGCTGATCTGGGCCACGGAGGACGCCAAGGCCAAGACCGAGCTGGAGAAGAACAAGCTGTTCGGTCAGCTCGAGGCGGTCAAGGCCGGGCGTTCGCTCTACACCGGGGGCGAGCTGGCGGGCGCCATCTACTTCTCGACCGTGTTGAGCCTGCCCTTCGTGCTGGACCAGCTGGTGCCGCAGCTGGCCGAGGCGGTTCCCGCCTGATTCTCGGGGCCGCGAACCGGTCGGTGGGATACTTGTGCGGTGAGCGATTCCGTGCCCCAGAGGATCGGCGACGCGGAACGCGACCGCGCCGCCGACTACCTGCGTGAGCACATGAGCGTCGGCCGGCTCAACCAGGACGAGTTCGACGAGCGGGTCACCGCCGCCCTGCAGGCGCGCACCGCCGCCGACCTGGAGCCCCTGTTCAGCGACCTGCCGGCCCCCAAGCCCGGACAGGACGTGGCCGTCGCCGGCGGCGCCCCGTGGCCGGTCTACCAACCTCCGACCACCGCGGCCGTGTCGTCAGCATTGGCCATGCCGAGCAGCAGCTCGGCGAACATGTGGGGTGCCATCGCCGCGGTCAGTTGGGTGGTCTGGATGATCCCGAACTTCGTCTTCGGTTGGCACCTGTGGTGGCTGGTCTTCATCCCGATCGTGATCTCCAGCATCGCGGGCCAGCAGAAGGAGGAGCTGAAGCGCCGGGAGAAGCTGTGGCAGAAGCAGCAGAACCGGCAGCTCCCGCCGGGCTCGCAGACCGACCCGCCCACGTCGTGATTCCCCTCACCGATCCAGCCGTCTGGGCAAGGAGTTTCCCGACGCTTCGGAATGAGGTTAACTCTTGACACACCACCTCTTCGTTCATAGGTTCGACCAATGCCCCTCTCCCCCCGGCGGGCCCGGTCTGTCACGAGCCTTGCCGCCGTCACGCTCCTGAGTGCCGCCCTGTGCGCCTCGGTCGCCGTGCCGGCCGCCGCGTCACCGAGAAAGCCGTCCGACCAGCTCGACGCCACGATCGCGACGATGAGCTTGGAACAGAAGGTCGGACAGCTGTTCGTCCCGTACGTCACCGGCGGCACCGCCGACACCGTCGCCGCGGAGAACCGCACCCGGTTCGGGGTCGACACCCCGGCCCAGGCAGTCGCCAAGTTCCACCTCGGCGGCGTCATCTACTTCGCCTGGTCCGGCAACACCGACAACCCGGGCCAGATCGCCCGTCTCAGCAACGGTCTGCAGCGCGCCAACACCGCGGCCGGCAACCCCGTACCGCTGAGTGTCGCCACCGACCAGGAGACCGGACTGGTCGCGCGGGTCGGTCCCCCAGCCACCGTCTTTCCCGGCGCGATGGCCCTGGGCGCGGCACGAGATGCCAAGCTGACCTACGACACGTACGAGATCACCGGTCGTGAGCTGCGGGCGATCGGCATCAACACCGACTACGCACCGGACGCCGACGTGAACGTCAACCCGGCCAACCCGGTGATCGGGGTCAGGTCGTTCTCGTCGGATCCGAAGCTGGTCGCCAAGAACGTGTCCGCTGCCGTCAGCGGTCTGCAGGATCGGCGCGTCACCGCGACCGCCAAGCACTTCCCCGGTCACGGCGACACAGGCGAGGACTCGCACACGTCGCTGCCCAAGATCGACCACACCCGGGAGCAATGGGAGAAGATCGATGCCCCGCCCTTTCGGGCCGCGATCAAGGCGGGCGTGGACGCGATCATGACCGCGCACATCTCGTTCCCCGCCTTCGAGCCGACGAGGGACCCGTCGACCCTGAGCCGCAACGTCCTCACCGGACTGCTGCGCGACGAGCTGGGGTTCACCGGTGTGATCGCCACCGACTCGCTCCGGATGGCCGGTGTGCGGTTGATGTACAGCGACGCCGAGATCGCCATCAGGGCCGTCGAAGCCGGCGCCGACGTGCTGCTCGATCCGGAGCAGCCGGCGCTGCAGATCCAGGCGGTGATCGACGCCGTACGGTCCGGTCGGCTGTCCGAGGAACGGATCGACGCCAGCGTCCGCCGGATCCTGATCATGAAGAGCAACCGCGGGGTGCTGCAGAGCCCGCTGGTGGACGAGTCCCGGGTGAGCTCGGTGGTCGGCAACCCGAAGCACAAGTCGTGGGCCCAGGTGATCACCGACCGCACCACCACCCTGGTCACCGACGAGGCCGACCTGGTGCCGCTGCCGGTGAAGAAGACGTTCGTCACCGGGTGGGGTGCGACCCAGGTGGCCCAGACGGCGACCGGGTTGAAGACCCGCGGTTGGCCGACCGACGCGCTCGTCACCGGAGCTGCCCCGAACGCGACCACGATTGCGGCCGCGGCGGCCAAGGCCCACGCCTCCGACCAGGTCGTGATCACCACCTCGGCCGCGTGGAACGACACCGGCCAGCAGCAGCTGGTGGCCGCCCTGCGGGCCACCGGGAAGCCCTTGCTGGTGGTAGCGCTGCGGGACGCGTACGACATCGGCCACCTGGAGGGCGTCGAGAGCTACCTGGTCACCTATTCCTCGACCACCGTCGCCGTGGAGTCCGCGTTGCGGGTGATCACCGGGGAGAACCGGGCCCGCGGCAAGCTGCCGGTCGACATTCCCGATCCGGATCGGCCCGGGACGGTGCTCTACCCGTTCGGTACGGGTCTGAAGAAGTGAGGCGATGATCATGAGCGGGACCATCGGACGGCGTGGCCTGTTGATCGGCGGCAGCGCTCTGGCCGCCACCCCGGTGATCGGCAGGACCGAGGCCTCTGCCCGCAGCCGGGGCGACCGGGTCCGTACCGGCGCCGACGTGGTGGCCGCCGAGGACTGGCGGGAGTTCAGGGGTCAGCGCGTCGGGGTGATCACCAACCCGACCGGGGTGCTCAGCGGTTCCTTGATCAGCGTCGTCGACGCGATGGTGGCCTCCGGTGTCGCCGTGGGCGGGGTGTTCGGACCCGAGCACGGCTTCCGCGGCGCGGCCCAGGCGGGTTCGTCAGAGGACACCTACGTCGACGAGCGGACCGGCGTCACGGTCTACGACGCGTACGGTGCCGACGCGACGACGTTCGCCCGCCTCTTCGCCGAGGCGAACGTGCAGACGTGATCTTCGACATCCAGGACGTCGGAGCCCGGTTCTACACGTACATCTGGACGATGTACGACGCCATGATCGCCGCCGGTCAGCTCGGTCTGCGCTTCGTGATCTTGGATCGGCCCAACCCGGTGGGTGGTCGAGCCCGTGGGCCGCTGCTGATCGACGGCTTCACCTCCGGTGTCGGCAAGGACCGGATCGTCCAGCAGCACGGGATGACCGCCGGCGAGTTCGCCCGCTACGCCGACGGCGTCCTGCTGCCGGCCGCCGGCAAGACGAAGATCAGCGACCTCGACGTGATCATGGTCAGGGGCTGGAGGACCGACGAGCTGTTCGCCGACACCGGGCTGCCGTTGATCCTGCCCAGCCCCAACATGCCCACGCCACAGACCGCGCTGCTCTACCCGGGCACCTGCCTGTTCGAAGCGACCAACCTGTCGGAGGGCCGCGGCACCACCAAGCCGTTCGAGCTGATCGGGGCACCGTACGTCGACCACCGCTGGGCCACCGACCTCACCAAGGCGAAGCTGCGGGGCGTCGAGTTCCGCGAGGCGTACTTCACCCCAACCTTCTCCAAGCACGTCGGCGTGGTCTGCGGCGGCGTCCAGGTGCACGTCACCGATCCCGCGAAGGTCGACGCGATCGCCGTGGCCACGCACATGATGGTGGCCCTGCGGGACCGCTACGACGCGTTCGCCTGGCGCACCGGGGACAACCCGCCGGGGCGGTGGATCGATCTGCTGACCGGCTCCAGCCGCTTCCGCACCCAGTTCGACGGTGGAGCCCCCGCCCAGGAGATCATGGGCGCGTGGAGGAGCGAGTTGGCGGAGTTCGACCGACGCCGGCGACCGTACCTGCTCTATCGACGGAGTCGCTGATGCCCGGCCGTCGGCTGATCGTCGTCGGGCTGGCGGCCGCCCTGGTGCTGGGGGTACCCACGACGGTGATGGCTGATCGAGGTTCTGGGGGAGCCTCGGTTGGGCGGTTCGATCGTCCGCAGCCCGGTTTCGCGTCACCGCGTACCGAGCTGCGGGCGTCGACTCCGTCACGCGCAGGCTTGGATCCGGAACCGCTGGACGCGGCGTGGCAGGCCATCCAGGGCTACACCCGGCCGCAGACCGCGACCGGGCGGCCGCTCTATCCCGGCG
The DNA here is from genome assembly GCA_036525335.1 of Microlunatus sp. GTDB lineage: Bacteria > Actinomycetota > Actinomycetes > Propionibacteriales > Propionibacteriaceae > Microlunatus. The sequence continues at coordinate 8,390 of DATDAP010000508.1, read as the reverse complement.
CGGTGCTCAGCTACGGGCACCAGGGAAAGGTGGTGTTGACCCGGGCGACCGGCTACTCCCGGCTGTACGCGGATGGCAGCGGCACCCAGTTGCTCGAGTCGGATCGGATCGAGACCCGGACCGATTCGATCTACGACCTGGCGTCGGTGTCGAAGCTGTTCACCTCCATCGTGGTGATGCAGCAGGTCGAGGCCGCTCGGGTCGATCTCGACGCCCCGGTGGCCCGCTACCTGCCGGAGTTCAGCGAGCGCCTGGAGTTAAACGAGCAGGGGGCGGCGTCGCCGTACGACAAGAGCGGGGTGACCGTGCGCCAGCTGCTCACCCACACCTCGGGCTTCCCGGCCTTCCTGCCCCTGTGGCGGGACTATCCGGATCCGGCATCCCGGCTGCGGGCTGCGGTCACCGCGGACCTGACCGCCGAGGCCGGATCTCGCTACCTGTACAGCGATCTGAACCTGATCACGCTCGGAGCCCTGGTGACCAAGGTCAGCGGCATGACCCTCGATCAGCTGGTCGCGGACGGCATCACCCGGCCGCTGACGATGCGCGACACCGGCTACAACCCCAACGCTGGGGTGCGAGAGCGGGTGGCCGCCACCGAGTTCCAGGCCGTCCCCGATCGGGGGATGGTGTGGGGCGAGGTGCACGACGAGAACGCCTGGTCGTTCGGCGGGGTCGCCGGGCACGCCGGCGTCTTCTCCACCGCCCACGATCTCGGCATCCTGGCCCAGACCATGCTCAACGGCGGCGCGTACGACGGGCACCGCATCCTGCGTACCGCGAGCGTGCGGCAGATGATCACGAACGAGAACACCGAGTTCGGGAGCAACGCACACGGGCTGGGCTTCGAGCTCGATCAGCGCTGGTACATGGGTGGCCTGAGCTCGCTGCGCACCGCGGGACACACCGGCTACACGGGCACCTCGCTGGTGATCGACTTCGCGTCGCGATCCTTCGTGATCTTGTTGACCAACCGGGTCCATCCCTCGCGGTCGTGGGGATCGGTGAACCCGGCGCGGGTCGCGGCCGCGCAGGGCCTGGCTCAGTCGCTGGCGGTGCGGCCCAGGGAGGGGCGGACGGCGTGGTTCTCGCAGACGGCGAACGCGCGTACGGCCACGCTCAACGTGCCGGTACCCGTGTCGGCCCGGCCGCTCCGGCTGACCTGGCAGCAGTTCGTCGACACCGAGGCCAGCGATCCGCTCACCCTGCAGGTCACCGGCGACGGAACGACCTGGACCACGCTCCCCTACCGGCTCGGTACGGAGACGGTCGACGGTCCGTACGCGGTCTCCGGCCTGCGTCGCTGGCAGTCGGCTTCCGCCGAGGTCCCGGCCGGCACCACCGCCGTGCGCTGGACCTATGTCCAGGACGCTGCCCTGTCCGGTCGCGGCATCTACCTGGACGGCATCGCCGTACGCGACGGACGCCGGCTCGTGGTCGACACGGAGCACCGCGCTGACCTCGTACAGGCCAACGGCTGGACTCCGGCGTCCCGCTGACAAGATCTCCACTCCGCGTGTGTTGCAGCACCAGCGAAGTGCAAGATCTGCGGTCTCGCCCGACTGCGCGGGTGATAGATCACCCGCGGAGTTGGTCTTGTCGATCAGCTTGCCGGCGGGGGTTGCGGGGGCGGCGGCGGTTGAAGTAGTGGCTGCTGAGGTGGCGGCACCTGCTGAGGTGCGGGCGGGAGCCAGGGGCGGGACAGCAGCGGTGCCGACAGCTGGATCTGACGCGTGGTCGGCCGGGCGGCGTAGTCGACGCCCGGGAACCGGCCGAACTGCTGGTCGAAGCCGGCCGGACGCTCGGCCGCCGCGCGATCCAGCAGCATGAGCGCGTCCGCGGGGGTCGGGTACTCCAACGAGTCGTCGCTGCCCGGGGGCAGGGGTCCCAGGTAGCTCGCGCCGGGCGTCCCGCGCAGGCCCGGGCGGAACCACAGGTGGCCGGGGCGGCGGCGGTCGCGGAGCGCGTGCGACCGCCAGGTGGTCACCGGGTGGCTGGACTGCCAGCTGGCGATGTGCACCCACAGCCCCTTCTCGTGCGCCGCCCGGTCGGCGAGCTCGTTGACGTTGACGTCGGCGTTGAGGTACTTGCCGGCGGACAGCACGGCCATCACCCCGGGCGCCCCCGCGGGAGCGTGCAGGAAGCCGAAGTTGTCGGCGGTGTACTCCTGGCTGCGGGAGTACGCCGTACCCAGCAGCGGTACCTGGGAGAGCAGGTTGGTGAACACCAACCGCAGGTAGGAGACGTGCCCGGCCGCGATGTGACCGACCTCGTGGCCGATGACGAAGCGGAGCGCGTCCGGATCGCGCACCGCGCCGCCGACCTCGAACAGGTCGGAGTTGACGGCCACGAAGCGGCGGAACCCATGACCGGCAGCGAAGGCGTTGATCACCCCGTTGCCCAGCACGACATACGCATCGGGTACCCGCCGGAGACCGAACTGGAAGGCCGCCTCGGCAACCATCCGATAGCCCTCGGGGAACTGGGTCGGGCTCATCCGCACCGACTGGACCCGCAGCTGGGCGTACATGAGGGCTCGAGCGATCCAGATCAGGAACGGGAGCGCCATCAGCAAGACGACCAGCTGCACCAGGAGCGAGGCCTCGCCGATCGCGTCCTCGACCGCGGAACCCCGCCCCGAGGTGAGCAACACGATCGCGTAGGTCAGCAGTCCGATCCAGCCGATGTACATCAACAGTGTGAAGAACGCCCCGATGATGAGCAGCGGCAGCTCCCACGGATGGCGCAGCCGGACGTCGCCGGCGAAGCCGTGCAAGGTGGCGCCGTTGAACAGCGTCGGTCGCTCCGGACGCCGGGGATCGCCGACAGCCGGCGGACCACCCGTCGGTTGGGGATTCGAAGAGTCATGGTGGCGCGTGGACCTCGTGCTGTCGGGTTCGGGGCACCGGGCATCCCGGTGTGTCCAGAGAGCGTACGACGACACCCGCTCGCCACCCGCCGACCCGCACCCGCACAACTGCGCGGGTGATACATCACCCGCGGAGACGTGAGCGGGTGGTCCTAGGGTGAGCGGCATGAACGGGGCAGCTGACGTCAGGTGGGGCATCGTCGGACCGGGCCGGATCGCGGCCAAGGTGGTCGAGGACTTCGCGTACGCGCCCGGATCGGTGGCGGTGGCGGCGGCTTCCCGCTCGATCGACCGCGCCCGCGCCTTCCGCGACGAGCACGGGCTGGAGACGGCGTACGGGTCGTACGGCGACATCATCGCCGCGCCGGACATCGACGCCCTCTACATCGCCACCCCACACCCGCAGCACCACCGGATCGCCGTGGCCGCACTCCAGGCGGGCAAGGCCGTCCTGGTCGAGAAGACGTTCACCGCGACCGTCGCCGGGACCGAGGACATCATCAGCACGGCGCAGGGCAACGGGGTCTTCGCGATGGAGGCGATGTGGACCCGGTTCCAGCCCGCGGTGGTCGCAGCGCGCGCCCTGATCGAGAACGGGGCGATCGGCGAGGTCCGGCAGCTGCAGGCCGACCTGGGCGTCAAGCGCCCGTACGACGAGTCCGACCGGGCGTTCGACCCGGCCCAGGGCGGCGGCGCCCTGTTGGACCTCGGCGTCTACGTGGTCTCGATCGCCCACTACTTCCTCGGTACGCCCGACCGGTTGGAGGTCACCGGGTCCCTCGCCCCGTCCGGGGTGGACTGGGAGGTCGGCCTGCTGCTCGGGTACGACGACGGACGCGCGGCCACCCTGCTCGGCACCCTGCGACAGCACACGCCCGGGTCGGCCAGGATCTTCGGCACCGACGGGTTCATCGAGATCCCGCCGCGCTTCCACCACCCCGACCGGATCGTGCTGCACCGTACCGGCGCCGAACCCGAGGAGCTCATCCGCCCGCCGCAGGGCGCCGGCTACTCCCACGAGCTGGTCGAGGTCGGCGAGTGCCTGCGCGAAGGGCGTACGGAGTCGTCGGTGATGCCGCTGGCCGACACCCTCGCCGTGCAACGCATCCTGAACGACGCCTCGGAACGCCTCGGCGTGGTCCACCGCGAGGACACCACCGTCGAGATCTGATGCCCGCTTGACAGACAGTAGGAGAAGTCCCTTCGTCGGCTCGTGACGCGTCGGGGAAATCATGCTGTACAAGATCGGGCCGGGCGCGGAGACTGGACGAGGACTGGCCACGCCGGAGTGGGGTCTTGTCTCAGCGTGCCCCTTCTCGAGGTGGTCAGCCGATGGTCTTCATGGATGAGCGTTGCGGGGCCTGGCAGTTCGGTGGCGGCGAAGCGAGAGGTCAGCTGGAGTTCCGGGTGTTCTTCCCGGCAGGGGCGGACCCACACGTGACGGCTCTTCGAGTCGGCGGAAGCTTCCAGCGCCACCTGGGTGGTCAGAACTGGGACTTTGCTGGTGGATTGCCGCTGACGGTACAGCCCGGAAACGACCCTCGCGGAGCGTTCTGGTCTGCCCGCACCTCGCTCGAGGTGCCCGCCGGCTTCTACGAGTACAAGTACCAGGTCGACTTCGAGGACGGCACCTCCAGGAAGGTCACCGATCCGTGCGCCCGCTACGGTGGGCTCAGCCACCAGAACTCCGGCATCGTGATCGGTGGCAGCACCCCTGCGGCCAACGAGGTTCGGCCTCTGGCCGGTGGCCGCCGGCCACTGACCGACCTGACTCTCTACGAGCTCATGATCGACGACTTCACCGCTGAGTACCGCCGTGGCCGCGCACCGTTGGACGCCGTGGCGGATCGGCTCGACGACCTCCGCGATCTTGGCGTCACCGCGGTGGAGTTCATGCCTTGGACGGCCTGGAAGCATCAGGACTTCGACTGGGGCTACGAACCCATCCAGTACTTCGCGGTCGAGTCGCGGTACGCCAACCAGCTCGACGAGGCCCAGGAGAAGCTGTCCTGGTTGAAACAGCTGGTCAGCGCCTGCCACGACCGCGGCATCCACGTGATCATGGATGGTGTCTTCAACCACGTCAGCCACGACTTCCCCTATCCGCAGCTCTACCAGGACCCCGGCGACTGTCCGTTCACCGGGGCACCGTTCGACGGATCGTTTCCTGGACTGCAGGACCTGAACTTCGCAGAGCCCGTCACCGGACAGCTCATCAAAGAGGTCTGCCGGTACTGGATCGACACCTTCGGCATCGACGGCATCCGGCTGGACAATACGGTGAACTTCCAGATCGACGGCGACCTCCGAGGAGTGCCGGAGATCCTTGCCGACGTCGAGGGTCACGTCGCGGCCAAGGGGGAGGAGAACTTCTCGCTCACCCTGGAGCACATCGACATCTCCGCTGCCACGGTCACCAACGAAACCGCTGCTACCAGCTTCTGGGACGACTCCCTCTACCAGAAGACCAAGGCCTCCGACGGGCTGTGGAACGGACGGATCGACAGCTCTTTCCTCAACGCGCTGAACAACCGCCGCTACCTTTCCGCCGGGAAGGTGCCGACGCTGTATCTGAGCAACCACGACCACTCGCACGTGGCCTGGCTCACCGGATCCCGGTCCGGCGTCGGCGCGGTGGGCGGATGGTGGCGACTACAGCCGTACCTGATTGCGCTGTTCACGTCCACCGCTGTGCCGCTCATCCGGAACGGCGACGAGATCGGTGAGGAAACCGTCATCCCCGAGGACGACAAGGGGACCGGGCGGCGAGTCACCGGGCGACCGCTGAGGTGGAAGCTTCGCGGTGATCCGATCGGCACCACCCTGACGGCGCTGTACGGCGGCCTGGCCCGGATGCGCCGCGACCTGCCCGCTCTCCGCTCGCCGGACCTGTACCCGGCAGAGTGGGAGCCCTGGCAGACCCGGTTCGATCCGGTCGGGGTCGGAGTCGATGTCGAGCGCCAGCTGGTCATCTACCACCGGTGGGCAACCCAGCCAGGTGGTGTCGACAACGTCGTGGTGGTGCTGAACTTCTCCGACACCCAGCAGCTCGTGGAGGTTCCCTTCCCGGTGGCGGCCCGCTGGACCGACCGACTCGCCGGCTTCGCCGGCGGACCCGACTGGCATGTCGACGTCACCGGACCCACCGCAGCGGTGCCGGTCGGATCACACTTCGGCCGCGTCCTCCACCGCTTCAACCCATGACGCCGGGGCAACCCAGCACGGCAGCGTGACCAGGACAGGACAAGAAGGAAGGGAGGACCAGTGCGTACCAGGATCACCAACCCCAACTCGCTGACCGTGCACGCGATCGCCGGCTCCTACGTGGTCTTGCTGGGGCTCGACCTGCCCAAAGCGAAGACCCGCGGACTGCTGGGATTCGCCATCCAACGCTGGGACCCCGTCGAGAAGGAGCGCTACTGGCTGAGGGGGATGAAGGTCTTCCAGGAGACCTCCCCCGGCATATCGCCGGGAAGCGCCGTCAGCCTGCGCGAGCATCCCCTGCAGTCCTACCTCTGGGGGGACTACACCGCCAAACCCGGACGGCGGTACGACTACCGGGTCGTCGCCTTGTACGGCAAACCGAAGAACCTCGAGATCCGCCACGACGTGACGCTCACCGTGACCACCGAACCGGTCGACGCGGGCACCCACGCCGTCCACTTCAACCGCGGCGTCGCCGGCAGCCAGGCCTACGTGCAGAGATTCGGCCGCCGACCGCCCCGCGACAACGACCGTGCCGACCCCGCGTACGACTGGCTGTCGCGCGGGCTCGAAGAAGCCCTGCTGTCCTTCATCGCGACAGCCACGGGGCAGGACTTCGCGCTCCGCGGATCGGTGTACGAGTTCGCCTATCCTCCCGTCCTCGACGCCCTGGCTGCGGCGGCCGCACGCGGGGTCGACGTCAAGATCATCTACGACCGGCGGGGACAGGCGGGCACCGATCCCAGCCGCAAGAAGGTCTGGGAGGTCAGCGAACCCGCCATCGCCGCCGCCGGGCTGACACCGCACATGATCCCGCGGCGCACCAACAGCGCCATCTCCCACAACAAGTTCTTGCTTCTGTTGAAGAACGACACGGCGCAATCCGTCTGGACCGGCTCGACCAACCTCACCTGGGGTGGCCTCTTCGGGCAGAGCAACGTGGGGCACCTTCTTCGGGAACCGGCCATCGCGGACTCCTACCTGCAGCTGTGGAACCGACTGGCGACAGACCCCGGCTACGCCGCCATCCGTCCGGCCAACACCAGTCACACCGCCACGCCCGCCAGCCCTCCGGCCACCGGCATCAGCCCCGTCTTCAGTCCACGCACCTCCCTGGACCTGATCGACTGGTACGCCGACCAGGCCGCCAAGGCCAAGAGATCCTTCTTCATGACCGCGGCCTTCGGGGTCCACGAGAAGATCGCCGACGCGATCGCGCCCGAGTCGGATGTGCTGCGCTACCTCGTGCTCGAGAAACCACCCGGCACCAGCATCGCCTTCGACACCGACCGCGACGTCAAGATCGCGATCGGATCCTTCCTCAGAACGGGTGTCCTGGACCGGTGGACCCAGGAGCAGCTCACCGGGCTGAACCGCAACGTCCTGTACAGCCACACCAAGTACATGCTGATCGACCCCCTCGGCGATGACCCGCTGGTCATCAGCGGCTCGGGCAACTTCAGCGACCCATCCGTCAAGGACAACGACGAGAACATGCTGATCATCCAAGACGACAGCCGAGTCGCCGACATCTACCTCGGTGAGTTCATGCGCGTCTTCAACCACTTCTACTTCCGGTACCTGCGCCAACAGCTCAGCGCAACGAGTGCGCAGGGCGCCTTCCTGATACCCGATGACACGTGGACGGAGCGCTACTACGACAGGAGGACACCGAGCTACCGGCAGCGGCTCCTCTTCCGCTGAGCCGGGTCCTGGACCCTAGGTGGCGTCAGCGGTCAGGCGGTCACGTAGCGGCGGCCCTCGAAGGCCCGGCCGAGGGTGACCTCGTCGGCGTACTCCAGGTCGCCGCCCACCGGCAGACCACTCGCGAGCCGACTGACCCTGACCCCGAGGGGGATCAGCAACCGGCTGAGGTAGGTCGCCGTGGCCTCGCCCTCGAGGTTGGGGTCGGTCGCCAGGATCACCTCGGTGACCACCCCGTCGGCCAACCGCTGGCACAGCTCGCGGGTCGTCAGATCGCCGGGTCCGATGCCATCGATCGGGCTGATGGCACCCCCGAGCACGTGGTAGCGGCCGCGGAACTCCCGCGTCCGCTCCACCGCGACGACGTCCTTGGACTCCTCGACCACGCAGATGATGGCCGGGTCGCGCCGCGGATCGCGACAGACGCGGCACTGGTTCTCCTCGGAGACGTTGAAGCAGATCTCACAGAACTTGACCGTGTCCTTGACCAGCTTCAGGGTGTCGGCCAGGCGCAGCACGTCCTCGGCGTCGGCCGCGAGGATGTGGAACGCCAGTCGTTGCGCGCTCTTGGGACCGATGCCGGGCAGTCGCCCGAGCTCATCGATCAGGTCCT
>DATDAP010000507.1:0-3033 GCA_036525335.1 Microlunatus sp. | reverse complement strand
TTCATGCAGCGGGCCCTGCTGGCCGCGTTGCTGACGGGCATCATCGCGCCCGCCATCGGTATCTACATCGTGCAGCGTCGACTCAGCCTGCTCGGCGACGGTCTCGGCCACGTGGCCATCGCCGGGGTCGGTCTGGCCCTGATGACCGGGCAGGCTCCGGTGCCGTGGGCGGTGGTGGTCTGCGTGGCCGGGGCGGTGTCGGTGGAGATCCTGCGGCAGCGGGGCAAGGCCACCGGCGACGTCGGGCTGGCGATCCTCTTCTACGGGGGACTGGCCGCCGGCGTCCTGATGTCGGGCATCGCGGGCCAAGGCGCTGCGGCCCTGTCGCAGTACCTCTTCGGCTCGTTGACCACGGTGACGGCCGCCGATCTCTGGGTGATCGTGGCGCTCGCCGTGCTGGTGCTGGTGCCCACCCTCGGACTGGCTCCGCAGCTGTTCGCGGTCAGCACCGACGAGGAGTACGCCCGGACCCAGGGGCTGCGGACGAGCCTCTACAACATCCTCATCGTGGTGCTCGCCGCCGTGACGGTCACCCTCGCGATGCGGACCGTCGGTCTGCTGCTGGTGAGCGCGCTCATGGTGGTGCCGGTGGCCGCAGCCCAGAACCTGGTCCGCGGCTTCTACGCCGCACTGATCGCGGCGATGGCCGTCGGGGTGACGGTCACCGTCGGAGGTGCGGTCGGGTCGTTCTACCTCGACACACCGCCCGGCGCCCTGATCGTCGTGCTCGCCATCGGGGTGTTCGCCCTCAGCTGGCCGATCTCGGCGCTGATCGCGCGGCGACGTAGAGTGGCTCCCGTGCTACCGGAGCTGGTCGACGACGACACCCTGAATCTGCACACCGAGGTGCCCGAGTCGCACCCGCACCGGCACGGCCCGGACTGCGAGCATCCCGAGATCCGCCACGGTGACCACACCGACTACGTGCACGAGGGCCACCGCCACGCCTCCCACGGCGACCACTACGACGAGCACTGACGCCGGCCGACCGGCACGAGGAACGATGACCAGCCAGCCGACCGCAGCCGCCGCCCCGCAGCGCCGCACCCGCCAGCGGGCCGCGGTGCAGGACGTGCTGGCCGAGCTGCACGAGTTCCGTACGGCGCAGCAGATCCACGACGAGCTGCGCAAGCGGGGCGACAGCATCGGTCTGACCACGGTCTACCGCACCCTGCAGGCTCTGTCCGAGGCCGGCGAGCTGGACGCGCTGCGGAACCCGGACGGCGAGACCGCCTACCGCCGCTGCTCCGACGGACACCACCACCATTTGGTCTGCCGCAGCTGCGGTCGTACCGTCGAGGTCTCCGGTCCGGCCGTCGAGAGCTGGGCCGATGCCGTCGCCGCCGAGCACGGTTTTCGCGACGTCAGCCACGACCTGGAGATCTTCGGCACCTGCGGCAGCTGCTGACCGCGTCGGTCGATCCGACGACCAGTGCCGCACTTGGTCGGTCAGTGTTACACTTGGGTCCGTGCCCACCACCCGTCCTCGTCACGTGATCACCGAGACGGATCCGGTCGCGGCTGCCCTCGATGAAGCAGCTCGGCGATGGCCCGAAGACAGCCAGAGTCGGAGCAGGCTGCTGCTGCGACTGGTCGAAGAGGGACATCACGCCATCGCCGCCGACTCGGCACGACGTCTGGCCGCCCGGGTCGAAGCGATCAGGCGAACGAGCGCGAGCCTGTCCGGGGTGTACGGGCCGACCTACCTGGATGACGTACGCCGCGACTGGGACGAATGATCACGCTCGACGCGAGCGTACTGATCGCGCATCTTGACGGCACAGACGCCCACCATGAGCGCGCGACACGGTTGCTCATCGACGCCGTGAACGAGCCACTGCTCATCAGCCCGATCACCTTGGCTGAGTGCTACGTCGGGGCCGAACGGCACGGCGTTCTGGATCAGGCTCGATCGGCTGTTGCACAGCTGGAGGTGACCGTCGTTCCGCTGGGCGACGGCGCGTCGGAGAGGCTGGCATCGCTGCGGGTACAGACTGGCCTGAGGATGCCGGACTGCTGCGTGCTGTTGGCCGCAGAGACATCGATGTCCATCCTGGCCACCTTCGACCAACGACTCGAGCGGGCTGCCACGTCCATCGGTGTGGGCGCCCGAACCTGATCATCTGACTTGGTTCGGCACCGCTCCGCCGTACCGGCGGTCGCGGTCGGCGTACAGCTCGATCGCGTGCCACAGGTCGCGCCGGTCGAAGTCCGGCCAGAGCCGGTCCAAGAAGACCAGCTCGGCGTACGCGGACTGCCAGAGCAGGAAGTTCGAGGTGCGTTGCTCTCCGGACGACCGGACGAACAGGTCGACGTCGGGGATGTCGGGTTCGTCGAGATACTGCCGGAATCGCTGCTCGGTGATCTTGCTCGGATCCAGCCGACCGGCGGCGGCCAGCTCGGCGATCCGACGGGTCGCGTCCAGGATCTCGGCTCGTCCGCCGTAGTTGACGCAGAACTGGAGGGTGAGCACGTCGTTGTCGATCGTGCGTCGCTCGGCCTCCTCGAGTTCGGAGATCACGCTACGCCACAACCGTGGACGACGCCCCGCCCAACGGACCTTGACGCCCATCGCGTCCATCTGGTCGCGCCGTCGTCGGATCACGTCCCGGTTGAAGCCCATCAGCCAGCGCACCTCGTCGGGCGAGCGACTCCAGTTCTCGGTCGAGAACGCGTACGCGGACAGGTACTTCACGCCGACCTCGATGGCGCCCTCGATCACGTCGAACAACGAGTCCTCGCCCCGTTGGTGGCCCTCGGTACGGGGCAGACCCCGGGCCTTGGCCCAGCGGCCGTTGCCGTCCATCACGATGGCGACGTGTCGCGGCAGCTTCTTGGCCTCGATGCTCGGCGGCCGCGCACCGCTGCGATGCGGTTCGGGTGGCGCCGGTGGGGTCGTCCGGCCGCGTCGGGGGGTGTCCTTGGGCACGTCAGCGACAATAGCGAGGTGCCGACCTACCGCGACGAAGCCGTCGTGCTGCGCACCCACAAGCTGGGCGAAGCCGACCGCATCATCACGATGCTGAGTCGCGG
>DATDAP010000506.1:0-6477 GCA_036525335.1 Microlunatus sp. | reverse complement strand
TGGGCGTGCCGTACGGCGTCGGGTTCCGGTGGCTCCAGGACCCAGCGATCGACCAGGCGGGCTGCCGTGCGACCGCCAGCGGCAGCGCCAGACGTTCGTCGTGTCAACGGATCCGCGTGCCGCTCGTAGGCGCGACCAGAGCGACCACCAGATCGAGATCCTCTGGCCCGGGAGTCGGTTTCCCCGCCCTGAGGAGCCAGAACCAGATCGGCAGCGCCAGGTCGTCGAGCCGCGCCCGCTCGGCCATGAAGCCGAAGTCCAGCACGGCCACGACCGCGTGATCGGCGAAGAGCACGTTGTTGTCCCAGAAGTCGCCGTGCACGACCTGTCGCCGCCGACCGTCGAGCAACGGGCCCGGGCGAGGCAGCTATGCAGGTGGCCGAGGATCTCGAAGCCCGTGATCAGGGTCTCGGCCGTGGACATCTGCCCTGCGAGGCCACGAACGGTTCGTCCTCGACGACCCGGCCGGACGTCAGCGTGGCCAGGGTGGCGCCGTCGCGGATGGTCGACGGCCGGACGGTCGGGATCCCGGATCTTCGGTCATCGAGGTCAGTCTGGTCTGAGGCGAGCGGTGGCCGAAGCGCCGACACTCACGCTCTGGAGCGCAGCTCCAGGCTGAGCTGGTCGGCGTCCAGCTGGGTCAGCATCTCCTCCAGCACGGCCGACGGGTAGGTCCCGAGGTCGCGGATGGCGAGTAGGGCGGCCCGTTGCAGCTCGATGACGGCCAGCCGCAGCTCGCCCCGCTCGGAGCGCAGGTCCTCGCCCTCGGCCTCGCGCTCATCCGGATCGACGGTGATGGTCGTGATGACCTGGCGGGCCCAGTCCAGGGTGGCCGGGGCGAATGGCTCTCCGTCCACCTTGGTGAACTCGCCCCGGGCCAGCCGGTCGCTCACCTGGGTCATCAGCTCGGACTGGAGCTCCCGGGCGGCGGCCAGGTCGGCGTCGGAGTCGCGGCCGGTGAGTCCGAGCAGCTTGACGATCCAGCCGAGGGTGCTGCCCTGGACCAGCAGGGTGCCGGCCGCCACCACGAAGGCGACCAGAACCAGCAGGGAACGTTGTGGGGTGTCGGCCGGCAGGGACTGGGCCGCGGCCAGTGTGACCGCCCCCCGCATGCCCGCCCAGACCAGCACGACACCCTCACGCCAGCCGAACGCCTGGGCCGCGAGGTAGTCGATGTCGGCCAGCCGCCGGGTGAGACTGGTTTCGATCCGAGCCGTCCGGTCGACGCGATCCCGGTCGAGCTGGGCCTCCGACCGACCGGGTCGATCCGGTCCTGAGCGGCGGGCTGTCTGCGGAGCGAGCGAACCGTCCTGCAGCCGATCCTGGAACGTCGTGATCCGGTCGCGGATCGCCGTCCCGTGTCGTCCCCGCCGGGCCAGCAGCCACAGGGAGGGCGTGACGAAGACGGCCCGCAGCAGGATCACCAGCACGGACGCGAGCAGGCCCAGGCGGATCGCGGTCCAGACGCTGTCGTGGGCGGTGTGCACCTCGACGATGAGGCCGTAGAGCTCCAGGCCCATCAGCAGGAAGATCGCACTCTCCAGCAGCATCTCCAGAGTCCGCCAGACGGCATCGGCGGTGATCCGGTCCTGTGGCCGGAGGTACTTCGGCGCTCCGTGTCCGGTGACCAGACCGGCGACGACGGCGGCCACCAGCCCGGAGGCGTCGAGTCGCTCGGCCGGGCTGTAGGCGAAGAACGGCACCACGAAGGAGATCGCCACATTGCTGGTCGAGTGATGGATGTGGGCGCGGACCACGAGATTGAGGCGACCGATGACGAGGCCGATGATCACCGCCACGACGACGGCCCAGACGAAGTCCGCGGCGACCGAACCCGTCAGCAGGGCCGTGGCCGCGGTGGCCGACCGCAGCAGCACCAGGGCGGACGCGTCGTTGAGCAGGCTCTCGCCCTCCAGCACCGTCACCAGCCGCGGGGCCACCCCGGCGCGCCTGACGATGCTGGTGGCCACGGCGTCGGTGGGCGAGAGGATCGCGCCGAGAGCGATCCCGGTGGCCAGGTCGAGGCCGGGGATCAGTCGGCTCATCACGTACCCGATCACCACCGCCGAGCCGATCACCAGCAGGACCGAGAAGGCCGAGATGATGCGGAGATCGCGTCGGAAGTCCATCGCGGGCATGTTGACTGCGGAGGAGTAGAGCAGCGGGGGCAGGATGCCGCCGAGAATCCACTCGGGTTCGATCTCGATCGGCGCGACGACGGGCAGGAAGCTGATGCCGATCCCGAGCAGCACCAGCAGCAGGGGCGAGGCGATCCCGATCTTGGGGGCGATGACGTTGACCGCCACCATCACCGCGATCCCGATCATCCCGATCTCGAGCAGATCCATGGCCCCATCCTCGCGGAGGCAGGTGGCTCGCGGGTGTCAGGGAATGCTGGCCGACAGGACCACGAGCAGCGGGACCAGGCGCTCGGGCGGCACCTCGTGTCGACCTCGGGTGGTCGCGCGCAGCCAGCCGGCAGCGACCAGCTGGCGCAGGTGGTGATAGATCTGCCCCGTCGACCCGAGACCGGGGGTGTCCGACAGATCGGCGGCGGTGGTGGCCTGCCCACGCGCGATCAGCTGCAGGATGCGCAGCCGCGCCGGGTGACCGAGGGCGCTCAGGGCTGGGGCGAGGCTCGTCCAGTCCAGCTCCATGAGCTGGTCGCTGTCACGTGTCAGCTGCCAGCGGACCGGTCCGCCGTCGAGAGCGAACGACCCCGCGTACGCCACTGCCCGCGGTCCGACGCGCTGCTCGAGCCCCTCGAGGATCCAGAAGGTGTCAGCCTCGTGGTCGGCGGGCTCGGGTGGGCCGGCCGGCCGGCTGTCCAACCGCTCCTCCAGTCGCCGTACCCGCGCGGCGAGGTCGGCAAGGTCGATCGGCTCCGCCGGAGGGGGATCGGGGGTGGTCACCGTACGATTTTACGTAATCGTGAACTAGAAGCGGCGCGAGGGGCCGGTGGAAACTTCCACCGGCCCCTCGACTGATCCTCACGCGCACCAGGTGCGGACTACTTCTCGTAGCCCACGTTCTCCCACTGGGGGTTGCTCAGACCGAAGGAGCCGTAGTTGGCGAGCTTGGTCTTCACAGCGGTGAGCTCCGGACGCTGGTAGAGCGGCAGGGTCATCACGTTCTCCCAGATGATCTTCGCCGTCGCGTTGGCCAGATCGATCCGCTTCGCCTGATCGGTCTCGGAGTCGATCAGTTTGATGTTCTCGTCGATCTGGGGAACCGACAGCTGCGAGTAGTTGCTGTCCTGACCGGTGCCGTAGATCTGCTTGATGCTGGCGAATGGGTACGGCGTGCCGATCCAGCTGAAGGCGATGATCTCGAACTCGTGGTTGGAGAGCACACTCCCGTCCTGGAACTTGGCGATCGGCACATCGACGATGTCGACCTTGACGCCGACCTCCTTGAGCATGTTCTGCGTCTGCAGGGCCTCGTTGGCCGACACCGGAACGCCGCTCAGCTGCGAGAACTTCACGGCGAGCTTCTTGCCGCCCTTCTCGCGGATGCCGTCGGAACCGACGGTCCAGCCCAGCGCGTCCAGGTCGGCCTTGGCGCCCTCCGGGTCGTACGTGATGCCGCCGGCGACGTCCTCATAGCCTTCCTGGTTCTGCAGCAGGATGTTGTTGTTCAGCGGTTGCACGGGCCAGTCGATGCCGGCCAGGTCGGAGGCGCCGATGGCCTCACGGTCCAGGCCCTTGACGATGGCCTGCCGCACCTTCTGGTCGGTCAGCTCGCCGGCCTTGGTGTTGAAGGTGAAGTGTCGGAAGTTCGGCCCAGCGGCCTGTCGGATGGTGGCGTCGGAGACGCCCTTCACTCGCTGGTACGCGTCGGGATCGGGACCGATGTCAAAGCTGTCCAGCTCGTTGTTGGCGAAGGCGGCGGCCACGGCGTCCGGCGAGATGGCCCGGAAGGCGATCTTGTCCAGCAGCGGCTTCTCGCCCCACCACTTGTCGTTGGGGACCTCGGTCAGCACCTTCTGACTGTTGTCGAAGCTCTCCACCTTGAACGGGCCGGACAACCAGCTGTTGTCGAGGTCCTTCCAGCCGGTGTTGAAGGTGGCGGCATCCTTGACTTGCTCCGCCTTCAGCGTGCCGGGGTAGCTGAACGGCGCAGTCCAGTCGGGGTAGGGGCCCTTGTAGGTGATCGTGACGTCGAATTTGTCCGCCCCCGTGGTGATGGAGGCGATCTGGTCGTAGCCCTGTGTGGTGACGCAGTTGAACTTCTTGTCCTCGCCGCTGCAGGCCTTCCAGGTGGCGGTCATGTCGTCGGCGTCGACCGGTGACCCGTCGCCCCAGACGGCCTTGGGGTTGAGCTTGTAGTTGATCGTGGTCGGGTTGGCGTTCGTCTCCTCGGCCGACACGAGCCAGTTGGGGTTGGGGGACGGGACGCCCTTGGTGTCGTAGTTGAAGAACTGCGGCATCAGGGCGCGACGCGCGTTCGACAGGTCGGCGTTGTTGCCGTCCACGTGCAGCGGATTCCAGTTGTTGCCGAAATCGGCCACGTCCAGCCGAACGGTGCCGCCCTGCGCGAGCTCTCCGCGATCCTTGATGTTGATGTCCTGCGAGCTGATCGGGGCGATCGACTCGGTCGTGCCGCCCTCGTCGGTGCCACCGCTGCCGCCGCCACACGCGCTCAACACGAGCGCGCCGGCCAGGAGGGGCGCCAGCAAGATCTTGTGTGCCTTCACAGTGCCTCCAGAGAAATTGCCGAGTTAACGGGCGAACCCAGACCGTCCGACCCTACGTCGGGTCGACTGGCCGAGCCACGCCGACCCGGGTCACAGCCTCCTAACGATGCGTCCGAGTCGGAACGAAGCTGCTAGACGACAGGCCGCACCTCGCTGTAGTGGCAGGCCGAGGTGTGATCGCCGTCGACGACGGGCAGCAGCGGGGGGACCTCGTTGATGCAGCGTTGTTTCGCCGCATCCGACAGGGTGACGAACTTCTGGCAGCGCGTGCGGAAACGGCAGCCGGAGGGCGGGTTGGCCGGACTGGGCAGGTCACCAGTCAGCAGGATCCGCGTCCGGCTGCGTTCCTTCACCGGATCCGGGATCGGGATGGCCGACAGGAGTGCCTGCGTGTACGGGTGCGTCGGCCGGTCGTACACGCTGTTCACCTCGCCGACCTCCACGATCTTGCCCAGGTACATCACCGCGACCCGGTCGGCGATGTGTCGGATCACCGCGAGGTCGTGGGCGACGAACAGGTAGGACAGGTTGAGCTTGGCCTTCAGCTCGTCGAGCAGGTTGATCACCCCGGCCTGGATCGACACGTCCAGCGCCGACACCGGCTCGTCCAGCACGATCAGCTTCGGTTCCAGCGCCAGCGCACGGGCGATGCCGATCCGCTGCCGCTGCCCGCCCGAGAACTGCTGGGGGTAGCGGCTCGCGTGCCCGGGTTCCAGCCCGACCAACCTGAGCAGCTCGTTGACCCGGTCCTCGATCTCCTTGGCGCCGTACTTGAACACGCCGAGAGGCTCCGCGATCAGATCGAACACCGGCATCCGCGGATCCAGCGATGCCATCGGGTCCTGGAAGACCACCTGCAGGTCGCGCCGCATCCGTTTGCGATCGGAGGGCTGCAGCGATTCCACGGCCCGGCCCAGCACGGCGATGCTGCCGCCGGTGGGCGGCTTGAGGTTCAGGATCTCCAGCAAGGTGGTGGACTTGCCACAGCCGGACTCGCCCACCAGACCGAGGGTTTCCCCTTCCTTGATCTCCAGGTCGATGCCGTCGACCGCGTAGATGGTTCCTATCCGACGGCGGAACACCGCCCCCTTCATCAACGGATAGTGGCGCTTCATGTCCGACAGCAGGAGCACCGTGTCGCGCTGGTCCCGTGGAGTCCGCTCCAGCGGCGACGTGGGGATGACCGGCACCGGGAAGATGTCGACGTAGTCCAGCTTCTCCTTGGCGATACGGGCCGAGTAGATGCACGCCGCACTGTGTCCGGGGTGGTCGGTGGGGGCCAACGGCGGCTCCTCGGTCCGGCAGGCATCGGTCACCATCGGACAGCGCGGCGCGAACGGGCAGCCCGGCGGCAGGTTGACCACCGAGGGGGGGTTGCCCTCCAGAGTGGCCAACGCCTCCTTGTCGTGGGCGTCGAGTCGCGGGACCGCGCCCAAGAGCCCGATGGTGTACGGCATCCGCGGCCGAGCGAAGATGTCGTCCACGCTGCCCTGCTCGACCGGGCGGCCCGCGTACATGACCGTGACCCGGTCCGCGATCCCGGCGACCACCCCGAGGTCGTGGGTGATCATGATCACCGCGGCGCCGGTCTCCTGCTGGGCCTTCTTCAGCACCTCGAGCACCTGTGCCTGGATGGTGACGTCGAGGGCGGTGGTCGGCTCGTCGGCGATGATGAGCTTGGGATTGCACGCGAGCCCGATGGCGATCATCACCCGCTGGCGCATGCCGCCCGAAAACTGGTGCGGATACTGAGCGAGCCGCCGCGGGCCATCGGAGATGCC
>DATDAP010000505.1:0-10702 GCA_036525335.1 Microlunatus sp. | reverse complement strand
TGTTGTAGCCGAACTGCAGCTCCTGCGCCTTCGCGTCGGGACGGTTCGGGTTGAACGCGGGCGAGCCGGCGAACAACGGGTCGCCCCAGCGCAGGATCGGCGTCCACCGGTAGCCCGCCGGCACCGTGAGGGTGTCAGCCTCGGCCGGCACCGGGTCGATGCCGGTGAAATCGAGCGGACCGGCGCCGGTGCGCCGCGGAGCGGCGGCCGCCTGATCGGACCAGAAGACGGGCAGCGCGGCCCCGGCGGCCAGCGAGCCGCCTCCCGCCAGCACGGCCCGGCGGGACAGCTGTCGGCCCGCGATCTCGGCGAACGTCGGCTCGGTGGAGGAGTTCGGGTCCGGTCGGGCGCACTGGCTGTCGCACCTCAGGTGACAGGTCACCGCGCTGCGCTTGCCGTGGGTGAGTCCGAGCATGGGCAGGTTCGTCAAGGGTTCTCCTCAGGTGGGGGTCGCGGCCCGACTGCGCACGGCAGCCCGGAACGCACCCGGGGGATGGTCCAACGCTTCAGGAGACTTTCAGGTGGCGAATGACGCCGCCCCGCGATCGGGCAACGCCTGGGTGAACTCTGGGTGGCGGTACGCACACCCTGTCCATCGTCGGTCCGACGGGCGTCGGCGAGGATGGAGCCATGGTCGATCAGGCGGAACTGCCCGACGAGGCGGACGAGGTGGCGCAGCTGGACGAGGTCGTGGTGCCCACGCAGGGCGAGGTGGCGGACCTGCGCCGCCAGGTGGCGGCCTATGTCGCCGCCGGGGCCGACGAGTCGGTGCAGCGGGTGATCAGCGCGGTCCACCGGGTGTCCCGCCGTCTGAACCAGTGGTACGACCAGCAGCTGGCCGACCTCGACGTGTCGGGCGGTGAGTGGACGGTGCTCAGCGAGATCGCCCGGGCTGAGGGCAACCGGCTGACACCGACCCAGCTGGCGTCGGCGGCGCACGTGGCCCCGTCGTCGATGACCCACCGGCTGGACCGGATGGTCGAGCGTGATCTCGTCGACCGGACCACCGATCCCTCCAACCGCACCCGGGTGCTGGTCGGGTTGACCGATCAGGGCTGGCAACTCTACGCGACCACGATCCGCGAATCGAACCTGGTGGAGTCCGACCTGATGCGCGGGCTGACCGAGCGTCAGGTGGAAGATCTGGCGCACCTGCTGGAGAAGCTGCTGGCCGGTCTGGACGACTCGCCGCTCGAGCCGATTCGTGGGTCGATCGCGACGGAACCGGTCAGCCGGGTGTCCAACCCCGACGGCGGCGCCGCCGCCGGCTGATCGTGTAGCCGAGGCTGATCAGGCCCAGCCCGAACCCGCTGATGCCGACGCCGAGCCACCAACCGTCGCCGGCGGTGGCCAACCGGTCGTAGCCGACGGCCATGATCACCGAGGCGACCGCGAAGGCGACGGTGCCGACGGTCGCGGCCTGGACGCCGTCGACGTCGACGTCGAGTGGCGGCACCTCGGCCTGCTGGATGAGATGCGCTCCGGGGATCTCGGACGTGGCGGGCGCCTCGGGGGAGGTCTGGGCCGGGTCACTCACCCACACAGCCTAGTGACCGGGCGAGAATGCCCGCATGGTCACCAAGTCGCCCAAGGCCGCGCACACCGCGCGCCGGCCGGTACGCCTCCGGTCGAGCTCGGCGTGAACGGCTCGATCATCGGCTGGCCCTTGTTGATCTTCGTCCTCGGGCTGTTCGGGGCGGCGATCCTCTACGCCAAGCGGGTCAAGGGCGCGCTGCTGATCTCCATCGTGGGCGCCACCATCGTCGCCGTGCTGATCGAGCTGGCCACAGGCGTCGGGGCGAAGACCTCCGACAACCCCACGGGCTGGGCGCTGAACGTCCCGCAGGTCGACTCCGTCGTGGCCGTGCCCGACCTCGGTCTGATCGGGGACGTGGATGTGTTCGGAGCCTTCGGTCCCTCGTTCGCCGGCGGCTTCCACCTCAACCTGTTCCTCCCCCTGGTGCTGCTGATCTTCGCGCTGCTGCTGGCGGACTTCTTCGACACCATGGGCACGGTGTCGCGGTGGGGTCCCAAGGCGACCTGCTCGACGAGCGGAGCCGGCCGGCGCACCTGTCGTCCATCCTGATGGTCGACTCGTTGGCCGCGGCCGCCGGCGGTATCGGCTCGACCTCGTCCAACACCTCCTACATCGAGTCCGCGGCGGGGGTCGGGGAGGGGGCCAGGACCGGACTCGCGTCGGTGGTCACCGGCATCGGCTTTCTGCTGGCCATGTTCTTCGCGCCGCTGGTCAACATCGTCCCCTCGGAGGCGGCGACCCCGGTGCTGGTGCTGGTCGGGTTCTTGATGATGAGCCAGGTGACCAAGATCGACTGGGAGGACGTCGAAGAGGGCCTGCCGGCCTTCGTGACCATGGTGCTGATGCCGTTCACCTTCTCCATCACGGTGGGGATCGGGGCCGGCTTCTTGATGTACGTGGTGCTCAAGATCGTGCGTGGCAAGGCGAAGCGGGTGCACCCGCTGCTGTGGGTGGTGTCCGGTCTGTTCGTCATCTACTTCGTGCAGGGCCTGATCACCTACCTGGTCAGCTGAGCATCCGTCGGTGGTGCTGCGGTGGAACCCTTCGGTGTGCGTCGCCTGACCTTCCTGTTCGCCTCGACCCCGATCACCGCGCACACGATCAACCTGGTGCCGGTCGCGACCCGGCTGATCGATCGCGGTCACCGGGTGCTCTGGTACGCGGCCAGTCGGTTCCACGACCGGATCTCAGGCGTCGGGGCGGAGCCGCACGGGTTCACGCAGGCGCGTGAGTTCGCCGATCTCGAGGCCGCGTACGGGGGAGCCGGCAGTCTGCGCGCGATCGCGGGGCTGCGTCAGGGCTTCGCCGACCAGCTGGTCGGGGACGCGGCCCGGCGGGTGCACGACCTCGAGGGACTCGCCGCCGGTCAGCAGATCGACGCCGTCCTCACCGATGCGATGTTCGTCGCGGCCCGGCTCTGGCACGAGCGGGGCGGGCCGGTGTGGGCGAGCCTCGGGGACGGACCCCGCACGTACGCCGACGTCGACACCCCGCCGTACGGGGCAGGACTGCTGCCGATGCACGGCCGGGAGGGTCGACGTCGCAACCGGGTGACCACCCGGATCCTGCGGGAGCTGATCTGGGAACCGGCGATCGAGCGGCTGGGCGCCATCCGGTGCGAGCTCGGCCTGGTGCAGAGCGGACGGTCCGTGCTCGAGGAGGCCATGTCACCCCACCTGCATCTGCAGGCCTGCGTCCCCGAGTTCGAGTACCCCCGCCACGACCTGCCGGCCCAGGTGCGCTTCGTCGGGGCGCTGCGGCCCGAGCCGCTGGCGGGCCGCCAGCTCCCCCCGTGGTGGGCGGAGTTCCTGTCCGACGACCGGTCGGCGGTGCTGGTGAGTCAGGGCACGCTTCGCCCTGACCTGAGCGAGCTGGTGCTGCCGACCATCGCGGCGCTGGCGGGCACCGGTCACCAAGTGGTGGTCACCACGGGGGCCGGTTCGATGGCCGACCTGCGCGCCGGGCTCGGGCACGGGGTGCCGGACTGGCTCCGGGTCGCCCGCTGGATCCCGTACGAGGACGTGCTGCCGCACGTCGACGCCTTCGTCACCAATGGTGGTTATACCGGGGTGACCCTGGCCCTGGCCCACGGCGTACCGCTGGTGCAGGTCGGTAGCAGCGAGGAGAAGGCGGAGATCGGGGCCCGGATCGCCTGGTCGAAGGTCGGAGTGCGGCTGCGTTGGCGCCCGACCCGGTGGCGGCTGCGGCGCGAGGTCCGGCGGGCCCTGGACGATCCCGATATCCGGGCCGCTGTCGACGGGATGCAGGCCTCGTTGGCCCGCCACGATGCGGCCGGCGAGGCGGCGGCCGCCCTGGAGGAGCTGGCCCGCACCCAGGCCGCCGTCACCTGATGCCAACCCCCAGATCCCGCTGACGCACGCCTCAGATCACTCACGCGGGCGTTGCTACACGTGCGTGAGTGATGGGAGAAGTGCGTCAGCCGAGTTGTATTTAGCATTGCTAAGTAATATTGTTGATCCGTGCCCACGTACGCGTCGATCCTGCAGCTGGCCGGTGAGCTGCGCCCCGCGGTGTTCCGGCTGGCCCGGCACCTCCGGCAGGCGCGCGCCGACGCCGAGGAGCTGACGCCCTCTCAGCTGTCGGCGATGGGCGTGCTGCGGCGCGAGGGTGAGCTGCAGATCGGCGAGCTGGCGGCGTACGAACAGGTCCGGGCGCCGTCGATGACCCGACTGGTCGACCACCTGGAGGGCCGCGGCCTGCTGCGGCGCGCCCCGAGCCCGACCGACCGGCGGGCCTGCGTCGTCGACCTGACCGAGCAGGGCACCGAGCTGCTCGAAGCCAACCGGCAACGCCGCAACGAGTGGCTCGCGGTCAGGCTGGAGAAGCTCACCGAGGAAGAGCGCGCGAGTCTGCGAACCGTGATCCCCATCCTGATGAAGATCGCCGAGACGTGACCGGCACCCAGCAGCACCAGCACGTTCCATGATCACCGACATCAGCACGATCCCTAGGGAGGCGGCCGCCACGAGCGCGACGACCGACAGCACTGAAGCCACCGCGACCAGCGACACCGCACCCGTCACCCAGGACCCCGTCGAGCAGCCCAAGAGCGGCATGTTCGCCGCCCTCGCCGTCCCCAACTTCCGGGTCTACGTGAGCGGCTCCTTCGTCTCCAACATCGGCACCTGGATGCAGCGGGTCGCCCAGGACTGGTTGGTGCTCGAGCTGTCCGGTGGCTCCGGCATCGCGATCGGCATCACGACCGCGCTGCAGTTCCTGCCGATGCTGTTGCTGTCCGCGTACGGCGGGCTGGTCGCGGACCGCTTCGACAAGCGGGTCGTGCTCAAGATCACCCAGGCCTGGTTGGCGATCTGCGCCGGCACGTTGGGCATCCTGGCCATCACCGGGGTGGCCACCACCCCCATCGTGTACGTGATCGCGTTCGCCTTCGGTCTCGGCACGGCCTTCGACAACCCGTCCCGCCAGGCGTTCGTCTCCGAGGTGGTCGGTCGGGACCGGCTGCCGAACGCGATCGGTCTCAACTCCGCGACCTTCCATGCCGCCCGCATCGTCGGCCCGGCGGTCGCCGGTCTGGTGATCGCCGCCTTCGGCTCGGGCTGGGCGATCCTGTCCAACTCCGTCACCTACCTGGCCTTCATCGCCGCGCTGGTGATCATCGACGGCCGCCGCCTCGAGCCGAGCCTGCCCGCCAGTCGGGGAAAGCACCAGATCCGCGAAGGCCTGGCCTACGTGACGAGTCGAAGCGACATCCTGCTGGTGCTGATGGTGGTCTTCTTCGTGGGCACCTTCGGGATGAACTTCCAGCTCACGTCGGCGTTGATGGCTCAGCAGGAGTTCGGCAAGGGACCGGAGCAGTACGGCATCCTCGGCACCTTCATGGCCGTGGGCTCGCTGGCCGGTGCCCTGCTGGCCGCCCGGCGGGTGAAGCGGCCCCGCGGTCAGTTCATCGTGATCATGGCACTGATCTTCGGTGCGATCGAGGTGATCGCCGGTCTGATGCCCAGCTACGCGACGTACGCCGCCGTGCTGCCGATCATGGGTCTGGCCGCGCTGCTGACGCTGACCGCCTCCAACGCCTCGGTGCAGATGGGGGTGGATCCGCAGCTGCGGGGCCGGGTGATGGCCCTGTACGCGATGGTGCTGATGGGGGGCACCCCCGTCGGGGCACCGCTGATCGGCTGGGTCGGCGAGGCGTTCGGTCCGCGCTGGACCCTGATCGGCGGCGGCATCCTCACCATGCTCGGCGTGTTGGTCGCGGTGGCGGTGATCTCCCGGCGGGAGCGCGTCACGCTCGGTGAGTCGTTGCGCGGACTGCCGCACCTGCGCTCGGTCTGACCGCGGCACGACGGCGCCGGCGCACGGCCAGTGCCGTCACCGCCAGTGCGACCGCGATGATCAACACCTGCTCGATGACGGCCGTCGAGCCGACGCGGACGGCGTTGACCATCCCGACCCAGGCGTAGGTCAGGATGGGGCCGATCGCGAGCCCGAGCACGTCCAGCCGCCAGCGCGTCGCCGCGACCACGGCCGCCGCCAGGAGGACCAGCAGGATCGCAGTCGTGGCCCAGGCCGGCGTCGTGGACGGCCCCAGGTGCTGCACCAGCTGGAAGGTGGTGGTCAGCACCAGGCCGACCCCCGCCGCGGGCAGCACCGGGCGCGGAGGCCGTGGCTCGTCGACCCGCGGTCGCCGCAGTGCCACCACGACCACGATCACCGCCAGCCCGGCCGAGGCGACCAGCTGGCCCGGGGAAGCGAGGAAACCGCTGGAGGACCAGCTCACCCCTGCGATCGCCAGCGCACCCAGCATCAGCAGCCCGGTCGTCACCCCGAGCGCCACCCGCCCACCCCACGGTTCGCGGCCCGGCCAGAGGCCCTCGACCAGCGCGATCGGGGTGGCGATGCTCCAGACCACGTGCAGGGTGAGTACGAACACCGTCCACGGCAGCCCGATACCGAGCCACCCGACGTGACCGTACGACAGCAGGTCGAGGCCGAGGTAGTGCGGGTTGAACAGCGACTGGGTGAGCAGACCCTCTTCGATCAGGCCGAAGGCCAAGCCGAGCAGCAGGATGGTCGGCCACCCCCGCCCGCTGCGCCGGGTGACCTCGCGGATCAGCACGGCCCCGGACCCGTACCAGAGACCGAGCACCACGAACATGCCGAGCTGGGCCCCGACCCCCTGGTCGGGGGTCAGGTACTGGTCGCCGAGCAGGAACTCGGCGACGAACGGCGCCAGCAGCGCCAACGCGAACACAGCAGCCAGATTGCGTCTCATGATCATCAGGGTGCGCCGGGCGCAGCCCCGCAGCCTCGACGAGCCGTCACGACCTGGCCGTGACAGCTGTCATCCCGTCGGTGTGCGCGCTAGGTGTGGATTCGTCTCCGTACACGGTGACGAAACCACACCCACGAACACGACCAACTACCGTGGGCCATGTGACGACCCCGGTGGTGACCGTCCGCGGTGAGGCGGAGCTCGGCAGCGCACCCGACCTGGCCACGCTGTCGGCGACCATCCACGCCGCCGGCGCCGACGCCGACCGGGTGCGCCGCGGTCTGGCGGAGGCGTCGAACCGGCTTCGCACGATCGTCGAGGAGCACCGGTCGGTGCTGGAGCGGCACGCCACCTCCGGTCTGCACGTGGGACCGGTGTTCTCCGGCCGGGGGGCGCGCAAGATCACCGGCTACCGCGGGAGTCTGACCGGTGAGCTGGTGGTGGCCGACTTCGCCGCCCTGCCCGCCCTGATCGCGGCCTTGTCGGCCGTGGACGGCGCCCAGATCGACGGTCCGTGGTGGTCGTTGCGACCGGGTAACCCGATCCACCGGCAGGCCCGGATCGCGGCCATCGACGAGGCCCGGCTGCGGGCTGCCGACTACGCGGCGGCCTTCGACGCCACCCTGGGCTCGCTGCTCGAGGTGTCCGATCTCGACAGCTCGTTCGCCCACCAGCCCCGCGCCTTCAAAGCCTCCTTCGCCATGGACTCGGCCGGCGGCGGCCCCGAGCCCGAGCTCGATCTGGAGCCGGCCGAGCAGCGGGTGAGCGCGCAGGTGACGGTGCGGTTCCAGCTGGCCTGACCGTCCGCGGCGGGCAGTGAGACCAGTACCGATGGTCGGAGACCATCCTGCAAGGGCTTGTCGCCGGTCACCGGTCAGGCCAGGGTGGTTCCCGTTACCGGCATCAGAACGGAGAAGACTCGATGAGCGGTCCGCTTCGGGTCGGCATGGTGGGCACCAGCTGGTTTGCCGAGACCCTGCACCTGGGCTGCCTGGAGAGTCACCCGAAGGCCGTGCTCGCTGCGGTCTGCGGTCGAGACCGCAGCCGAACCGAGGCGCTCGCCGCACGACACGGCGATCCGGCGGTTTTCACCGACGACGCCGAGATGATGTCGAGTGGCCTGCTCGACGCCGTCGTGATCGTCACCCCTGACGATCTCCATCGCGAGATGACGTTGCGGGCACTGGACAATGGCCTCCACGTCCTCTGTGAGAAGCCCTTGGCGCGTACGGCGGCTGATGCTCGAGAGCTGTGGCGGGCAGCTGAGGCGGCCGGCAAGGTCCACATGACGATGTTCACCTGGCGGTGGTTCGGTGTTCCCAGCTACGCCCGACGTTTGATCGCCGAGGGCTATCTGGGGAGATGGCGTCACGCTCAGCTCAGCATGCAGGCGGACTACGGGGAGTCCGCCGACTTCGGCTGGAGGATCGACCCGGATCACGGCAGCGGGATCCTCGGTGACCTCGGTTCGCACCTGATCGACCTGGCGCGCTGCTACGTCGGTGAGATCTCGACCGTCAGCGCGAAGCTGACGACGGCCGTGACCCGGTACGGACCGGATGGAGGACCGATCGATGCGCTCAACGACTCGGCCATGCTGTTGCTCGAGTTCGCCAACGGCGCCAGCGGGACTCTCGAGGTCAGTGCCCATCGACTGGTCGGCGAGGCGGGACCCGCGATCGAGATCCGCCTGTACGGCGACGACGGCTCCCTCCGTCTTGACTTCGACCTGGCCGGCGGTCGTATCCGCGGGAGGCGACGCGGGGACGAGGACTGGAGCGAGCTCGCTGTCCCCGAGGATCTGTCCGGGATCGGCGGCGGCAATCCCTCGATCCTCGATCTTGCGATGCTCGCCCCGTTCACGAACCTCCCGGTGGCGGACCGGTTGTTCGTCGACGCCGTGCTCGACGGCTGTCCGGCCGAGGCGACGTTCGAGGACGGCTGGCGTGCGCAGCAGGTGGTCGATGCGGCGGTGGCCTCGCAGCGGCAGCGAGGATGGGTGTCCATCTCGTCCGGCTGACACCGTCGGTGTCGGCGACCTGCGGCGTGATCAGCGAGCCATCCGACGTGCAGACGTGCGCCGGTCGCACGGCGGGCTGCCGATAGATTCCTGGCATGTTCTCCAAGGTTCTCGTCGCCAACCGGGGTGAGATCGCCGTCCGTGCCTTCCGCGCCGCCTACGAGCTGGGCGCGGCCACGGTGGCCGTCTATCCGTTCGAGGACCGCAACGCGGTCCACCGGATCAAGGCCGACGAGGCCTATCTGATCGGGGAGCGCGGGCACCCGGTCCGCGCGTACCTCGACGTGGCCGAGATCATCCGGGCCGCCCGCGAGTCCGGCGCCGACGCGATCTATCCCGGCTACGGCTTCCTGAGTGAGAACCCGGAGCTGGCCCAGGCCTGCCTGGACGCCGGGATCGCCTTCATCGGACCCCCGCCGGACGTGCTGGAGCTGGCCGGCCACAAGGTGCGGGCCCTGAATGCGGCCAAGGCCGCGGGCATCCCGACCCTGCGGTCGACCCCACCCTCGGCCGACCTGGACGAGCTGGTGGCGGGCGCGGAGGAGATCGGCTTCCCCGTCTTCGTCAAGGCGGTGGCCGGCGGTGGCGGGCGCGGCATGCGGCGGGTCGATGACGGGGCCAAGCTGCACGAGTCGGTCGAGGCCGCCATGCGGGAGGCCGAGGGTGCGTTCGGCGACCCGACGGCGTTCATCGAACAGGCCGTCGGCCGTCCCCGACACATCGAGGTGCAGATCCTGGCCGACCGCACCGGCCACGTGATGCACCTGTTCGAGCGGGACTGCTCGATCCAGCGCCGGCACCAGAAGGTGGTCGAGATCGCGCCGGCGCCGAACATCTCCGCCGAGCTGCGGGCGGCGCTGTGTGCGGACGCGGTGGCCTTCGCCACCTCGATCGACTACTCCTGCGCCGGCACGGTCGAGTTCCTCGTGGAGACCGAGGGGGAGCGCGCCGGCCAGCACGTCTTCATCGAGATGAACCCGCGGATCCAGGTGGAGCACACGGTGACCGAGGAGATCACCGACGTCGACCTGGTCCAGTCCCAGATGCTGATCGCGTCCGGCTCCTCGTTGGCGGACCTGGGTCTCAGCCAGGACACCGTACGGATCAACGGCGCAGCCCTGCAGTGCCGGATCACCACCGAGGACCCGGTGAACGGGTTCCGGCCCGACACGGGCACCATCACGGCCTACCGCTCCGCGGCCGGCGCGGGGGTTCGGCTGGACGGCGGCACCGTCGACACCGGCGTGGAGATCAGCCCCCACTTCGACTCGATGCTGGTCAAGCTGACCTGTCGCGGCCGCGACTTCGCCGCCGCCGTGGCCCGCTCCCGCCGGGCCCTGGCCGAGTTCCGGATCCGCGGCGTGAGCACCAACATCCCGTTCCTGCAGGCCGTGCTGGCCGATCCGGACTTCGTGGCCGGTGACGTGTCGACCGCGTTCATCGAGCAGCGGCCCGAGCTGTTGACCACGCACGTCCCCGCCGACCGCGGCACCCGGATGCTGCGCTGGGTGGCCGAGGTCACGGTCAACAAGCCGTACGGCGACGCGCCCACCCTGCTCGACCCGCGGGACAAGCTGCCCGCCGGCGTCGACCTCGGCCGGCCCTCGCCGCACGGCTCGCGGCAGCGGTTGCTCGACCTGGGCCCGGCCGGTTTCGCCGCCGACCTGCGGTCGCGGACCAACGTCGAGGTCACCGACACCACGTTCCGCGACGCGCACCAGTCCCTGCTCGCCACCCGGGTGCGGACCAAGGACCTGCTGCGGGTCGCCCCGTACGTGGGTCGCACGCTGCCCGAGCTGCTGTCGGTCGAGTGCTGGGGCGGGGCCACGTACGACGTCGCGCTCCGCTTCCTGCAGGAGGACCCGTGGGAGCGGCTGGCCGTGCTGCG
>DATDAP010000504.1:0-7504 GCA_036525335.1 Microlunatus sp. | reverse complement strand
CAGGTGATCGACGCCGCGTGCGCGATCACCCCCGGCTTCGAGTCGCCGACGGTCGCCCCGCTGGCCAAGCAGGGCTGGCTGGCCGTGCGGGTGATGGTCCGGCGAGCAGAGGCGCAGAAGATCATGGACGACCTGTGGGAGATCGGCGCTCGCGCCATCCTGGTCACCGACATCGCCGCCTGTCGGATCTGATGGCGTCGACCGACCAGCCGTCTCAGCCGGCCGGAGAGCCGGTCCCGGTCCAGCCGGTCGCCTACCGGTCGAACCGTCTGCGGTTCTTCGTGATGGTCGCCGCGCTCGGGCTCGTCGGGCTCAGCTTCGTGTTCTGGGTCGCACTGCCGGCCAACCTCAAGGCCGAGTTCACGCTCTCGCAGGCCGTCACCCTGTTGCTGATCCTCGGAGCGTTCGTGTTCGCCCTGTTGATCGTCGGCAACGGCGTGGTGAAGGCCGACGCCGACGGTCTCTACTTCCGCAACGGGTTGAGTCGACACCGCTACGCCTGGTCGCGGGTCCACCGGGTCGTCATGCGACCCGGCGACGCCTGGGCCGTGGTGCTGCTCATCCCCACCGACCGCCCGGTGGAGGTCGCCGCCGATCTCGACCACCGGATGCTGATGGGGATCCAGAAGGGCGACGGCGCGTACGCCACCGAGGCCGTCGAGGACCTCAACCGGCGCCTGAAGGCCTCGCGTCAGCGGGGGGCCTGACCACCACTTCTGGTCGTAGTTCAGCGTACGAAGGAGCCGGGTGTCGATCAGCTGAATCGGGCGTGCCGTCATGAGCATGGCCGGGGGGCGGGCGCTCGATCTCCCTGCAGTCGGCGTCCTTGTCGGCGCTGGCGCTGCAGCTGTCCGCCGTTCTGCTCGGTCTGCTCGCCTCACCCTGCTGGTTCGGTGCCAGCCTGTCGCACGCGCAGCTCGACAGCGCAGCGACCGGACCGGACCTCCGCTGGCGGTAGGTCTCGGTCGCCGTCGTCGGGATCGGCGTGGCATGGCTGACCTGGTTCGCCGCCACCGTGCGGGGTCGGGTGGGTGTGCTCGTCCTCGTCGTCCTGTTCACCGAACTCGGGGGCGCCATCGGGGCGGCCGTACCGTGTGCGCTCGCCGGGTTCGCCGCCGCCGGACTGACATGTCTGTTGGCGGCCGCGTCGATCGTCGTCGTCGAGTGGAGCCGAAGGCGCCGCCGACCCGGTGGACGATCGGTCCGCGAACGGGCGCGATGGCAGTTGCTTGGCGTTGGTTCTGGTCGGCGGGGCCGGTCTGGTGGTCGTCGAGTGGAGCCGCGACCATCTCCTCGAGGCGAATGAGTACCGGACCGGTGGCGACGTCGACCGGGAACCCAGCGCAACTCCGGTGTCCACCCTGTCAGGCGGCGACCACTGGCAGATCGCCGTGCCGGGTCTGACGCTGATGCGCCCGGCTCTCACGGACTTCGGTCTGGGGCTGGCGCCGGGCAGAAAGTGATCATGGTCGATCGGGCGACCGGTGCTACTCGGTGGAGCTACACCCGGTCGGACGAGCTCGGGCCCGTGTCGGTCGCGCGCACGGGCGGTGGTCGGCAGGTGCTGGCCTGGTAATTCCCACGCGACGGCCCACGGTCTGATGGTGTTCGGCGATCAGGTGCTGGTGGTCGACGCAGCCTCAGAGAGTCTGCGCAGTCTCCGCCGGCGGTTGGCTACTGGATGCCGCGGTTCTTCAGGATCGCCTCGATCTCGGCCATCTCGGGGTCGACCTCCTGCTGCGGCGCTCTGCCCTTGGGCGCCGCCTTCTTCGCCGGCGCCTTGGCTGCGGTCGCAGTGCTGCCGGTGCCGACGGCCGGTCTGCCAGTGGCGACCGCCGCCGGGGTCGAACCTCGCTTGACCACCGATCGCCTGGTCAGCAACCCGCCGACGACCCAGAGGACCACGCACAGACCCAGCAGCGAGATCCCGAACCACATCGTCGGGGAGAAGATGATCGAGCCGGCCCAGCTCACGAGGGCGACCACCGCGTCCCAGACGAGCCGGAGCAGCCCGGTGAAGTAGAGCGCGATCGGTGCCAGCGCCAGTCCGGCCCCCTGCAGCACTCGCCCGCGGCTCCCCTTGCGCCACGCGACACCGGCCACGATCACCCCGATCAGTGCGAGACCGATGCAGAGAGGGAGGAGCACGACGTCCGAGGGGGGCATCCACCCAATCTGCCACACGGTGACGAGTGCCACGATGGGGATAACCACCCAGTTACCACCTGTTTGGGGCGGGGTCGGACCCCGGCCGAAGCGTTTCTCTGCGACCAACCGCACCTGCGTCCGGGCACCAGCCGAGTGTCGGCGACCGATACGGCCGACCACGTGGTCTTCGCGCTGACTCAGTGGGGCGAGGCGGCGGCCCGGACCGGATGCCGCCGGGAAGTCACGGACGGTCATCGGTGAGGCGGTAGCCCGGACCGGATGCCGACTCGGAGCCATGGACGGTGAGGCACGGCTCGGCCCGGGGACGCGGCTGCTGGTTGGGGGATCGCCACTCACGCGGCTACGGTGTCGGCGTGCCAACCGCCCGCGACGGCCAGAACCCGCAGCTCCGGAGCCCACACGAACCCATCCCCCTGAACGGGAACGCCCCGCACGAGCGGACCCTCACCTCCTCACCTTTTCCAGGCGACGACGGTGCCCCCGAGGCCCGGGTCCGGGAAGCGCTCGGCCGTTTCGCGGCCACGTACGAGCCGGACGACTACCTGCGGGCCGTCGCCGCGCTCTGCGGGGACCGCCTTCTGGTGCCGGTTGTCGCCACCACGACGCAGGTGGGCACCACCGTCGGCGGGCTGGCCTCCGACAAGGAGGCCGAGATGGCCGTTGTCATGTTGCAACGCACGGACGGGGGCAAGGCCATGCTCGGCTTCACCGGCCTGGATGCCCTGCAGGCCTGGGACGCTCGTGCCCGTCCGGTGCCGGTGACGGTCGACAAGGTGGCGGAGACGGCAGCGGCCGAGGGAGCGGTCGCGGTGCTGGTCGACGTGGCCGGGCCCCATCCGCTGGTGCTGGAGGGGGAGGTGCTGGACGCCCTGGGTCGGGGCCGCCGCCTCGTCGACCTCGGTGACGGCTTCGGTTGGGCCGTGACGGCGACCCACCCGGACGGCGCTGCGAAATAGCCGGACCGGACCGAGCGTTGAACAGCTGTCGGCTCTCTGGCTCCCACACGATGTGACCTCATGGTGGCTCGGGTGATAACCTGAGCGTCGATTGATTCGGCATCCGTGCCGGATCCGCCAAAGTGGAGACCTGATCTCCCACCCGTACGACATCCCAGCGATCGTTGGCGGGTCGGTTTCGCGGACGCGGCCCCTTGGGGTCCTGCGTACGCAGCTTCAGGGTCTCCGCCTGCGCGGGGGCCCTTTCTGTGTCTCCGTCGGGACGGCGGATCCGACGCGAAGGCCGGCTCGTTCACCATCACACACACCATCTGGAGGACCAATCAGCAGCACCGAACCGCGGATCAACGACCGCATTCGCGTCCCCGAAGTCCGGCTCGTCGGACCCGCCGGGGAGCAGGTGGGGATCGTCCGCATCGACGACGCCCTGCGCCTGGCGCGCGAGTCCGAGCTCGATCTCGTCGAGGTCGCCCCCATGGCACGGCCACCGGTGGCCAAGCTCATGGACTACGGCAAGTTCAAGTACGAGAACGCGCAGAAGGCGCGGGAGAGCCGCCGTAACCAGACCAACACGGTGATCAAGGAGATGAAGCTCCGGCCGAAGATCGACAGCCACGACTACGAGACCAAGAAGGGTCACGTCGTGCGCTTCCTCAAGGCCGGGGACAAGGTCAAGATCACGATCATGTTCCGCGGGCGCGAGCAGTCACGTCCCGAGCTGGGTTACAACCTGCTGCGCAAGCTGGCCGAGGACGTGAACGAGTTCGGGTTCGTCGAGTCCGCGCCCAAGCAGGACGGTCGCAACATGCTGATGGTGCTGGGTCCGATGAAGAAGAAGACCGAGGCGCGGGCAGACGTCCGGGCGGAGCGGGATCGGCGGGCCGCCGAGCGCGATGCCGCCGCCGAGGAGGAGCGGAACCAGCTGGCCAACCTGCGGGCGCAGCACGCCGCCGAGCCGACCGTTCCGCGGCGCCGTGGTCCGGCCGACAACTTGGATCCCGACGTCGAGGTCTGAGGTCGCGGGACCGAGCAAGACAGTTTGACCCCATGGGTGCCAACGCGCCCATGGGCCGATCGAGTAAGGAATGGAGCGGCAGCCATGCCGAAGATGAAGACGCACTCCGGTGCCAAGAAGCGGTTCAAGGTGACGGGTTCGGGCAAGCTCATGCACCGCAAGGCGGGCAAGATGCACCTGAACGAGCACAAGCCGAGCACCCGGACTCGCCGGCTCGCCGGCGACAAGGTTCTCTCGAGTGGCGATGCGGCCAAGGCCCGCAAGCTGCTGGGCCTGTAGAGCGCCCTCACCCACCACCACTGACATCAAGGAGTAATTCGCATGGCTCGCGTCAAGCGCTCGGTCAACGCCCACAAGAAGCGTCGTGAGGTCCTCGAGCAGGCCTCCGGCTACCGGGGGCAGCGCTCCCGGCTCTACCGGAAGGCGAAGGAGCAGCTCCTTCACTCCGGCGTCTACGCCTACCGTGACCGTCGTGCCAAGAAGGGCGACTTCCGCCGGCTGTGGATCCAGCGGATCAACGCTGCGGTCCGTGCCGAGGGCATGACCTACAACCGCTTCATCTCCGGTCTGAAGACCGCCGAGGTCGAGGTCGACCGCAAGATCCTCGCCGATCTCGCGGTCACCGACCCGGCGGCGTTCGTCGCCCTGGTCGAGGTCGCCAAGGCCAACCAGCCCGCCGCGGCCGCCGCCTGACGACGCTGACCGGCTTCGGTTCTCACGAGCCGATCGTCCCGCCACCCGCTTCGGCGGCGGCGGTGCGGTCGGCTCGTCGGTTGTTGCGTCGCAAGGGCCGCTCGGCAGCAGGAGAGTTCTTGGCCGAGGGCCGCCAAGCCGTCTCGGAGGCGCTGGCCGCCGACGGTGTCGTCCGTCGGCTGCTGATGGCGGAGGCGGCCATCGATCAGCACCAGGATCTGCTGCGGGCGGCCACCGACGCGGCGATCCCGATCGGCACTCTTCCGGCCGAGGTCGTCGGCGAGCTGACCGACACCGTCACGCCGCAGGGACTGCTGGCTGTCTGCCGGGCGGTGGACGTGCCGCTGGCCGAGGCACTCACCCCCGGCGCCTGCCTGGTGGTGTTCTGCGACCAGGTCCGAGATCCGGGCAACCTCGGCACGGTGATCCGCTGCGCCGATGCGTTCGGCGCCGACGCCGTGCTGATCTCGACTGACGCGGTGGACCTGTACAACCCCAAGACCGTCCGGGCCAGCACCGGCAGCATCTTCCACCTGCCCATCGCGGTCGGGGTGGAGCTGCCCGCGGCGGTCTCGGCCGCCCGCGCCGCCGGTCTGGCGGTCTTCGGAGCCGACGGCTCCGCTGACAGCTCGGTCGACGACCTGCGTACCAGCGGGGAGCTGGCGGAGCCGGTGATGTGGGTGCTCGGCAACGAGGCCTGGGGTCTCACCGCCGACCACGCCGCCCTGCTCGATCGACTTGTGGCGCTGCCCCTGTACGGCCGGGCGGAGAGCCTCAACCTGTCCACCGCCGCCGCGGTGCTGCTTTACGCCACGGCAACGGCTCAACGCGTCGGTCGCAGCGAGTAGCGATCCGGGGTCCGCGGGCCGCATCATGGGTTCCGAGAACCCGGCACGCGACGAGGGGTGCTGTCCCTTCACCTGCCAGGAGGCCGGTCGCCGCGAGCGACCCCACCGACATGCCGGATGCCGCCAGCACCACCTCGACGACCACAGGTCAGCGGCGTCGGCTCGCCCTGCTGCTCGACCTGCGGCCGACGCCGCCGCAGTGGCCGATCGCGCTGCGGACGGTCGCCTGCGTGGTTCTCCCGGCCGTCGCCGGACTGCTCGCCGGCAACCTGGCCGCCGGGCTGACCGCGAGCCTGGGCGGGTTCGGTGGTCTGTTCGGCGGCGGGCGACCGTACGCCTACCGGTTCCGGCTGCTGGTCTACCTGGCGGCGGCCCAGGCGGCCGCTGTCCTCCTCGGCATCTGGTCCGGTGGCGACCCCTGGCTCGCCGCCGCCGTGGTCACCGTGATCGCCGCTCTCGCCACCCTGTTCTGCAACGCCTTCGGGGTGCCACCCGCGGCGTACCAGATCGTGCTCGTGGGAGCGACCGGTACCGCCATGGCCGCCCAGGGGGCCGACCCGGTCCGGACCTCGCTACTGGTCCTGGCCGGCGGTGTGTTCGCCGGCCTCGTGCACGTGGTGCCCGCGATCGTCGACCTCCGTTCGCCCGAACGACGGATCGTCGCGGCGGCGGCCGAGGACGTCGCCGACTACCTCGAGGCGATCGGCGGCCCCGAGGTGGACCGGGCCCGCCACCAGGCGGCCGAGCGGCTGTACGAGGCGTGGTTGATGCTGGTCAACCAGCAACCGCTGGGGCGACACCCGGGCCCCGAGCTGCTGCGACTGCGCGAGCTGGCCCGGCAGATCCAGCTGCTGGTGGCCGATGCCATGCGCCGGGATCGCCCCGATCCGGGTGCGGCCGACCGGGCCCGACGCCTCGGTCGCCAGGCCCTGCTCCGCCGCAGCCTGCAGATGACGTACATACCGGTGTCGCTCCCGTTGGGGCGACCGACCCGGTTGAGCACGCTGCGCTACGCCCTGCGCCCGGGGTCGCGCTCCTTGCTGGTGCTGGCCCGGGTCGCGGTGGCGGCCGCACTGCTCGGTCTGCTCGGGGCGCTGCTCGGGCTGGCCCACTCGTACTGGGCGATCGCGGCCGCGGTGCTGGTGCTGTCGCCCGGGTTCGACCGCTACCGGACCGTGCAGCGTGGGCTCCAGCGAACGGTCGGCACCATCGTCGGCGTCGGGCTGGCGGCCGCGCTGCTGCTCGTCGACCCCTCTGACTGGCTGTTGATCGGACTGCTCGCGGTGCTCGTCTTCATCACCCAGCTCCTGGTGCCGCGGAACTACGCGGCCGCTGCGGTGTTCATCACGGCGTCGGCCCTGCTGATCGCCAGTGCCGGTGCGTTGGCCGGCACCCCCACCGACGCCCTTTTCCTCGCCCGGGCCGGGGAGACGGCACTGGGTTGTGGGGTGGCGCTACTCGTCTTCGCTCTGATCGCGCGCAAGTCACCCACCGGGTGGCTGCCCACCGCCCTGGCCGGGACGCTGGAGGCCGCCGCCGACGCGCTCGACCAGCTGACCCCGGACACCGTCGTGTCCGCCGGCGGTATGCGGGCGCGGCGGCGACTGCAGAGTCGCACCATCGGGCTGGCCGACACCTTCGAGACCGGGATGAACGGCTTCGCGTCCCAGCGGCTGACCACGGAGCGGCTCTGGCCGGCGGTGGCCACCGCGGAGCGGCTGGCGTACCGGGTGCTGGCCGAGGGCTGGCGGATGCAGGAGGGAGTGCTGCGTCCGGCCGCGGTGACGACCGGCGTTCGCTCGGTCGGTGCCACCGAAGCACCA
>DATDAP010000503.1:0-11836 GCA_036525335.1 Microlunatus sp. | reverse complement strand
GCTACACCGACACCGGCCGGATCTACTCGATCATCTGTCCCCAGCAGGGTGCGTACTCGCCCGCGCTGGGTTGTCTCAACGTCGAGGTCTCCGTGACCGGGCAACGGGGGTGGGTCGACGAGACGACGCGGGAGATGGCGGGCGACATGACCGTCGAGGGCAAGATCTGGTTCAGTCCGAGCGCCACGCAGAGTCCGCTGGTCCAGCTCCTCTGGGCCCTGTTCGCGGGCAGCGATCTGCCCTTCCCCGCCGCCAAGGCGCACGCGATCAGGGTTGCCACCCACCTGCTAGGGGATCCGGCGCAACCGGTCTTCCCGGTGCGGCGCGGGGCCAGCACCTTGTTCCCCCTCCCGGACTTCGCCTTGCACCCGCAGGCCTGGGCCGTCGCGAACGTCGAGGTCCAGATCGGTTCCATCGCCAAGACCGGTAACGACACCGTCGACGACTTCAACCAGCTGGTGATGGACGTCTTCAACACAGCGGCGGGGAACCTGCTGCTGCCGGACAATCTCCTGTCCTGGAACGTCTACTTCACCGAGCCCGCCGTCGTGGACCGACAGGAGTGGCGCGATCATGCCG
Source organism: Microlunatus sp. (assembly GCA_036525335.1). GTDB lineage: Bacteria > Actinomycetota > Actinomycetes > Propionibacteriales > Propionibacteriaceae > Microlunatus. The sequence continues at coordinate 11,257 of DATDAP010000503.1, read as the reverse complement.
AGAAGTGGCGGGAGTCGATCGACGCCGACCACGGCAGCCCGGGCGGTAAGGGAACTTCCGCGCGCTACTTCGACGGCGAGCCGTTCGAGCCCGGCGAAGAGCTGATCCAGGAGGAGATCGACCGGATCATCGCCTGGCTCAAGGCGCACCTCGCCGATTTCTGAGCCACACCCGGATGCGCGCCGCCGGGCGGGTGCCCGGCGGCGTGCATGCGTGCTCAGGCGGTCTCGTCCCGCCAGGCCTTGGTCCCGGCCTCGGCAGCCACCTTGAGGTGGTGCAGGTGTCGCTGGGCCATCACCGCTGGTGACTCCTCCAGCTGGTCGATCCACTTCTTGGCGGCCTGCGCGAGCGCGACCGAGGCCAGTGCTGCGCCGGTCATCAGCACCGCGCCGCCGATGCACAACAACACCGCGCCCGTCCCCAGGAGCTTGCCGTTGACGTCGAGTACGGGCCGAGAGCTGGTGCTCATGGTGTGCCTTCCGCTGGTGGGCCGAGCAGATCCCGGGATGGGCTCTGGCGTCATGCTCCCACTCGGTCGGGGGAGCGCGCGACCTCCTCGAGCAGAGGTTTTCGGACTCAGCCCTCGAATTGCGCGATCCGCGTTCTCAACAGGTCCTGTTCGGCTGGGTTGTCGGTCAGCTGAAGAGCTCGGAGATTCGCAGCCCGCGCTCCGTCGAGATCACCCAGATCGGCGAGCAGCTGGGCTCGGGTGGCATGCAGCAGGTGGTAGTCGCCGAGTCGGTCGGCGATCTCGGTCAGCTCGGTCAACGCCGGCACGGGTCCTGACACGTGGCTGAGGGCGATGGCGTGGTTGAGCCGGACCACGGGCGACGGATCGTGGGTGAGCAGCAGGTCGTAGAGCGTGAGGATCTGCAGCCAGTCGGTGTCGACCCACCTGGCCGCGTCGGCGTGACAGGCGGCGATGGCGGCCTGCAGCTGGAAACGGCCCGGACGTCGCAGCTCGGCCGACCGGACCAGATATCCCTCCGCCCGCGCCAGGGCCACGGCGTCCCAGTCGGCCCGGTCCTGGTCGGCCAGCAGCACCAGTCGGCCGGCGGGGTCGAACCGCGTACGGGCCCGCGCCGCCAGACTGGTCAGCAGCGCGAGCAGCCCCCACGCCTCCGCCTCCTCGGGAAGGGCTCGAGCCAGCAGCTCGGCCAACCAGATCGCGTCATCGGCCAGTCCGCCATGGGCCCGAGAGAGGTAGCCGGCGTTGTAGGTCAGGTAGATCGCGGTCAGCACCTCGTCCAGCCGACTCGCCCGCTCGCGGCCCACCGGGATCTCGAACGCGATGCCGACCGCCCCGATCTTCTTCTTCGCCCGGACCAGGCGCTGAGCCATGGTTGCCTCCGGGACGAGGAACGCCCGCGCGATCTGGGGCGTCGTGAGCCCGACCACGGCCCGCAGCATCAGGGCCAGCCGGGCCTCCACGCGCAGCGCGGGGTGGCAGCAGCCGAACAGCATGGGGATCCGCTCGTCGGCCCCGTCGCCGGCGCCGGCGGCCGCACCGTGCAGCGCGGCGGCCGGATCGGCATCCTCTTCCGCCAGCAACCGGGCCCGGCTGTCGGCGAAGGTGAGCGCATCGACGGTCTTCTCCTCGCGAACAGACCGCCGCAGCCGGTCGATGGCCCGCCGTCGGGCAGCCAGCGTGAGCCAGGCGCCCGGGTTCGGGGGGATCCCATCGACCCGCCACGTCTGGAGCGCGGCGACCACCGCCTCCTGCACCGACTCCTCGGCGACGTCGAAGTCGCCGATCCGGCGGTACAGGGCGGCGACGATCAACCCCGCTTCGTCCCGGACGATCTGCGCGAGCGCTACGTCCGGGACCCCTTCGTCGGCCACCGTTCCCGGACTCAGTCCGGCATGTGGCTGTAGTCCTCGACCATCGGTCGGATCTCGATCGCGACGCCCGGGAGCTCCAGCGAGGGCCAGGTCTTCACCAGGGCGATCGCCGCGTCGATGTCGGGCACGTCGATGACGCTGAAGCCACCGATGTTCTCCTTCGCCTCGGAGAACGGCCCGTCCACCACGACGGGAGCGCCACCGTCGCCGGACCGCACTGTGGTCGCCGTCTCCGGACCGAGCAGCTCGGCGCCGCTGTCGGCGAAGGCGCTCGCATTCTGACCGAACCAGGCGTAGATGGCCTGGTAGACCGCCTGCTGACGCTCCGGTGGCACGGTGGCGTCCAGGTCGGGGCGGTTCGTGTACATCAGCACGTACTTCATGGTGGTGGCTCCTCGCCTCGCAGTGATTCTGACACCCCCACTACGCAGCGGGTGGGTCTCGATCGACACACCAGGAAGAGTTTCTTTCCCGGTCTCGGCTACTACGCTCACCACCCATGGCCAGACGCAAGAACTCGTCCCCGCACGGGCACAGTGGAGATCCGCGCAGGCGAGCCGCCGAGGAGCGGACCCGGGCGCAGGCCGAGGCCACGCCGGAGCTCGAGGACGAGGTCGCCGCCGCGTTGGGCTCCGGCCACCCGATCGACATCGTGATGCTGGCCAGCTCCCTGATCGCCGGTCTCGACCCGGACGTCTCGACGCCGGCCGAGGCGGAGTCAGGTGCGTTGCCACGACCGGAGGAGTTCGTCCGGATGTTCCTCGACTCGGGCGACCTGCGGCTGCACGTGCTTGCCTGGACGGTGGCGCAGCTGCTGCCGGATGCTCGACTGCACGCCGAGGTGGCCGCGGCCCTGGCCCCCGAGACGGTGCCGGCCTGGTTGCTCCCGCTGGCCGCCGCCGACGTGGTGGCCGCGTGGCAGACCACCGACCCGCTACGGGACTCGACCGACCTCGTCGTTCCGGTGCGGGTGGGGGAGCTCGATCTCACCGTTATCGGACTGATCGACCTCAACGCCGGCGGCGCGATGAAGGACGGCTTCGCCGTGCCCGCGCCCTTGGCCGCGGTCCAGGAGGCATTGTCGGCGAGCGGTGAGACCGGGATGGTGACCCGCGACCTTCCCCCCGCCGATGCTCGAACGTGGCTCGCCGACGCGATCGCTGTGGGACGGACCGTCGAACCGCCCTTCGAGTCCGACAGCTGGCCGCAGGCCCGACCGCTCGTGCAGTGGGCGCTGCGGCGGTGTCCCCCTGGTGGCCGGGGCCGGGAGCGGCAGGAGTGGACACCGCAGGACATCGAGAACTTGGTGGCCGAGTTCGCCGCGGCGCCGGAGGGGGTGGTGGTCGCCGACTGGTCAGATCGAGCCGTGCTCGTCGACGCTCTCCACGGCCTCGCCCGGGACACGTCCGCGGACCCCCTGTTGCCCAGCGCCGTCCGGCTCGAGCTGGGACTCGGCTACCTCTGGCCCACCACCTTGCATCACGATCTCGACGCGTTGCTGGCGCTGCCGGAGGTGTTGGGGGCGTACGTCCGCTGGGCGCACGGCCGCCGCGGGATCCCCGCCGACGACACCGACCAGGCCCTGGCGGCGATCGCCCACGTCCGGGCCGCATACGTACGGGACGTGGCCGAAGCCAACGCGGGAGACGGCTGACCGAAACGACCGCTGGCGCTGGGTCCGGTCGGGCAGACTTCTGTCATGTCACCGCGACCGATGTGGTCCGACCCAGCGAGGCGTCGGACGGTTCTCTGGCTGACCGGGCTCGCCCTCGCCCTCGTCGTCATGTCCCTGGCCGCGCTCGGGCTGCTCGCCGTGCGGACGGATCGGGCTGGTCGGCCCGCCTTCGTCTTCCTGACCTGGAATCTCTTCCTGGCCTGGATCCCGTTCGTGCTTTCGGTCGGGGTGGCCGCCGTCCACGGTCGTGGCGGACCGCGACCGCTGTTGTGGCTCCTCGGTGCCGGCTGGTTGCTGTTCCTGCCCAACGCGCCGTACATCCTCACCGACTTCATCCACCTGGGCAGGGCGGGTGGGGTGCCGCTCTGGTTCGACGCCGCGCTGATCGGCACCTTCGCCGCCACGGGTCTGGCGCTCGGCCTGGTCTCGCTGCTCATCGTGCACCACGTCGTGGAAGCCAGGGCCGGTCGCGCCGTCGGTTGGATCGTCGCCGTGAGCTCGCTCCTGCTCAGTGCGATCGGGGTCTACCTGGGACGGTTCCCGCGCTTCAACTCCTGGGACGTGGTCACCGACCCATTCAGCCTGGTCGCGGTCGTCCTGGAGCGCCTCGCCGACCCGTTCGGCAACCCGTTCCTGCTGCGCTTCGGCGTGGTCATGTCTCTGCTGCTGCTCGGCTCCTACCTCGTCGCCTGGGTCCTCGGGCGGGGCATTCTCGGGCCGCCCCGCGGCCTCACCATCACCCGGTCGTAATCGAGCGCCGGGCCTCCGGAGGGCCGGCGAGAACTGTCGGTGCCGAGACCTAGCCTCGGTCCATGAAAACAAACACACGTTCGATCGCCCGTCAGACGGACCACCTCGCGTCCTCGCGCCGCGTGCCCGGTGACCACGACGCCTACCTTGAGGAGCTGTTCGACCACGACTGCGTGCCTGTCGATCCACTCACGAGCTGGCCCCCGGTGCCGACCGGCCGCAGCGAGTTGATGGAGATCGTCGACGAGTTCGCTGCCACCCCTGCCGGACGCCGGGTGCTGCACGGTTGGTTCCAGGCCGAGCTCTTGGCCGACGCTCTGCGAGTCATCTCCGGCGATCCAGAGGCCGACCCGCTGCGGCTAAGTCCTCGACGTCTGGCCGGCGCTTTCGGCACCGACCTGCTCGACGAGGTGCGCGGCTCCGCTGACGATCTCGCCCTGCTCCCGGACCTGGTCGGTGCGTTCGTCCCGTACGCCCACGCTGTGCGCGGCGTGCGGGGTGCCGACACCGCCGCCTCATTGGCGGTCATCGAGGCCTGCCGCTCCGCGTTCGTCCACCGGTCGGTCACCTACGGGGCGGTCGGCGCACTCGATCCGTGGCGGCGGCGGCCCGATCCCTGGCAGCTGCCACCTCCACCGTCACCGCTGGAGGTGCTGAGCCGGGAGGTCGGTGGTTCAGAGGCTCTCGACTCGCTGACCACCGAGCCACTGACCGACGAGCCGGCCGAGCTGTGCGCGGTGCCCGAAGACGTCCGGGAGCGGGTCGAGGAGGCTCTCGGGGTCGCCGACCGGGTGGTCGAGCAGATCTTCGGGACGGAGGTGCGTATCGCGGTGCGGCGCCTGCTCACCGACGCGGCGGCCGCGGATCCCGAGATCTATCGGCGCAAGGGTCGCACCGACACGATCGCGGTGGGCGCCTGCCTCGCAGTCACCCAGGCCAATCATCTGATCCACCCGCACGGTCCGATGCCGGTCAAGGCGGTCAGCGAGCACTTTGGCCTGGCCAGTGCGCCGTCGACCCGGGTGCTGGTGCTGCGCCGGGCTGTCACCGGGATCAGGTCGGGATCCGCGGAGACCAGTCTGCGCAGTCCTCGCTATCTGACCTCGCAACGACGGAGCGAGCTGGTGACCGCTCGGGACCGGCTGCGCGCCGCGGAGGTGGTCGAGCAGGCGAGCTGACGACGGGATCGTGCGTCGGCGGCTCAGATCTTCAGCAGGTTGAGTACTGCCCGCTCCACCTTGCCGTGGGTGCTGCCGTCGGACAGATCGTCGTTCAGGGAGGCCAGCCTGGGGGAGATCGTCACGCCGTCGGCGAACAGGTCGATCACCCGCGGGTCGACGTAGGAGCTCCGCGCCACCGTCGGGGTGTTACCCAGGTAGTCCGACACCTGCTTCATGGCGGCGGTGACGGCCCGCTTCCGGGCGGTCGCCGTGGTCGCGTCCGCATTGGACCCGGCCAGGGCGACCGCGGCGATCACCGTGCCGTGCCAGGTGCGGAAGTCCTTGGCCGAGACCTCGCCACCGACCTGCTCCTTCACGTAGGCGTTGATGTCGGTGGAGGTGACGTCCTTCCAGCGGCGCCCGTCCTTGTAGGCCAGCAGCTCCGGCCCGCCGCTGCGGCGCCGGAGCAGGTCCGCCACGGAAGCTCGGACGAGGTCGTCGGCCAACGCGACGTAGCGCTCCTGACCGGACTTGGCGACGAAGTCGAAGACGACCTCTCGGTTCTCCAGGGTGACGTGCTCCTTGCGGATCGTGGCCAGACCGTACGAGTGGTTCGCCTCGGCGTAGGTCTCGCCACCGATCCGGAAGAAGCCGAGATCGAGCAGCCGGAACGCGGTGGCCAGCGCCCGCTCGTACGGCATCCCGTCGAGCTGGAGGTGGACCGCCACCCGTCGGCGCGCCCGGGGCAGTCGAGCGGCGACCTGCAGCACCCGGTCGTGCTTGGACTCGTCCCGCTTGCGGCGCCACTCCGGGTGGTACAGGTACTGTCGGCGACCGGCATCGTCGGTACCGACCGCCTGCAGGTGGCCGTTCGGGCGCTGGCAGATCCACACCTCCTCCCAGGCGGGCGGGATGACCAGCCGCTGGCAGCGTTCCCGGTCCTCGGGCGGGAGTCGGACTCCCAGAGGGTCCAGGTAGACGAAACCCTTGCCAGCGCGTCGCCGCGTCCAACCGGGATCGGAGGGGGAGACGGTCCGCAGACGCACCATGGACCAGTTCTACTACCCGTTAACGCCGTAAACCGGTTGATCGTCGGCAGGTCTTGCCTCCGTGTCCGCTGGGGCGCATGCTCGGATCACGATCCGTACGGAGAAGGGTTGGCGCGGTGGAGGACACAGACCGACAGGCACCGGCGACCGGCTGGCGCGCCCTCTGGCTGCGGGTGCGGGAGGCGATGTCTCCGCAGACGTACGAGGCGGCACCCGATTACGGTCCAGACGCCTCGCAGGCGGACCGGGAACAGTGGCTGCGTCAGCTGACTCGGGTCCGGGATCTGCTGGAGGAGACGCGCTCGATCGTCGCCTCCGGTGGTTGGTGCGGTGGTGGTGCGTGGTTCACCGTGCGGCAGCCGGACGGGACGCTCAGGGCGGCGTCCCTGACCGAGTCGTTCGCGTTGCGTGTTCCCGGAGCGCCGGTGGCCGGTAGCTGTCTGGTGGGGATCATGATCCGATTGGCCGACGACCCGGATCGGGTACCGACGGTCGCCGACGTGTGGCGGGCGACCGACGAGCTGCGCGAAGCGATGCACGAGCGGCTCGGCCACGATGCGTTCCCGCCGGGCCGGGCCTACCCCATGACGCAGCGGCGGGCCCGACTGCGCAGCCTGACGGCGTGGAACGACGCCGCGGATCGGACAGAGGCCGATGTCCTCGATCTGATCGATCGGGCCATCTCCCGCACCATCGTCGGCGCCGTGGCGCAGGCCGGTAGCTCTCGCTGAGGCGTCCGCACGGTCTCCTGCGGACATGGATCGACTGGCTACCTATCCTGAGGGACCCTTCGTGTTTACGCTGTCACCCATGGCACTCGGGGGGCTCCGGATCGAGCCGGTCACCCCCGGTCACCTTCCGGCGTTGGACGAGCTCTTCACCCGTGGTGATCCGCGGAACTGTCAGTGCGCCTTCCTTCGGATGACGGCCGACGCCTTCGATGCTGCCGACGCCGCCGCTCGTCGCGACGTTCACACCGCGGCCATCCGGTCCGCGCACCGAGCCGGGGGCAAGGCGGGCCAGGTCGCCCTCGACGACCACGGACCCGTGGGCTGGGTCAGCATCGGTCCCCGGAGTGACTTCCCGCGGCTCGATCACACCCGGCTGCTGACATCGACCGCGTCGGAGCTGCCGCCGGTCGAGGGACCTCTGTGGTCGGTGGTGTGCTTCGTGATCGCGATCCGGGCCCGCCGCCGCGGAGTCGCCACCGCCCTGTTGCGCGGCGTCGTCGAGTGGGCCGCCGGTCAGGAGATCGCCGTGCTCGAGGGTTACCCGGTGGACACCGAGGGTCAGAAGCGACCGGGCGCGGCGCTGTGGCACGGCACGGTTCGGCTCTTCGAAGGCGCCGGGTTCACGGTCGCCGCTCGGCACCGTGAATCACCGCCGGCGGCCGGTCGGGCGGTGGTCCGACTCGTTCTGCCGTGAGTCAGCGGCGACCGTACGGGGTCGTCGGCGGAGCTGCGGTCGACTCACCCAGCTCGAAGTCGATGTCGACGTGCACGCTGTCCGACGGGTCCGCGGTCCGGGCCACCGGCGGAGCCGTCAAGTAAGCCACTGTCCGAAGACCCACCTCACCGACACCGAAGGATCGTTCATGACCACCACGGAGACCTCGACCCTGCGCGTCCTCGTCTGGGGCGAGAACCGCCACGAGCAGGTCGAGCAGCACGTCCGCGACATCTACCCGGACGGCATGCACGCCACCATCGCCGAGGGCATCAGCGAGTTCCTCGGCGAGGCGGTGAGCGTCTCGACCACCACCCTCGACGAGCCCGAGCACGGGCTCACCGAGGAGGTCCTGGCCGACACCGACGTGCTCGTCTGGTGGGGTCACGCGGCCCATGGCGAGGTGGCTGACGAGGTGGTCGAACGGGTGCACCAGCACGTGCTGTCCGGCATGGGTCTGCTGGTGCTGCACTCGGGGCACTGGTCGAAGATCTTCGGCAAGCTGATGGGGACGACCTGCACCCTGCGCTGGCGCAGCGAGCAGGATCGCGAGCTGGTCTGGACGGTGAACCCGACCCACCCGATCGCTCAGGGCGTCCCGAACCCGATCATCATCCCCGCCCAGGAGATGTACGGCGAGTTCTTCGACATCCCCGCTCCCGACGAGCTGGTCTTCATCTCCTCCTTCACCGGTGGTGAGGTGTTCCGGTCCGGCTGCACCTTCCGGCGCGGTCACGGCAAGATCTTCTTCTTCTCCCCAGGCGACCAGGATTACCCGGTCTACCACCACAAGGACGTGCGCAAGGTGATCGCCAACGGCGTGCGGTGGGCGAACAGTGAGCTGCCGCAGCGGGCGGTGCCGACCCTGCTGCGCTACAACACCGACGACTTCTTCAATGGCCACGGCTACACCGGTCCGATCGAGGACCACAGCACCGACGCCTCCGCCGACCAGTGATGAGGACGAGCGACACGCCTCTGAAGGTCGTGCAGGTCGGCGCGGGAGGCATGGGTCGGGCCTGGCTCGCCACCATCGCCGCGAACCCGGACGTGCAGCTGGTCGGCCTGGTCGACCTGTCCACCGAGACCGCGACGTCGGCCGCCGCCGAGCACGGGTTCGCCGGCGTGCCGGTCGGTCGATCGGTCGGCGAGCTGATGGCCGCCGGGGTGGACGTGGACGCGGTGATCAACGTGACCGTGCCCCGGGCACACCACCCGGTCAACGCAGCCGCCCTCGCCGCCGGACTGCCGGTGCTCTGCGAGAAGCCGCTGGCCGAGTCGGTGGCGGAGTGCCTGTCCATGGTCGCCGCGGCCGAGCTCTCCGGTCAGCTGCTGATGGTGTCGCAGTCGCGTCGCTACTGGCGAGCGGTGACGGTCCTGCGCGCTCAGCTGGCCGAGCTCGGTCCGGTGGCGTCGGCGTCGTGTCAGTTCTTCAAGGGTCCGCACTTCGGCGGTTTCCGGGAGGAGATGGCGTACCCGCTGCTGGTCGACATGGCCATCCACCAGTTCGACCTGGCTCGGCTGCTGATGGGCGCCGAGCCGACGTCGGTCTTCTGCCGGTCCTACAACCCCGTCTGGAGCTGGTACGCGGGCGACGCGGCCGCCTCGGTGATCTTCGAGTTCGGTGACCGGGCGACTTTCACCTTCGACGGCAGCTGGTGCGCCCCCGGAGTGGAGACCTCCTGGAACGGTGCCTGGCGTTTCGGCACGGAACGGGGGACCGCGACCTGGGACGGCGACGCGGCCCCCGTGGCCGAGACCGTCGACGGCGTACGGCTGCCCGCCGAGCTGCCCGACGAGCCGGAGCAGATCGCCGGTTCGCTGGCCGAGTTCGTCCGCACCCTGCGGGATCGTGCGGCGGGGCGGAGCGTGGTTCCGAACGGCGAGGTGCACGGCAACGTGCTCAGCGTCGCCATGGTCGAGGCGGCGGTCCGCTCGGCCGAGACCGGTCAGCGGGTCGCGCTGGCCACGGTCGTCGAGGACGGGTACGAGAAGGCCGTGACGACCGAGCCGGACGCCGGAGTTCGCGCCGTTCTGGCATCGTGGGCGTCGGTGCTGGAGGTCGTCGGCCTGGAGAGCGGTGGCTCGATGACTCCGGCACACCAGCTGACCAGTTCGGGAGAGGTGTGATGAGCAAGCAGACGCTGCGGGTCGGGATGATCGGGTACGCCTTCATGGGGGCGGCCCACTCCCAGGGCTGGCGGAACGCACCCCGCTTTTTCGACCTGCCGAGTCGCGTCGAGCTGACCGCAGTGGCCGGCCGGAACGCCGACGCGGTGGCCGCGGCGGCCGCTCAGTACGGGTTCGCCGGCACCGAGACGGACTGGCGGGCGCTGCTCGGGCGCGACGACATCGACCTGATCGACATCTGCACGCCCGGGAACCTGCACGCCGAGATCGCGATCGCGGCTCTGCGGGCCGGCAAGCACGTGCTCTGTGAGAAACCGTTGGCCAACACCGTCGACGAGGCCGAGCAGATGGCGGCCGCCGCCCGCGAAGCGGTGGCCGAGGGTGTCTACGCGATGTGCGGCTTCACCTACCGACGGACACCGGCCCTGGCGTACGCGAAGCAGCTGATCGACGACGGTCGGCTCGGCACCATCCGGCACGTCCGCGGCCAGTACCTGCAGGACTGGCTGCACGACGCCGACGCGCCGATGACCTGGCGGCTGGACAAGAGCAGGTCCGGCTCCGGTGCCCTCGGTGACATCGGGGCACACCTGATCGACACCACCCAGTGGCTGACCGGTCAGTCGATCAGCGGGGTGTCCGCCCTGCTGGAGACGTTCGTGACGTCACGACCCCTGGCCGGCGAGCGGTCCGGTCTGGGCGTTCACGGCGACACCTCCGCCGGAGCCCCTCGGGGTGAGGTCACCGTCGATGACGCAGCCCTGTTCACCGCTCGGTTCGACGGTGGCGCGATCGGCTGCTTCGAGGCGTCCCGGTTCGCCCTGGGCCGCAAGAACGCGTTCCGGGTGGAGATCAACGGCACCGACGGCTCCGTGGCCTTCGACTTCGAGGACAACAACGTCGTCCAGTTCTTCGACGGTCGCGACCCGGTGGCCGAGCAGGGCTTCCGCCGGATCCTGGTCACCGAACCCGAGCACCCGTACGTGAGTGCCTGGTGGCCGCCTGGTCACGGCCTCGGCTACGAGCACGGTTTCACGCATCAGGTGGTCGACCTGGTCACCGCTCTCGCCGAGGGCCGGCAGCCGAGCCCGTCCTTCGACGACGGGCTGCAGGTGCAGCAGGTCCTGGCCGCCGTCGAGACCAGCGCCGGCAGCTCCTCGTCGTGGACCGCGGTCTGATCCGTCCGCCGCTGGGCCGTAGCCGCC
>DATDAP010000502.1:0-14898 GCA_036525335.1 Microlunatus sp. | reverse complement strand
CAGGACGGCGAGCACGCCGACCACGCCGAGGAGGGCCGCGGTGCCGATGGTCACGCCGGCGGCCACGGCCTGCTTCGTGTCGGACGGGGTGGACGTTGTGGACCTGGACGACGATCGAGCCATCACCGCTCCTTGAGATCTCGGGTAGGCAGGGTGTGGTTGGGGCGTGCGCTGAGAGCCCGCCGGTTCTCACACTGCCTGCGCTGGATGAGTGTGGGACCCACTCTGTCGCATCAAGAGGGGACCTGGGTCGTCTCGGCGCCGCGGCGCGCCGAGCGGATTGATGCCCGGAGGTCCGGTGTGTCCCGAATCGATCGGCGGCACCGGCTCTGAAGCACAGGATCACTAGGATCGCGGCGTGAGCCAGACCTCGCCGGCGCCACCTCCGGCTCCCACGCCCCGACAGCTGTTGTTGTTGTCTGTCCCCGCCGTGATCATCGGGGTGCTGTCGGCGCTGATCCTCTCGGCCCTCAACCAGGTCGCCGGGTTGCTCGAACACGCGCTCTGGGATCTCGCACCGACGGCGTTGGGGGTAGCGGACGGTTCCCGCTGGTGGATCTTCCTGGTGCTGACAATGACCGGCGCGGCCGTCGGACTGGTGGTCTGGAAGCTGCCGGGTCACGGTGGGCAGGACTCCGCCACCACCGATCTGACGGCGCCACCGCTGCCCGTCAGCGTGCTGCCGAGTCTGACCCTCGCCGTGATCTTGAGCCTGGCGGGTGGGGTGAGTCTCGGGCCGGAGAACCCGATCATCGCGATCAACGTGGCCCTGGCCATCGCGCTCGTGGCTCGGTTGTGGCCGAGCGTCGGCCAGGAGCTGATCATGGCCATCGCCGCCGCAGCGACCATCGGCGCGCTGTTCGGCACCCCGGTGGCGGCGGCGCTGATCTTCACCGGGGTGATGGCGGCCGCGCCCGGCGGCGGCGCACTCTGGGACAAGCTGTTCCTGCCGCTGGCGGCAGCCGGCGCCGGGTCGATCACCATGAAGCTGCTGGGCGCGCCGACCCTGGCGTTCTCGCTGCCGGCGTACGGGACACCGCGGGCGATCGACCTGCTGACCGGGGCAGTCATCGCCTCCGGCTGTCTGCTGATCGCCATGCTGGCCGTGCTGGCCCTGCCGCCGGTGCACACCTTCTTCCACCGCCTGCGGAACCCGTTCGTCTACGTCACCCTGGGCGGTCTGCTGCTGGGCGGACTCGGGGCCGTCGGCGGGGAGCTGACCCTGTTCAAAGGGCTGGATCAGACCGGCGTGCTGCTGGCCGATGTCGACGGGTGGGCGACCGGCACCCTGGTCCTGATGACCGTGATCAAGCTCATGGCGCTGGTGATCGCGGCGGCGTCGGGTTTCCGGGGAGGGCGGATCTTCCCGGCTTTGTTCATCGGGGTCGCCCTGGGCCTGCTCGCGCACAACCTGCTGCCCTCCGTCCCGGTGAGCCTCGCCGTGGGCTGTGCGGTCCTGGGCGTTGCGCTGGCCATCGCCCGCGACGGGTGGGTCTCGTTGTTCCTGGCCGTCGTGATCACGGGTGACATCACTCTGCTGCCCGTACTGTGTCTCGTGATCCTGCCGGCCTGGTTGCTGGTTTCCCGGGCGCCGGTGATGATCGTCGAGCACCCCGTCGCCGAGCGCTGGCTCTGAGTGCTGTGACTCGATAGCGTGCACCCACGGACCTGCTACTGAAAACGAGGATGCGATGGCCACCTTGACCGCGTGGAAGTTCGACCGACCCGACGGCGCGTCCCTGGCGATGCGGACGTTGAAGGAGCTCAACAACGAGGGGCTCATCGACATCCAGGAGGCGGCGATCGTCGAGTGGCCGGTCGGGCAGAAGAAGCCGAAGACCCGTCAGCTCAACGACCTGACCGGTCGGTACGCCCTGGGTGGCCTCTTCTGGGGGTTCCTGTTCGGCATCTTGTTCTTCGTCCCGGTGATCGGCGCCGGCGTGGGCGCGGCCGCCGGCGCGATCTGGGGCAAGATGGAGGACGTCGGCGTGGACGACGACTTCATCGCCAACGTGAAGGAGAAGGTGACCGAGGGCACCTCGGCCCTGTTCCTGCTGTCCTCCGGGGCGGTGGCCGATCGGATCCGGCAGCGCTTCGCCGGTACGCACTTGGAGCTGATCGAGTCCAACCTGAGCGCGGAGGACGAGGCGGCGCTGCGAGACCGTCTCGGCCTCGACTGAACTGACGATCTCCCGCCCGACCAGCGGATTCAGGCACCGCCGCGGTAGGCGCGGCGGAGTTGGGCGACCAGCTCCGAGCCACCGAGGGCGTTGTCCGGCTCGGGCAGCTGGCGGAGCACCACATCCCGGGCCGCGGTGAGCACCGGCGGCCGTACGGGCAGCGGGGGCGGAGGCTGCCAGAAGCGTTCGAGCCGATCGCCGGGCCAGCTGAGCCCGGTCAGGGCCGTACGAGCTCCAGGCGTCGGCGGGTCCGTGGACTGAGGATGACCGCCCGCGGCATCGCCCGAGCGCAGGATCCGTAGTCTTGCCAGCAGGTCGTCCCGCTCCCGGCCCCGCCACCGCAGGATCAGGAACGGGTCGGTGTCGAAGGCCTCGCCCAGCAGGTAGAACGTGGCCGCAAGGTGCTTACAGGGCACTCCCCAGTCCGGGCAGCTGCAGACCTGCCGCAGATCACCGACCGACGTGGGGAAGAGCGGGGAACCGGAGGCGGCGAAGATCGACTCCAGCTCGGTCGGCACCTCGCCGGCCAGCAGCTTCGCGCAGGGCAGGGCCTGCTCGGACAGGGCGGTCTCCACCCGCTCCCACTCCCGCTCGGTCAACGGCGCGAAGGTGATCGCGACGTCGTACGGAGCGGCTCGGGATCCCTGCACCCTGGCCGTGACTCGACCGGCCAGGATCTCCAGCGACATCACCTGCCCTTTGCGGGCGTACGTCTTCCCGCGCGCCAGCCGGCCACCGATGGCGAAGGACTCCAGCACGTCGAGGAATCGACGTGACCACCAGGACGTGCCGATGTCGCCTCGGGTGCTGCGAGCCTTGAGCCCGTCCTCCACGGCCCGTGGCCGGGACGGTGGATACCAGCCGCTCACTCGACCACCGCCCCCGCCTCGAGCTTCAACAACTGGGCCAGATCGTCGGTGGACAGCTCGGTCAGCCACGACTCACCGCTGCCGACGATCTTCGCGGCCAGCCCCCGCTTCTGGGCGATCATGGCGGCGATCTTCTCCTCGACGGTCCCGGCGCTGACCAGCTTGCGGACCTGCACCGCGCGCCGCTGACCGATTCGGAAGGCCCGGTCGGTGGCCTGATCCTCTACCGCCGGGTTCCACCAGCGATCGACGTGCACGACGTGGTTGGCGGCGGTCAGGGTCAGCCCGGTGCCGCCGGCCTTCAAGGAGAGCACGAACAGCGGTGGCGCCCACGCCCCATCCGACTGGAAACGGATCACCATCGCCTCCCGAGCGGACTTGGTCACCCCACCGTGCAGGTAGAGGACCTCGCGTCCGAACCGGCCCGCGAGGTGGCCGCGCAGCATCGCCCCGAACTCCGCGTACTGGGTGAACAGCAGCGCCCGCTCGCCCGCCTGCAGGACCTCGGCGAGGATCTCGTCGAGTCGTTCCAGCTTTCCCGACCGCCCGGCCAACGGGCTACCGTCGCGCAGGAAGTGGGCCGGGTGGTTGCAGACCTGCTTCAGCTTGGTCATGGTGGCCAGGACCAACCCGCGACGTTCGATCCCGTCGGCGGCGTCGATCTTGGCCAACATGTCGTCCACGACCGCTTGGTAGAGCGACGCCTGTTCCGCCGTCAGGTTGGTCAGCACCTCCATCTCCAGCTTCTCGGGCAGATCGGTGATGATCGAGCGGTCGGTCTTCAACCGGCGCAGCACGAACGGTCCGGTGAAGCGCCGCAGCCGGGCCGCTGCCTCGTCGTCACCGTGTCGCTCGATCGGCTCGGCGTAGCGCTTCT
Source organism: Microlunatus sp. (assembly GCA_036525335.1). Taxonomy (GTDB): domain Bacteria; phylum Actinomycetota; class Actinomycetes; order Propionibacteriales; family Propionibacteriaceae; genus Microlunatus. Next base: position 10,972 of record DATDAP010000502.1, on the reverse strand, counting down.
TGAAGGAGGCGGCGGTGCCCAGCAGCCCGGGATTGGCGAACTCCAGGATCGACCAGAGGTCCGCGAGGCGGTTCTCGACCGGGGTGCCGGTGACGGCGATCCGCACCCCGGCGGGGATCGAGCGGATCGCCGTGGCCTGCTTGGTGGCCGCGTTCTTGATCGCCTGAGCTTCGTCGACGACCACTCGTCGCCACTCGATCCGCCGCAGGACCGACGCGTCCCGGGTGGCGATCGCGTACGTGGTGATCACGAGGTCACTGCCGGCGACGGCCGCGCTGAAGGCCTCGCCGCGGGCTCGCTCGGCGCCGTGGTGGACATGCACCCGAAGGTCCGGCGTGAAGCGCTCCGCTTCCCGTTGCCAGTTGCCGACCAGGGACATCGGGCAGACGAGCAGGGTCGGGCCGCTCGCGCGTCCGTCGCCGGCGGAACCGTGCTGATCCACCGACAGCAGGGCCAGCAGCTGGACCGTCTTGCCGAGACCCATGTCGTCGGCCAGCACCCCACCGATCCCGATCCGGCCGAGGAAATCCAGCCACGACAGACCACGCGCCTGGTACGGCCGCAGGGTGCCCCGGAAATCCGTCGGCACGTCCACGGTGGCCAGCCGCTTCGGCGTCTGCCCGGTCAGCAGGTCGCCGAGCCACCCGTCCGCAGCGACGGCGGTCACCGCCACGTCCTCGTCGGCCGCGTCGACACCGAGCCCGAGGCGGAGCAGCTCGGCGACGGACAGCTCGCCGCGACGACCGGCCAGCCGCAGGGCGGCCTCCAGACGCCGCGGATCGAGCTCGACCCACTGCCCACGCAGCCGCACCAGCGGCGACTTGAGCTCGGCGAGCGCGATCACCTCGTCGGCGGTGAGGGTGTCGTCGCCCACCGCCAGGTCGTAGCGGAAGTCGGCGATGGCCCCGAGGCCGACCCCGGCGCTGGTGCCGACCAGCCCGGGCTGGGTGCGCGGGGTGGCGGTCACCTTGACCCCGAGCCGGGTCGCCGGCTTGGACCACCAACCCGGGAGCTGGACCCCGAACCCGGCGGTGGCGAGGGTGGGGGCGGCCTCGCGGAGGAAGAGGTGCGCTCCGGCCACGTCGAGGCCGAGAGCGTCGGGCCGGGCCGTCCGCAGAGAGTCGTCCAGCGCCGGATACAACCGAGCCGCCTTGCCCAGCTCGGCGAGGAACGTCTCCTGGGGCGCGTTGACCGCACGGCCGAGGCCGGGCAACGCGCCGGTGGCCCCCCAGACCTCGTCCGCTTCGGCGACCAGACTCGGCTCGTCCGTGGCCTGCAGCCCGAACCTCAACCACCAGCGCTCGTCGCCGGCGCCATGGCCGTCGCCGGCGGTGTCGGCCGCCGGCTCGCCGAGCCGGAAGAAGGCTCGGACCGGGCCGGCGAGGGCGTCGGACTGCCAGCGCGCCAGGGAGGTCCGGAGTCCGGCGCGCTCGTCCTCGGTCGCTGGGAAGGTTCGGGTGGACCCGGTCAGGGCGGCCAGCCAGGCGCGGCTGGTCGGCGTGCCGCGACGGCCGAGGGTCAGTCGCAGCGATCCCAGCGCGGCGCGGACCGAGGCGTCGACCAGGTCGTCGAACGCGGCGGCCCACGCCTCCAGCGGCTCGTCGAGCACGTCGTCGGCGGCAGCCTCGGACTCGGTCGCGACCTCGCCGCTGGCCGGGTCGCCGGCGGCCAGCAGTGCTGGGGGCAGGGTAGCGGCGAGCACCCGCGCCCAGGCCGCGTCGGGACCGGAGAGCAGGGGGCGCCAGACCGCGGCCGATCCATCCGAGCCCACCGTCGGCAGGATCCGACCCCGACTCACCAGGTCGTCGGCGAACGCGACGAGCTCGACCAGGTGGTGGACCGACGCGCCGTAGGCGATCACGGTCGGGTCCAGCCGGGACAACCAGGCGTACGCCCGATCCGCATCCAGCAGGACGGCGGGCACCCGCCACCGGCCCGGGCGCACCTGGTCGGTCGGGCTCGGGTCGCGTTCCTGGACCAGCTCGGGCGAGGGCAGTGGGGTCCCGGCGGACGTCGGCAGGATCAGCTCGATGGTCCCGGGTGCGGTCGTGACGGCTCCACCGCCACCACTCCCAGGCCCGAGATCGAGGATGGCGGCCAGCTCGGCCGCACCGACGGCGTACGGGTGGGGGGAGACGCGCGGGGGTCGGCCGCGCCGACCGCTCGCCGGGCCGGTCGTCGAGTCCTCGGCCCACAACACCAACCCGCTGGTTCCTGCCGCTGCCTGGGACGGCGGCCAGCAAGCGTGTACGACCCGCATCCGCGCCTCCTCCGACTTCGACCACCGTGAGTATGCCCGTTCGTCGGACGGCCCCGGTTGACCCGGCCGGGATGGGCGGGTTGACTGCCGATACGGGTGATGGGCGACAGGAGCTTACGTGGACAAGGTGGTCGACTCCGCCGCGGCGGCCGTCGCGGACATCGCGGCGGGGTGCTCGTTGGCGGTCGGCGGCTTCGGGCTCTGCGGCATCCCCTCGACGCTGATCAACGCGCTCTTCGAGGCCGGCACCGACCGCCTCGAGGTGATCTCCAACAACGCCGGGGTCGACGACTGGGGTCTGGGCCTGCTGCTGGGGGCGGGACGACTGCGCCGGGTGGTGGCGAGCTACGTCGGCGAGAACAAGGAGTTCGCCCGCCAGTACCTGTCCGGTGAGCTCGAGGTCGAGCTCACCCCGCAGGGCACCCTGGCCGAGCGGATGCGGGCGGGGGGCTCGGGCATCCCGGCGTTCTTCACCGCCAGTGGGGTCGGCACCCAGGTCGCCGAGGGCGGGCTGCCCTGGCGGTACGCCGCCGACGGGTCGATCGGGGTCGCCTCGCCGGCCAAGCAGACCCAGACCTTCGAGACCCCGGACGGAGCCAAGGAGTTCGTGTTGGAACGGGCGATCGTCGCCGACTTCGGTCTGGTCCGGGCCTGGCGCGGCGATCGGCACGGCAACCTGGTGTTCCGGGACTCCGCCCGCAACTTCAACCCGCTGGCGGCGATGTGCGGCCGGATCACCGTGGCCGAGTTGGAGGAGCTGGTCGAGCCCGGTGACCTCGATCCGAACCTGGTGCACACCCCGGGGGTGTTCGTGCACCGGGTCGTGGCGTTGACCCCGGAGCAGGCGGCCGACAAGCGGATCGAAAGACGGACGGTACGTCGGCGGCCGGAGTCACCCCGATGAGCTGGACCCGCGAGCAGATGGCGGCGCGGGCCGCCGCCGAGCTGGCCGACGGTGACTACGTCAACCTGGGGATCGGGCTTCCGACCCTGGTGCCCAACTACGTCCCCGACGACGTCGAGCTGGTGCTGCAGTCGGAGAACGGCATCCTCGGCGTCGGTCCCTACCCGTACGAGGGGGAGGAGGACCCGGATCTGATCAACGCCGGCAAGGAGACGGTCACGGTGCGCAAGGGCGCCGCGTTCTTCGACTCGGCGTTGTCCTTCGGCATGATCCGAGGCGGCAAGATCGATGCGGCCATCCTCGGCGCCATGCAGGTCTCCCGTGCCGGTGACATCGCGAACTGGATGATCCCGGGCAAGATGATCAAGGGCATGGGCGGGGCGATGGACCTGGTGCACGGCGCGAAGAAGGTCGTCGTGCTGATGGAGCACATGGCCAAGGACGGGTCGTACAAGATCGTGGAGAGCTGCTCGCTGCCGCTCACCGGCCGCGGTGTGGTGCAGCGCATCATCACCGACCTGGCCGTGATCGACATCCCGTCCGCCGGCGGCGACTTGATCTTGGTGGAGCTGGCCCCGGGAGTCAGTGCCGCGGAGGTGCGGGCCAAGACCGAGCCCGTCGTGGTGGACGGATGAGCTCGACGAGCACTCCGTCGCTCGCCGAGCTGGTCGATGAGCTGCGCACCCGGCTGACGGCGGTCCGTCAGGGCGGCAGCGCAGCCGCCCGGGCGAAGCACACCGGACGCGGCAAGCTGCTGGTCCGGGACCGGATCGACCGACTCCTGGACCCGGGGAGCTCCTTCCTGGAGGTGGCGCCGCTGGCCGCCTACGACCTGTACGGCGGTGAGCTCGCCGTGCCGAGTGCGGGCATTGTCGCCGGGGTGGGCCGGATCGACCGTCGTTTGTGCATGATCGTGGCGAACGACGCGACCGTGAAGGGCGGCACCTACTACCCGGTCACGGTGAAGAAGCACCTGCGGGCCCAGGAGATCGCGGCGGCGAACCGGCTCCCCTGCGTGTATCTGGTCGACTCCGGCGGCGCCTTCCTGCCCTTGCAGGACGAGGTCTTCCCGGACCGGGACCACTTCGGTCGGATCTTCTTCAACCAGGCCACCATGTCCGCGCGCGGCATCCCGCAGGTGGCCGCGGTGCTGGGCTCGTGCACGGCCGGCGGCGCGTACGTGCCGGCCATGTCCGACGAGACGGTGATCGTCCAGGGCCAGGGCACGATCTTCCTCGGCGGGCCGCCGCTGGTGAAGGCCGCGACGGGGGAGGTGGTGACCGCCGAGGAGCTCGGTGGGGGCGACGTGCACGCGCGCACCTCCGGGGTCGTCGACCACCTGGCCGCCGACGACGCGCAGGCGCTCGCCATCGTCCGCTCGATCGTCGGCACCCTACCCTCGCGCACCGTCGATGATCATGGTCCGGTCGTGGAACCGCACGAGCACCCGGCCGATCTGTTGGACGTGGTCCCGGTGAGCTCGCGGACCGCGTACGACGTCCGGGAGGTGATCCGCCGGATCGTGGACGGGAGCCGCTGGCACGAGTTCAAGCGGCTCTACGGTGAGACGTTGGTGTGTGGCTTCGCCTCGATCTGGGGACACCGGGTGGGGATCGTGGCCAACAACGGCATCCTGTTCTCCAGCTCGGCGGGCAAGGGTGCGCACTTCGTCGAGCTGTGCAACCAGCGCGGCATCCCGCTGGTCTTCCTGCAGAACATCTCCGGCTTCATGGTGGGGCGGGAGTACGAGCACGCCGGCATCGCCAAGGACGGTGCCAAGCTGGTCACCGCCGTGGCCTGCTCGGTGGTGCCGAAGTTCACTGTGGTGATCGGTGGCTCGTTCGGTGCCGGCAACTACGCGATGTGCGGGCGGGCGTACGACCCGAGGTTCCTGTGGCTGTGGCCGAACGCCCGGATCTCCGTGATGGGAGGGGAGCAGGCCGCCTCCGTGCTGGCCACGGTCCGGCGCGACGGTCTGGAGGCCGGCGGCGAATCATGGTCGGCCGAGGACGAGGAGGCCTTCAAGACACCGATCCGTGATCAGTACGAGCGCCAGGGCTCGCCCTACTACTCCACCGCGCGACTCTGGGACGACGGGGTGATCGACCCCCGCGACACCCGCCGGGTGCTGGGCATGGGGCTCCAGATCGCCGCTGGAGCAGAGATCCCGGCTCCCTCCTACGGCGTCTTCCGGATGTGATCATGGAGTCGGCGAGCGAGTCCTCCGGTGTCGAGGTCGAGGTAACCGGCGTGATCACCTCGGTGCTGGTGGCCAACCGCGGCGAGATCGCCGTCCGGGTGCTGCGCACCTGTCGGCGGCTGGGCATCCGTGGCGTGGCGATCTTCAGTGACACCGACGCGTGCGCGCCCCACGTCCGGGTGGCCGATCACGCGATCCGGGTGGCCGACTACCTCGACATCGAGGGCATCGTCTCCGCAGCCCTGGCCGCGGGGGTGACCGCGATCCACCCCGGCTACGGCTTCCTGTCTGAGCGGGCCGCGTTCGCGAAGGCGGTCGAGGACGCCGGTCTCGTCCTGGTGGGTCCGTCTTCGGTGGTGATGGAGCAGATGGGCCGCAAGGACGCGGCGCGTTCGATCGCCGTTGCCGCGGGGGTCCCGGTAGTGCCCGGGTACGACCTGGACACCCCGGCGGCCGAGATGATCTTCCCGGTGCTGGTGAAGGCCGCGGCCGGAGGTGGGGGCAAGGGGATGCGGATCGTCCGGCGGGCCGACGAGCTCGCCGACGCGATCGCCGCGGCCCGACGCGAGGCAGCAGCCGCCTTCGGCGACGACACGCTGCTGATCGAGACGTACGTGGAGCGGGGTCGCCACATCGAGGTGCAGATCATCGCCGACGGCCACGGCCGGGTGCTTTCCCTGCACGAGCGGGACTGCTCCGTGCAACGGCGCCACCAGAAGGTGATCGAGGAGGCTCCGGCGCCGACTCTTCAGCCGGTGACCCGGACGAAGATCATCGAGGCCGCGGTCGCGCTGGCGTCCGCGGTCGGCTACGTCAACGCCGGCACCGTCGAGTTCCTGCTGGACAGCGACAGCGAAGCCTTCTACTTCCTCGAGATGAACACCCGCCTCCAGGTCGAGCACCCCGTGACGGAGGCGATCTGCGGCGGGCTCGATCTGGTCGAGCTGCAGCTGCTGGTCGCCGCCGGCGAGCCCCTGGTGATCGACCCGGAGGAGCTGGGGCCGTACGGGCACGCCATCGAAGCGCGGGTCTACGCCGAGGACCCGTATGCCGGGTTCCTCCCGCAGGCCGGCACCGCGGCCCTGGTGCGCTGGCCGGAGGGGGAGGGTATCCGGGTCGACCAGGCCCTCGAGAGCGGACAGGACGTGACCACGGACTACGACCCGATGCTCGGCAAGATCATCGCCGCCGGACCCGACCGGGAGACGGCGCGGCGGCGACTCGTCGAGGCCCTGGAGCGAACGGCGATCCTCGGTCTCACCACCAACGTCGGTTTTCTGCGCGCGGTGGCGGCCGGAGATGAGTTCGCGAAGGCCGCGATCGACATCGCCTGGCTGGACCGGACCGATCTGGAGCCGCCGTCGGCGACCGAGGCTCGGGCGTCGGCCGCCTGGCTGACGGCCCGGGCAGTGCGCCGTTCGGATCCGGGCGGCCCTTTCGGGGCTGACGGCTGGCGGCTGGCGGCGCCCTCGGCCGCGATGCTCGTCCAGCTCGATCGGCTGCTCAGCGTGGATCTGGGCGCGGGGCGGGTGTTCGGCCCGGACGGGGAGTGGTCGATCGTCGAGCTGTCGATTGGCGCCCACGGGTCACGGCTGGCGCTGGACGACGGTGACACGGAGGTGTCGCTGCTGGACATGGGTCACCGGGTCGAGATCTCTCACCTGGGGCAGCGATTCGTCTTCGACCGACCCGACGTCTTCGCCGACCCCGAGCAGACCGCCGGCGGCGGAGCGGTGACCGCGCCCATGCCGAGCGTGGTGGTGGAGGTCCGGGTCCGTTCGGGCGATGCGGTCGTCGGCGACGAGGTGCTGGGCATCGTGGAAGCCATGAAGATGGAGGTCGCGGTCCGCGCTCCTTTCGCGGGCACCGTCACCGACGTCCTGGTCTGCCCGGGCGACCGGACCCGACTCGGCGATCACCTCTTCACCGTCGAGGCGGCTCCAGCCGGTGACGACTCCACGTGATCGGTCGTTGATCAGCGCAACGACCTGACAACGAGGTGACCGGGCCCGCGGTCCGATCGCCTGCGCGGCCGGGTCGGGTCGCTCAGAAGAGAGTCGGTTCGCTGCCCGCGGCCGGCTGGGCGGGTCGTCCGTCGGTGGATCGGACCGCAGTGGGACGGTCCAGGCCGTGGCGTCGCAGCAGGGGCCTGACGCGGCGTGCGAGGTCGGAGGCGTAGGAACGCAGCACGTAGGCACCTCCGGAGTAGAGCTCGGAGTAGGCGTCGAGCAGTCCGGGGTGCTCCCTGGTCAGATACGCCCAGAACCACTCCCGGGCACCCGGTCGCAGGTGCAGGGCGAACGCCGTGGCGCTGGTGGCGCCAGCGGCGGAGATCAGCCCGAACAGCCGGTCCAGGTGCTCGTCGTCGTCGGTGATCATCGGCAGCACCGGGGCGACCAGCACCTGGCAGGGGAGCCCGGCGTCGGTGATCGCGCGGATCAAGCCGAGGCGTGCGCGTGGGGTCGGTGTGCCGGGCTCCAGAGCGTGGTGCAGCGCCTCGTCGGCGAGAGCGAGGGAGACTCCCGTGCCGATCGGGACATCGGCGGCGAGGTCGGCCAGCAGCGGCAGGTCGCGGCGCATGGTGGTGCCTTTGGTGAGGACCGAGAACGGGGTGCCCGAGTCCACCAGAGCTCGCGCGATGCCGGCATCAGCCGATAGCGGCCCTCGGCCCGCTGGTAGGGATCGGTGTTGGTGCCCAGGGCCACCGGTGCTCGGCGCCACGACGGTCGGGCCAGCTCGCGACGGAGCACGGTCACGACGTTGACCTTGACCACGATCTGGGTGTCGAAGTCGGCCCCGGTGTCGAGCTCGAGGTAGCTGTGCGTACGCCGGGCGAAGCAGTACGTGCACGCGTGACTGCAGCCGCGATAGGGGTTGATCGTCCACTCGAAGGGGAGGTGGGCGGCACCGGGGACCTTGTTCAGAGCGGACTTGGCGAGCACCTCGTGGAAGGTGAGCCCGGCGAACTCCGGGGTCTGCACCGAGCGGACCAGGGCGGAGAGCTCGGGGATCCCCGGGAGTCCTGGCGCGCCGTCGTCGGACGTCTCGAGGCGTTGCCGGTCCCATCGCACACCTTATTCAAACACACCAGCGATTAGTCTTCGAGCGCCGTGTGGACGGCACGACGCCCGGTGACCCACGATGGGTCACCGGGCGTCGTCAGCTCGCGCTGAAGCCGAGTCGTCCGGCCTAGCCGCCGTCGCCGAGCTCGGCCTGGCGCTCGACGTTCTGCTCAGGCGTCAGCGTACGAGCGTCTTGCCGCTTGCTCTTCAGGACGATCGGCGGCGGAGTCTTCTTCAGCCGCTTCGACTTCTTCTGGATGTAGCTGAAGGCGCTGCTGTAGGCGTTGTAGTAGCCGGTGCCCTCGACCCGCAGGATCATGTCGTCGTTGAAGAGCGACCCGTTGCTGGTCAGGTTCTGGGAGCCGGTGAAACTGACCCGCTGGTTCCTGCCCTGCACGTAGCCGTTGATGATCATGGCCTTGTGGTGGGTGTACTGCTCACCGTAGTCGTTGCGGTTCTTGTCCTTCCAGGCGTCCTCGACCACCATCTGGCCGTACCGCGGGCTCTTCGCCAGCAGCTGACGCATGATCGTGCGGCTCGCGCGGCCACGGTTGAGGGTGACGTCGACCTTGCAGCCCTGGTTGTGCAGCGACCAGAGCCTCTTGGCCACGTCCATCCGCGGGTTCGTGAAGCCCCACATGTTCATCCGCACGACCGTGCGACGGTTGCTGCCCAACGTGGTCGGCGAGCACTTCACCGTGTTGAGCACGTCGAGGTACTGGATGATCGGGAGCTGGCGTCCGTTGACAATGCGCCGCTGGGGATAGATGTACAGGCTGAACGGACCGTTGGCGGTGTTCTTCCCGTTCCCGTAGAGGTGGTTCTGCCGGTTGGCCGTCATGTCTCTGAAGTACGTCATCATCCGGTTGTAGAGGATCGGTTTGTTGCCCTCCACGATCGTGTGGGAGTTGTTGAAGCTGTTGTAGATGTTGACCCGGTGCGGGTTGGCCGAGCTGATGATCGACACGTTCTTGGCGGCGCCCACCTGGGTGAACAGGTAGTACTTCACGTGGATGGTGGCGTACGGATAGTTCGACATGCAGCCGCCGTTGTTGCACTTGACCACGTAGCTGCGGCGCGCCTTGCTGGTGCCGAACGCCTTCCGCAGGCGCTTCAGCTGGGCGCCCTCGGCGCCGTTGTCGATCAGGACGTGCACGTTGACACCCCGCTTGTGCGCCGCAATCAGCCGGTCGGCCGTCGACTTCTGGCTGAACAGATACATCGCCATGGTGATCGTCTGACAACCCGCTCTGCCTGCCGGGCAGCCGGGGACGGCGCTGATCGTCTTGTCGAGAACGGCCTGGGCGCGCCGCTCGGCCGTCTTGCTGCCGGCGGCGTTGTTGAACACCACCCCGGTCTTCGGCGTGTACGGCGCCGCTTCGGCCGTCGGCACCAGATACATGCTCATCAGTGCCGCACCGCAGATTGCGGTGACCAGCGTGACCAACAGTCGCTTCATCGCCCCGTCCTCATTTCACGTCTCCCCTGGGAATGGCTACGACACTCGAACTCACGTGTGCCGTTGACGATAGTCCGGCTATGGAGGGCCGGACGTCGTCGGGCTGGCTGCTGCGCTCCCGGCACAGGACAGCCGCGGCTAAGCCTGCCACACGTCAGGTCGATCGGCGCCATGCCTTCGGCATTTCTGCGCCGACACACAATTATTTCGCGGATGGCGAGCAGACAGGCTGTGCACAGCAACCAGACCCATACTCGGTGTGCCGAGCGTGAAACCGTTGCGCGCGGTCGGCTGTCGATGCGATCGAGCCGAGTTCCACACCGCCCGCGGTCGTTATGGAATTGTGACCTTCTGTTGCCTCATCAGGACGGTTCGACCGAGATCACCCGGAAGGCGATGGCGGACGTGGGCTGGGTTGCCGCGCAGGTGAGGTGAGCAGCCGGCCGCCGCTCGCCTGTCACGGTGACGGCGACGCGGCGGTCGTGGGGCAGAGCGACGTCGACGCGCCACCGTCCGGGTCCCTCGGTGGTCCAGTGCTCGGCCCGGACGTCGTCGGCGGCGTACGGACCGAGCGAGGTGTGGATCTCGGCCACGGCGACCTGAGCCGCGGGCGGCCACCGAACCGAGCCGCGCAGGTGGCTCGGATCGAGGCGCCCGTCGAGGTGGTTGGCGACCACGTCGGTCGCCGAGTCGGCATCGAGGCCGCCGTAGTACGTGCCGTCGGGTAGCACCACCACGTTGGCGGCGAACCGGTCGCCCCCGACGTGACTGCACTCCCAGGTGGCGGCGGGCCAGCGACGGGCGAGCGCGGTAGCCACCGGCCGGCCCCGCACGGCGCAGCACGTGTCGTGCATCCCATGGGCACAGACGAGCAGCACCGGCTCCCGCGAGACCGGTCCCGCGGACGACTGGCCACCGGGCGGACTCGGCACCGGTGCGCTGAGCGATGCCGCCGCGACCAACAGGTCGCTCTCCTGCTGCCACGTTCCCCAGACCGTGCCGCCCCCGACCCGGGTCACGGCCCAGGCCCGGATGCTGGTGATCGGACGGCGTCCGGGCCGACGGATCAACAGGAGTCGGCCGAGAC
>DATDAP010000501.1:0-11647 GCA_036525335.1 Microlunatus sp. | reverse complement strand
GCTGTAGCGGCGGACGTCCATGAACTCGACCACCTCGACCGTGCCCGGTCGGCAGACCCGGCCCAGGTCGTTGCGGCCGAGGTCGACCAGCATCACGTGCTCGGCCCGCTCCTTGGGGTCGGCTCTCAGCTCGGCCTCCAGAGCGGCGTCCTCCGCCGGTGTCACACCGCGAGGCTTGGAGCCGGCGATCGGGTGGGTGAGCACCAAGTCGTCCTGCACCGTCACCAACGCCTCGGGCGACGACCCGACGATGTCGAACCCGTCGAGTCGCAGCAGGTACATGTAAGGACTCGGATTGGTCAGCCGCAGCATCCGGTAGACGTCCAGCGCGTCCGCAGTCGTGTCGACCTCGAACCGCTGGCTGACCACGATCTGGAAGGCCTCGCCCGCCTTGATCTCCTCCACCGCCGCCGACACCGCGGCCTGGAACTGCTCGGCGGAGCGCTGCCGGCGGACGGGCAGCTCGGCGGCCTCACGGACCGCGACCGGAGCCGGCGGTGTTGGTCGGGCGATCGCCTCGGTCAGCGCCTCGACCCGGGCGACGGCGTCCGCGTACGCCTCGTCGACACGGGCGTCGCTGTCGTCGAAGTTGATGGCGTTGGCGATCAGCCAGACCTGGTTGTCGTGGTGGTCCAGGACAACCAGGTCGCCCACCACCAGCAGCACCAGCTCGGGAATCTGCAGGTCGTCGGGGTTGCTGTCCGGCAGTCGTTCGATCCGGCGCACGATGTCGTAGCCGAGATAGCCCACCAGACCCGAGGTGAGCGGCGGCAGGGCGGGATCGCGCGGGGTGTGCAGCCGGCGCAGGGTCTCGGCGACCGCAGCGAGCGGGTCGCCGCCGCTCGGCATCCCGGCCGGCATCCGGCCCGTCCAGGTCGCTGCCCCGTCGGTCTCGGACAAGGTGGCCACCGCGTTCACGCCGATGAAGGAGTAGCGGGACCACACCCCCTGCTCCGCCGACTCGAGCAGGAACGTGCCTGCCCGGTTCCCGGCCAGCTTGCGGTAGAGACCGGTCGCGGTCTCGGTGTCCAACAGCAGGCGCCGGTGCACCGAGATCACCCGGCGGTCGGGCGCGAGCAGCCGGAAGTCCGCCAACGACGGCTCGATCACACCCGTGGGGTGGCTGCTCGACGGTGTGGGGCTCATCGGGCCGCTCCGACCACGGCGGGCAGGACGCGGGCGTCGAAGCAGGTGCGGTCGCCGGTGTGGCACGCCGCCCCCTCCTGGTCGACGGCGACCAGCAGCGTGTCGCCGTCGCAGTCCAGCCGGACCTCCTTGACCCACTGGCGATGCCCGCTGGTCTCCCCCTTCACCCAGTACTCGTCGCGGCTGCGGGAGAAGTAGGTGGCCCGGCCGGTGGTGAGCGTACGGTGCAGCGCCTCGTCGTCCATCCAGCCGACCATCAGCACCTCGTGGGTGTCCCACTGCTGGACCACCGCGGCCACCAGACCAGCACTGTCGCGCTTGAGCAGGGCGGCCACCTCGGGGTCGAGGGCGGTCCCTGCTAGGTCAGTCGGTGCGGAGTCGGCACGAGTCACGGCGGACATTCTCCCCGACGGCCGGAGGGATGCGAGCCGACTCTCGTTTCCGCCGCACCACAGCGGGTGGTCGACGTACCAGCCCGGACGCTGATCCGGTCCACGATCACGGCGATCAGGTCCGAACGGGCAGACACGTCTAGCATGGCTCCCCGTGACCTTTGCCAAGTCGGAGCGTGCCGCTCTGTGCGACCTCTTCGATGTCCGGGGGCCGAGCGCCCCCACCCTGTGTGAGGGCTGGCTGACCCACGACCTGGCCGCGCACCTGTGGATCCGCGAGACCGACCCCATCGGGGTGTCCGGGATGGTGGCCAAGCCGCTGTCCGGGCTGCTGGACCGGCGGATGGCCGAGGTGAAGCAGCGCTGGGAGTTCACCGAGCTGGTCGATCGGATCCGGAACGGACCGGGTCGGTTCTCGGTGTTCGCCCTGCCCGGTGTGGACGAGCCAGCCAACACCACCGAGTACTTCGTCCACCACGAGGACGTCCGGCGGGCCGGCGACGCACCGGAGGCGCCCCGCGAGCTGGACGCCGAGATCGAGGAGTGGATGTGGCGTCGGCTCAAGCTGCTCGGCCGCGCCTTCTTCCGTCGCGCTCAGGTCGGCGTGGTGTTGGAACGAGCCGGCACCGCCGACCAGTACGAACCGGACGCCATCCGGGCCGTGTCCGGCGCCACCATCGTCACGGTCGTCGGCCGGCCGAGCGAGCTGATGCTCTTCGCCAGCGGGCGCACCGGTGCCGCCGACGTCGACCTGGTCGGCGAGCCGGAGGCCCTGGATCTGCTGCACAGCGCCGATCTGAACATCTAGGCCTGATTGAGGAGTGCGGCGGCTGCTGGCCAGGCGGCCCACCTAGACCTGAGGTGATCGTTGGGATAAGAAGGGGCATTCCCTACCCGAGGAGCTCCCCTATGGCTCGACGGTTCTCCCGGGCAGGCGCCGGTCTGCTCGGTCTTGCCCTCGCCGGCACGCTGCTGGCAGGTTCGCCGCCGCCAGTCGCCGACGCCAGCCCGAGCACCGACCGGCCCGTGACCAGGAAGAACCCCACCGCGTACGGCTGGGGCGGCGCGGTGGCCAGCGTGGATCCAGAGGCGACCGCCGCCGGGCTCCGGGTGCTGCGGGACGGCGGCGGCGCGGTCGACGCGGCGGTGGCCACGGCGGCCGCGCTCGGGGTGACCGAGCCCTACTCCGCGGGCATCGGTGGCGGCGGCTACTTCGTCTACTACGACGCGAAGACGCGCCGGGTGCACACCATCGACGGCCGGGAGACGGCGCCGGCGAGCATGCCCGGGACGGCGTTCACCGACCCGGCCAAGGGGGAGCCCTATCCGCTCGCGGAGCTGGTGACCAGCGGCAAGTCGGTCGGAGTGCCGGGCACGCCCGCCACCTGGGAGCGGGCGCTGCAGCGGTGGGGACGGAAGTCGCTGGCGTCCAACCTGCAGCCGGCCATCCGGATCGCCACCCGCGGGTTCGTGGTGGATGACACGTTCCGCAGCCAGACCCTGGACAACAAGGAGCGGTTCGCCCAGATCACACCGACCGCCGAGCTGTACCTCCCGGGCGGCGACGCGCCGACCGTCGGATCGACGTTCCGCAACCCCGAGCTCGCTGACACCTACCGCGAGATCGCCGCGGGCGGCGCCGCGGTGATGTACCGCGGGCCGATCGCGAACGAGATCGTCCAGACCGTGCAGCGGCCCCCGAAGGAGCCAGGCGCTGCGCTGCCGGTGTGGCCCGGCTACGTGCAGGCCACCGACCTCGCGGCGTACGAGACGATCGACCGGGAGCCGACCAGGATGAGCTACCGGAACCTCGACGTGTACGGGATGGCCCCGTCCTCTTCGGGCGGCACGACGGTCGGTGAGGCCTTGAACATCCTCGACACGGTGAACCTGGGCCGGATGTCCACCCCGCGGGCTCTCCACTACTACCTGGACGCCTCGGCGCTGGCCTTCGCCGACCGGGCCGCCTACGTCGGCGATCCGGCCTACGTCCAGGTGCCGACCTCCACCCTGCTGTCCCAACGATTCGCCGACAGCCGGGCCTGTCAGATCCCCCGGCGGCAAGCGCTGGACACCCCCACGGAGAGCGGCGATCTGACCGCCCGTGGCTGCGCCGCTGCGGGCCGGGCGCCCGCCACGGAGCAGGGGCAGTCGACGACCCACCTGGTGGCCTCGGACCGCTGGGGCAACGTCGTCTCCTACACGCTGACCATCGAGCAGACCGGCGGCTCCGGCATCGTGGTGCCGGGTCGCGGTTTCCTGTTGAACAACGAGCTGACGGACTTCTCGGCCGCGTACCTCGCCACCGACCCCAACCGAATCCAGGCCGGCAAGCGGCCGCGATCGTCGATGTCGCCCACCATCGTGTTGGACGGCCGGGGCCAGCCCGTGTACGCCGTCGGCTCGCCGGGTGGCTCGACGATCATCACCACCGTGCTGCAGACCCTGGTCAACCGGGTCGATCTCGGCATGACGCTGCCCGAGGCGATCGCCGCGCCACGCGCTTCGCACCGCAACGCGGAGGACCTCACCGCCGAGCCGGCCTTCATCGAGCAGTACGGCAGGGCCCTGATCTCCCGCGGCTACTCCTTCGCCCCGAACCCGGCCGAGATCGGCGCGGTGGCGGCGCTGGAGTTCCGGCCGGGCGGGTACGTGCTCGCCGCGGCCGAGCCGGTCCGGCGTGGCGGGGGTTCGGCCGGCGTGGTGGTGCCGACGGCCCGGCGGTGACGTGGTCGATCGTCCGGACCGGTCAGTCGTCCAGCCCGCGCGCGATCAGCGCGTCACCCAGGCGTTGCGCGTGCCGCAGCGCGCGGACGAGCAGCGGTACGGCGAACGTGCGCGGGCTGGACGGTAGCCCCCTCGCCCGCTGAGCGTCGCGGAGCTGCTCGGCGAGACCCAGCACGACCGGGACGGCGCGGATGCTCAGGGCCAAGAGCAGACCCACTCGCTCGGGAGCGACCCCGAACCGCCGGAACGGACCGAGCGCCCGCACCACCACGTCACTCAGCGCGGTGGTCGTGGTGGTCACGGTGACCAGTCCGGCCGCCAGCACCAGCAGCAGGATCGTGGCCACCACCGACACCGCCAGCTGCCAGCCCGCGAACGCGATCTGGGCGATCGCGATGGCGGCCAGCACCCACCACAGCGACCGCAGCTGTCGCAGGGCGAAGCCGAGCCCGATCCGGGCCAGTGGATAGAGCAGCAGCACCGCGAGCAGCAGCAGACACCGCTGCCACCAGTCCCCCAGCAGCTGGCTCAGCACGGCCAGGCCGACCAAGCCCAGCAGCTTCGTCGCCGCCGGAGCCCGGTGCAGGATCGAGCCACCGGGGAGGTAGAGCCCGAGCAGGCTCATCGGTCGGACCGCATCAGCGCCTGGTAGTGACCGACCGCTTCGGCGGGGGGCGCGTCCGCCACCAGCCGGCCCTCGTCGAACACCAGCACCCGGTCGTAGTCGGAGAGCAGGTCGAGGTGGTGGGTCAGCAGCACGATCTGTTCCTCGAGCCCGGCCAGCAGATCGGCGATCAGGGTGGCGTTGCGGAGATCGAGCAGCGTGGTCGGCTCGTCCAGCACGACCAGCGCCGGCTCGGTGACCAGCACCGACGCCAGCGCGAGCAGCTGCTTCTGCCCGCCGGACAGCAGCTGGGCCGGGTGGTCGGCGTGCCCGGCCAACCCGAAGCGGTCCAGCACCTCGGCCACGCGACCCTCCAGCGCGCGCCCCCGCAGATCGCGGCGGCGCAGACTGAACGCGACGTCCTCGGCCACGGTCGGCATCACGATCTGCGCGTCGGGATCGGTGAAACAGAAGCCCACCAGCTGCCGTACGCGCTTTCCATCGCGGCGGGTGTCGTGGCCGTCCACGGTCACGGTGCCCCGGTCCGGCAGGATCAGTCCGTTCAGGAGCCGCGCGAACGTGGACTTGCCGGAGCCGTTGGCGCCGATGACGCCGATGCGGTGCTCGAACAGCTCGACGGTCACGTCGTGCAGGACTGGGCGGCGCTGGGCGCCGTAGGTGTGGCTGACGCCGTCGGCAGCGATCAGCGGCACGATTCCACCACCATCGCCACGCCCTGGCCCCCGCCCACGGCGATCGCCGCGAGTCCGAGGGCGCCGACCCGGGGGGACCGGACCAGCTGAGCGAACAGCCGGACCGCGAGCACCGCCCCCGAGGCCCCCCAGGGATGACCGAGCGCAATCGCGCCGCCGTCGACGCAGACCCGTCCCGGATCCAGGCCGAGCTCATCGCAGCACGCCAGCACCTGCCCCGCGAACGCCTCGTTGAACTCGATCACCGCGATGTCGTCGAGGGTCACGCCGGCACGGTCGAGGGCGACCCGGACAGCCGGCACGATCCCCAGACCCGGCGTCCGCGGAGACACCCCGACCGTGGCCGACGACAGGATCCGGAGCCCCGGCAGAGCTCGCCGGACCCGATCCGGCTCGGTCATCAGAACCACCGCCGCGGCCCCGTCGTTGATCCCGCAGGACGTTCCGGCGGTCGCGGTTCCCTCGGCGGAGAAGATCGGTCGCATCCGGGCGAGTCGCTCCCGGGTCAAGCCCGGCCTCGGGCGCTCGTCCTGGGTCAGCCCTCCGACCCCGACGAGCTCGGCCTCGAAGACTCCCCGCCCGGCGGCGGCCACGGCCCGCTCGTGCGAGCGCAACGCGTACGCGTCCTGGCGCTCCCGGCTGATCCCGGCCCGGGCGGCCACCAGGTCGGCGGCCTCCCCCATCTCGGGATCCCCCAGCTCGCTCGGGGCGAACGAGGCGCGCTCCGGCCGTGACGACGTCGACGCCGACTCCACTCCACCGGCGATCACGACCCGGCCGTCCTCGACCAGGGCCGCCCCGACCACCAGCGCCGCCAGCCCGCTGCCGCACTGCCGGTCGACGGTCAGCCCCGGGATGCCGACGCCGAGCCCGGCCTGCAGCGCGGCGTACCGGGCGAGATCGCCCCCGGGTCCGGTGCAGTTGCCGAGCACCACCTCGGCCACGTCGTCGGTGGTCAGTCCGGCGTCGGCGAGGACGGGCGGCAGGACGGCGGCGGCCAGGTCCGCGGCGGTCGAGGTCGCCAGCCCATGACCGGCCGTACCGATGGGGGTCCGTCGCGCTGCGACGATCGCCACGTCACTCATCGGAGCGCGATCCCGTCCCTGTCCACCTTCCCCGCCGCCGTGACCGGGAGCTCGCCGAGCACCGACCAGCGGCGCGGGCGGTGGCTGGCGGGCAGCAGCCGTCGAGCGATCGCCCCCAGGTCGGCGGCATCGGCCGGATCCGTGCAGACCGCCTCCAGCACCATCCCCAGCCGCTGATGCGGTCGACCGACCACGACGACGTCACCTCGCGCGTACGGTCGCAGGGTCGCCTCGACGTCGGCCAGCACCACCGTCGCACCACCGGTCGTGACCGCGTCGGGGCGACCGGCGACGACGAGCCGACCGTCGGCGGACACCGAGCCGCGATCGCCGACACTCATCCAGAGCTGCCCGTCCCGGGTCTCGGTGCGCAGCACCGGGGGATCGCCCTCCTCGCGCAGGCAGAGCCACGGCGAGCTCACCCACAGGGCACCGTCCCGGACCTCGACGTCGACCTCGGGGAACGGGCGCAGCGAGTCGGCGTCGCGCCCCCAGCCGACGAACGACAGCTGGGCCGCACCGTAGTAGTGGTGCACGCTGTGCCCCGCCCCTGCGGCGCGGCTGGCCCGCCGCGGCGGCAACCGGTCCCCCGCCACCACGACCACCAGCGGACCATGATCATCGTCCAGCAGCGCGAGCAACGACGACGGGGTGCAGAACACGTGGGTCGCGTCAGTGGGACCCTCGACGAGCGAAGCTCCGACGTGGTCGACCAGACAGATCGCGTATGCGTTCATGCTCGCCGTCACCGGGCCGGGAACCCAGGCCCGGCTGTCGCGGTCGAGGGCGCACAACCCTGCCACCACAGGGAAGCTGTCCACCCAGGAGGCCGCGGTCCGCAGCACCCAGCGCGGTCGACCGGACGTACCGGAGGTGGGCAGCCGGACGGTCTCTCCGGCGGCGTACGCGGTCCGGAGTGCCGCGGGAGTGATCACACCCCGACCGCCTCCCGGTCGGATCGCGCGCCCTGCGGCAGCAGACCGGGCATGGCCTGATGCACACCGCGTGCGACCAGGGCCGCCACGACCGCCTTGACCAGGTCCCCCGGCAGGAAGACCAGCGCGGCGGTGCCGGCCTGGAGCAGGCTGAGCTGCAGCACGATCGCCATGCCGGCGATGCCGAAGGCGTACAGCACGACGATGCCGCCGACGATGTTCACGGCGATACCCCTGGGCACCGAGCACGCCGGGTTGAACCGCTCGGTAAGCCAGCCGATCACGAACGCCGTGACGGGGAAGCCGACCAGAAAGCCGACACTCGGTCCGAAGAAGACCCCGAGCCCGCCCCGTCCGCCGGCCAGCAACGGCAGACCGATCGCGACCAGGACGAGGAACACGAGCACGGCCGCGGCACCGCGCCAGCGACCCAGCACCGCGCCGGCCAGCATCACCCCGAGAGTCTGCAGCGTGATCGGCACGGCGACCCCGGGGATGGCGATGGCCGGAACCAGACCGAGGGCGGCGATGATCCCGACGAAGACGGCGGTCAGGGCGAGTCCGGTCGCGGAGAAGGCTCTCGTCACGCTCGGGATCGTACGGCACCTGCGCCGTGTCGAGCGTGTAACGGCGGCACGATTACATTGTCAGCGATGAGTGCAGAGCTGACGCTTGGTGCCGAGGAAGAGCTGCACCTGATCGACCTCGAGAGCTGGAGCCTGTCGGCCCGCGCTCCGCAGGTGCTCTCCCGGTTGCCGGGCGACAACTACTCGGCCGAGATCCAACGGACCACAGTCGAGACCAACACCGACGTCGTATCCGGTCTCGGCGAGCTGCGGACCGAGTTGGTCCGGCTCCGCCGCGGGCTGGCCGAAGTGGCCGCCGCCGAGGGCCTGGGCATCGCCTCCGCGGGGACGGCGCCGCGTTCGGTGTTCGCCGACTTCGAGCTGACCGCCACCGGTCGCTACGGCCGGATGCAGGAGCAGTACCGGTTGCTGGTTGACGAGCAGCTGATCTGCGGGCTGCAGATCCATGTGGGCGTCTCCAACCGGGACCTGGCGGTGCAGATCATGCAGCGGGTGGCCCGGCATCTGCCGATCCTGCTGGCTCTGTCGGCCAGCTCGCCGTTCTGGAACGGACAGGACACGGGCTACTCGAGCATCCGGACCATCATCTGGCAGCGCTGGCCCAGTGCCGGGGCGACCGGCCGGATCGAGTCGGCCCAGGAGTACGAGGAACTGCTCGACGACCTGATCAACAGCGGGGTCATCGCCGACCGCAAGATGGCCTACTTCGACGTCCGGCCGTCGGCCCACGCGCCCACCCTGGAGCTGCGGGTGTGTGACGCGTGCCCGATCGTCGACGACGCGATCCTGATCGCCGGACTCTTCCGTGGTCTGGTCCGGGCGGCGGAGCACGAGATCGCGGAGGCGAAGCCGTTCGTGCCGTTCCCCGCCCCGATCCACCGGGCGGCGATCTGGCGGGCCGCCAGGGGTGGGTTGACCGGTGAGCTGCTCGACGACAGCCGCCATCCACGCCCCGTTCCGGCCGCGCAGGCGGTCCGCGGCCTGCTGGAGAGGCTGCGACCATTCCTCACCGAGCTGAACGACTTCGACGAGGTCGAGCAGCTGACAGCGACTGCCCTGGCGCGAGGCAACTCCGCCGACCGGCAGCGGGCGGCGATGGCCGAGCGCGGCGAGCTGGACGACGTCGTCGATCTGGTGGTGAACGAGACCCAGGGACCGCCGGAGGGTCTGCCGGCCGAGGTGCCGGAGCTGCGGACCTACCGCCCTCGCGCCGGCGACGAGGCCGTCGGGCTGGGGCATCGCCCGCGGCCGGTGTACCACGACATCATCGAGCACTTCCGCACGATTGGCTCCGAGGGCTGGCGACTGGCGGAGGAGCGCAGGGACGCGTGGACCGTGGAGAACGACCTCACGTTCGGCGTCGAGCAGGAGAAGCGCCGGTTCTCCGTCGATCTGGTGCCCCGGGCGCTGAGTCCGCACGAGTGGGAGAGTCTGCGGGTCGGGCTGATCCAGCGGGCGCGGGCGATCGAGTCGTTCCTCGGCGACGTGTACGGCGACCAACGGGTGCTGGCCGACGGGGTGCTGCCGGGCGACCGGGTGGTCGGTGCGCTGGGCTGGCGGCCCGAGGCGACCCGACTGCCCGCCGGTACCGTCCGGGCGCCGATCATGGGCTTCGATCTGGTCCGCAACGAGTTCGGCGGCTGGCGGGTGCTGGAGGACAACGTCCGGAACCCGAGCGGGGCCGCGTACGCGATCGCGATCCGGGACCTGATGAACTCGGTGCTGCCGGACCTGCCCCGGCCGAACGGGCTGCTGGCGCCCGACGACGCGCTGCCGCGGATCCGCGCGACACTGCTCCGACACGCCGGACCCGGCACCTCCGCCGCTCTCTTCTCGTCGGGTCCGCACGCCTCCGCCTGGTTCGAGCACCGGCTGCTGGCCGAGCGAGGCGGGCTGCTGCTGGTCACCGCCGACGATCTCGAGGTCACCGATGGTCGGGTCCGCCACCGGGAGAGCGGTGCGACCATCGGAGCCCTGTACCTGCGGCTGGACGACGAGCTGGTGGACGTCACCGACTCGGAGGGTCGAGCGGTCGGCGCCGAGGTGTTCGATGTCGCCGTGGCCGGGAACGTCGTGCTGGCCAACGCGCCGGGCAACGGCGTGGCCGACGACAAGGCCATGTACTGCTACGTGCCCGAGCTGATCGCCTACTACCTGCAGGAGCGTCCGCTGCTGGAGTCGGTGCCGACCTATCGGACCAGCGACGAGACCGAACGGCGGATCGTGCTGGAGCGGGTCGGTGAGCTGGTCACCAAGCCCGTCGACGGCCACGGCGGTCATGGCGTGCTGATCGGCCCCGACGCCTCGGCGTCGGCCGTGGCGCACCGACGGGCCGAGATCGCCGCCGACCCGGCGAGCTGGGTCGCCCAGGAGGTCGTGGCGCTGTCCTCGCACCCCACCTTCGACGACGGCGTGCTGCAGCCACGGCACGTGGATCTGCGCGCTTTCGTGTACCTTCGCGGAACGGCGCCGGACGACTGCGAGCTCGCTCCGCTGGGACTCACCCGCGTTGCCCCCGAGGGCAGCCTGGTGGTCAACTCCTCCCGGGGCGGCGGCGCGAAGGACACCTGGATCATCAACGACTGAAGGGGAAGCACCGTGTGCGGACTCGCCGGAGAGATCAGGTTCGACGGACGGACGGCCGACGTCGCCGCCTGCGAGCGGATGAACGTCTGCCAGGAGGCCCGCGGACCCGACGGCTCCGGCATCTGGGCCCGGGGGCCGGTCGCGCTGGGCCATCGTCGGCTGTCGATCATCGATCTGAGTGTCGCCGGTTCCCAGCCGATGGTGGACCCCCCGCTGGGGCTGAGCGTGGTTTTCAACGGCTGCATCTACAACTACCAACAGCTGCGCGCTGAGCTGGAGGGCGCGGGATTCCAGTTCTTCTCGACCTCGGACACCGAGGTGATCGGCAAGGCGTACGCGCACTGGGGTCTGTCCTGTGTCGAGCACTTCCTCGGCATGTTCGCGTTCGCGATCTACGAGCACGTGAGCGGACGCCTCGTCCTGGGACGCGACCGCCTGGGCATCAAGCCGCTCTATCTCGATCACACCCGGGATCGTCTCCGGTTCGCCTCCAGCCTGCCGGCGCTGCTGGCCGCCGGAGGCGTCGACACCTCGGTCGACATGACGGCGCTGTCCTACTACATGACGTTCCACTCGGTCGTGCCCGCGCCGCGGACGATCCTCTCCGGGGTCACCAAACTGCCGCCGGCGACCGTACGGGTGATCGAGGCCGACGGCACCACCGGCAGCGACTGGCTCTACTGGGAGCCGGACTTCGCCCGCGATCCCGACAGGGCCGACTGGACCGAGCGGGACTGGGAGGAGGCGTTGTTGTCCTCCCTGCGCACCGCGGTCGATCGCCGGATGGTGGCCGACGTCCCGGTCGGGGTGCTGTTGTCGGGCGGCATCGACTCCAGCCTGGTCGTCGCCCTGCTGGCCGAGGCCGGGCAGCA
>DATDAP010000500.1:0-4768 GCA_036525335.1 Microlunatus sp. | reverse complement strand
GGCAGCTGCCGGGTGACCGCGGCCCCCTGCATCCGGTTGACCCGCTGACGCAGGTCGGCGATGGTGGGAGCGGCGGTCACTCCTCCATATTCGAACTTTTGTTCGAGTACGTCAAGCGGGTGTCTCACGCCCCCGAAGGGTCCGGACCACCAGCGCCCAGAACACCAGAACCGCCAACAGACTAGCCCCGACCGCCACCAGTCCCAGCGGCACGGCCGTTCCCTCCCCGCCCAGACCGACGAGTGGCGCGACAAAGGCACCGGCGATGTACTGCCCCAGCCCGAGCAGCGACGACGCCCGCCCCGCCTGGTGCGGGTAGTCGGCCAGCGCGATCGTGGTCGCCGACGGGAACACCATCCCCACCGGGCTGACCATCACCCACAGCGAGATCAGCAGCGGCACCAGACCCGCGCCGGTGAGTGCGCTGAGCAGCACCCCGACGGACCCGATCAGGTTCATCGCCAGACCGGCCCCGAGCAGCCGCTCCGCCGGCCACCGGCGGGCCAACCGAGCGCCCAGCTCCGACATCGCCATGATGCCGAGCGCGTTGACCCCGAACACGTACGAGAACCCCTGCGGCGACATCTCGTAGACCCGCTGCAGCACGAAGGTCGAGCCCGCGATGTAGGCGAACATGGCGGCCCCGGCCAGGCCGGAGGAGAACGCCGCGCCGAGGAACAGCCGGTCACCGAGCAGCTCCCGGAAGCCGGCGACGTTGTCCCGCAGCCCGCCGGCGCTGCGACGTTCCGGTGGCAGCGACTCGGGCACGCCGACCAGGCCGGCCACCACCAGCACCAGCCCGAAAGCCGCCAACACCACGAAGATCCCGCGCCAGTCCGTCACCCGCGCGAGCTGGCCACCGAGCAGCGGCGCCACCACCGGAGCCAGCCCGGAGACCAGGATCAAGCGGGAGAAGACGACCAGCAGGGCACGTCCCTCGTACAGGTCGCGGGCCACGGCACGCGCGATCACCAGCCCGGCCGCCCCGGAGAGCCCCTGCAGCAGCCGGAGCACCAGCAGCACCTCGATGCTCGGCGCAAACGCGCACGCCAGCGAGATGAGCGCGTAGCAGACCAGACCGATCAGCAGCGGTCGATGACGACCGAACTGATCCGACAGCGGACCGCCACCAGCTGACCGACCGCGAGACCCAGCAGACAGGCGGTGATCGTGAGCTGTGCACTGGAGGCGCTGGCGCCGAGGTCGGCAGCGAGCTCCGGCAGCACGGGCAGGTAGAGGTCGAGCGAGATCGGTCCGAAGGTGGACAGCATCCCCAGCACCAGGACGGTGCGCCGCGGACGCCGATCGCGGACCACGCCCCCGACACCGTGATCGGTGGGCGGGTCGGTCGGGCTCGGCACGTGCTCACTGTGCCAGGGGCGGCAGCCGTCGTGGTGGCTTCGGGGGTCCGCGGGGTCTCGTGACGGTGGTCCGTCAGTCGACCGGCAACGGCGTCCGATCGTTGTGCCGGCTGCGGACCACCGCGTAGGTGGATTCCAAGGCCGTGATCGCCTGGTCGTAGGAGCGCTGGGCAACCCCGGCGAACAGGCAGTCCACCAGCGCCAGCTGGGCGATGCGACTCGACATCGCACCCGTACGGAAGGTGGTCTCCCGAGCGGCCGTGGTGAGCAGCAGGTCGGCGTGCCCGGCGATCGGCGAACCGGCGAAGTTCGTGATCGCGATCGTCATCGCGCCCCGTTCGCGCGCCACCCTCATCGCGTCGACGGTGTCCAGGGTGGTGCCGGTGTGGGAGATACCCACGGCCACGTCGCCGGCCTCGAGCACCGCGGCCGAGGTGAGGGCCAGGTGCGGGTCGGACCAGAAGAACGAGATCTTGCCGATCCGGTGCAGCTTCTGGTGCAGGTCGGCACCGACCAGACCGCTCGCTGCGATCCCGTAGATGTCGACCCGTCCGGCGCCCGCCACGGCCACGACGGCCTTCTCCAGCACGCCGAGATCGAGAGCAGCGGCCGTGTCGGCGATGGCGCACGCGTCGGCGTAGGTGATCTTGGCGACCACATCGGCCAGCGAGTCCCCGGGATCGATCTGCCCGGTCGTCGGATGTCCCGGGGCCTGCCCGGACTCCTCCCACAAGGCGGCGCGGGCCAACGCGATCCGCAGCTCGGGGTAGCCGGCCAGTCCGATCGCCCGGCAGAAGCGCAGCACTGTCGTCTCGGACGTCTGGCAGCGCCGGGCAACGGCGGTGATCGAGCTCTCCGACACCCCGGCCGGGTCCGACAGCACCAGCTCGGCCACCCGCTGCTCGGCGGGTCTCAGGTTCGGTAACGCGCCCCGTACGGTGATCAAGATCGACAGCGCCGGCCGATGAGCGGTCTGCTCACTGCCGACGTCGTCTGTCGACGCCGACCCTCCCCGAGTCTCGATCAGTCCGGTCATCCGCGCCCCCTACAGCTCTGTGCTCGCCGACGGGCACCGCTCGAGCGCGTGAGGCGACCGCCAGATCACTCGGTAGCGTACTGCGCTTTGGTTCGCAGGTGGTCGGAAAGGAACCGGACGGTGCTCGCCCACGCTGCTGCGGACGCCTCCGCGTGGTGGAACAGCGGCGCCGGGTTGTCGAACGCGTGACCGGCTCCGGGGTGGATCTCGAAGATCACGTCGGGCTGCGCAGTCACCGCCGCCTCGATCTCGCGGACCGTCTCCAGCGGGATGAAGGTGTCGGTGTCACCGAAATGGTGCAGGCTCGGTGCCGTCACCTGTGGGGCCGACGGATGCAGCTCGGGCAGAGCCGAGCCGTAGTAGCTCACCAGGGCATCGACCGGTTCCTCAGCAGCCACGTTGAAGGCCAGCCCACCCCCGAAACAGAATCCGACAGCACCGACGTCTCCGGTCACCTCGGTCATCCCTCGAGCGTGCTGCACGGCGGCGATCCCGTCGGAGGTGGCGACGTCCCAGTCGACCTGCCGCATCAGGCCCATTCCCTGCGCCAGCAGGTCGTCGGCACTCTCGTCCACCGCGAAGACACCGAGCCGCCAGTAGAGCTCCGGCGCCAGCACCACGTAACCGAGAGCAGCCAGATCAGCACACCGGCTGCGGATGTAGCGGCCCACCCCGAAGATCTCCTGGAAGACCACCACGGCGGCTCCGGTCTGCCGCGGTGGCAACCACAGCTGGGTCGGCATCGACCCGTCGTCGGTGGCGATCTCGATCCGGCGGTCGGCCAGGTGGTCACTCGCGGCCGGGTCAACGTTCTCGGTCATGATCTCGAACCCTATCCGCAGTTCCCGCCGCCACTACGCTGGGAGGAGAACCGAGGAGGGACGATGAACGACTGGGATCCCGCGCACTACGGCCAGTACGCCGACGAGCGATCGCGACCGTACGGCGACCTGGTTCGCCGAATCGGCGCCGAGCGTCCCCGCCGGGTGGTGGACCTCGGCTGCGGCTCCGGCGAGCTGACCGCGTCGTTAGCCCACCTCTGGCCGACGGCCGAGATCGTCGGGGTCGACTCCTCGCCCGCCATGATCGAGACAGCCCGCACCATCAAGGGTGTCGACGACCTGCGCTTCCTCGAACGGGATCTCCGCGATTGGCGTCCCGAACCCGGTACGGACGTGTTGATCAGCAACGCCGCGCTGCAGTGGGTGCCAGATCATCGCGAGCTGCTCCCGGGTTTCGTCGAACGACTGGCCGTCGACGGTTGGATCGCGTTTCAGGTGCCCGGTAACTTCGGCGCGCCCAGCCACGTCCTGCTGCACGAGCTCGCCGGCACCGCGCCGTATGCGGAGCACACGGCGGGTGTGCTGCGGCCGGCGTCGGCCGAGCCGGGGGAGTACCTCGCCGACCTGACCGCCCTCGGTTGCGCTGTCGACGTCTGGGAGACGACGTACATGCACGTGCTCACCGGTGAGGACCCCGTCTTCGCCTGGATCTCCGCGACCGGCGCGCGACCTGTGCTGCAGGCACTGCCCGACGAGCTGCGCGAGACGTTCGAGAGCGACTACAAGGGGCGACTGCGGGAGGCCTACCCCGAGACGTCGTACGGGACGGTGTTGCCGTTCCGAAGGATCTTCGTGGTCGGCCACCGCGAGGGTTCGTGATCTTCGACACACCGGCATCCGGTCTGGCCTCCTGGCATGAACCGCTTCAGTTGCAGGGCTACGGGCTGACGCTGACCCCTCTCGGCTCCGACGATGCCGTCGACTTCCTGACCGCTTTGGGGTCGCCCGAGGAGGCCGCCGAGGTGCTGGCCCACCTGACCTATCCCGCTCCCGTCGACGTCGAGGGCGCCACCAAGATCATCACGTCAATCGTCAATGATCATGATCGGCTGGCGTACGCGCAGCGGCTGACCGCAACCGGTGAGCTGGTGGGCACGACGTCCTACTACGAGATCAACCCATCCCTACGAGCATTGGCGATCGGTCACACCTGGGTCGCTCGCCGGCACTGGCGGACTTTCGTCAACACGGCCTCGAAGTTGATCTTGCTCGGGCGCGCCTTCGACGGGCTCGGCGCCGAGCGGGTGGTCTGGCACACCGACATCCGCAACGTTCGCTCCCAGGCCGCGATCGCCCGCCTCGGAGCTGTCCGTGAGGGGGAGCTGCGCCACCACCGGATCCGTCGGGACGGATCCTGGCGCGACACGGTGCAGTTCTCGATGCTCAGTGCCGAGTGGCCGGCCGCCCGAGGACGTCTGCTCGCACACCTCCAGTCCCGCTCTGACCAGGGGGATTGACGCGGGTTGCGGACGGCGTAGGCTCCGGCCATGAGCACCAGTCTGGCGGTGGAGAGGAACGACGCGCGCTCC
>DATDAP010000499.1:0-5656 GCA_036525335.1 Microlunatus sp. | reverse complement strand
ACCTCAAACAGCGCTGGGACCCGAGCAACATGTTCGCGATCAACCAGAACATCCGTCCGGGCGCTCCCACGGGCTAACCAGAGACACTGCTCCTGGCGCTCGCGAAGCCAGACCTCGCGCCAGCGCTGACCCGTGGACAGGCCGTTTCGTAAGCCGCCGTCGGGCCCGCAAGGACAACCAGCGGCGCCGCAAGCGGACCGGTCTGCGAGACACTGAAATCGCGACGTGGCCTGCAACGTATGACGGCCTATCGGACAGCTTCGGTCTAGGCGATGGTGATGGCTAACCGGAAGGAAGCTGCCGATAATGCCGCCGCCGAACGCCTGGGTGCCAGTCGGGCAGGACGCGGTATTCGCGCCCTTGTAGTTGGCGGCTGCATCCGATGGAATGCCATCCATGATGAAACGACTTGGGGCTGGTGCCGTCGCTGCCGTGACCGCCGCGGCATGCGTGTTGGCCATCGCCGTTGGTGGGTCCGCCTCGGCGGCCACCGAGACCGATTACACGGTTGTCGCTGAGGATGGGGTGAGCGTCTCTGCTGCCGTCACTGCCATCGCCGCAGCAGGCGGAACGGTCGTCGGCCAGAACAAGGCGGTCGGCATGTTCCAGGTGAGATCCACACGATCCGACTTCGCCACCCGGGCGGCTGCTTCTTCAGCTCTGATCGGCGCCAGCCCACGACGTCCGATCGGCCGGTCCGACCCCAAGCCGGCGATGGAACGGCCAGAGACCGGATTGCGCGGGGGGTCGCATCACCGTGGCGTGGCCAGGCTGGACCCGCTGGACGACAAGCTGTGGGGATTGAAAATGGTGCGGGCCGAGCGGGCCCGCAAGATCGAACCGGGCGAGAGAGGTGTGACTGTTGGGGTGCTCGACACCGGCCTCGATGCCACGAACCCCGACATTGCCCCGAACTTCAGCTTCGGGTTGTCCCGCAACTTCGCCCGAGACCTGACCGATGTCGACGGCCCATGTGAGGTGGCGAGCTGTCTTGATCCGGTCGGTACCGACGATGGCGGGCACGGCACCCACGTGGCCGGCACGATCGGCGCGGCCGCGAACGGCACCGGGGTCTCCGGGGTAGCACCGAAGGTCACGTTGGTCGAGCTCAAGGGCGGTCAGGACTCCGGCTACTTCTTCCTGGACCCGGTTGTCAACGCGCTCACCTACGCGGGCGATGTCGGGATCGACGTGGTCAACATGTCCTTCTACGTCGACCCGTGGCTCTACAACTGCACCGCCAACCCTGCCGACACACCCGCCGCACAGGCGGAGCAGCGGGCGATCATCACCGGCATGCGCCGCGGCCTCGAGTACGCACACCGGCACGGCGTCACACTCGTCGGCGCACTGGGTAACAACCACGAGGACCTCGGGGCGCCGCGGACCGACGTCACGAGCCCGGACTATCCACCCACGACTGCCTACCCGCGGCCGGTCGACAACGGCACGTGCCTGGACCTGCCAGTCGAGGGTCCGCACGTGATCGGTGTCTCGGCTCTCGGCCCGTCCAGCATGAAGGCGGACTACTCCAACTACGGCACCGAGCAGATCTCGGTGTCCGCACCAGGCGGCTACTTCCGCGACGGCTTCGGCACCGACTCCTACCGGACGGTCGGTAATGAGATCCTGTCGACGTATCCGTTGAAGGTGTTGCAGGAAGAAGGCCTGGTTGACGCCGACGGCAACGTTGCGCCGGTCGCTGCGGACTCGGTCTTCAAGGACTGCACGAGTTCCGGCCGCTGCGGCTACTACACCTACCTGCAGGGCACGTCGATGGCCTCGCCGCACGCGGCCGGCGTCGCGGCGCTGATCATCAGCAAGTACGGACATCGCGACAGACAGAACGGCGGCCTCACCATGTCGCCGAATTCGGTCGAGTCGCGGCTGTACCGCACTGCTGCCGAGCACCGCTGTCCCAAGCCGCGTCTGCAGAGCTACGTCAACGTCGGCCGGCCCACCGAATTCGACGCGTACTGCGCCGGTGGCAAGAACTTCAACGGCTTCTACGGATACGGCATCGTCGACGCGTACAACGCCGTTCGAGGACGGAAGTAGCGCCACTTGCTCGATGTGCGGTGACGTAGCCCCGGCAGTTCGCTCCGGCCGCCTCGCCGGATTGAATTCACGGTTGGGCTGAACGTGCGGCCGTCGTCTCGATTCGCCCAGGCCACGCACGGGCATCCTCAACTGTCGGCTAGAGGCGGCTAGAGGATATGTAGTGACCGCATCTATCGATGCCCTCCAGGTCGGCGAGCCCACCGAGGTCACGGTCGCGTGCCTCCTCGGCCCGGGCCAGTGGTTGCAGGCCGGGGCCTCGTGCGCAGATTGCGTGGGTTGCCAGACGTTTCGGTCTGGCCTATCCGACATGCGTGGTTGGGAGGGCTCCGGTGTTCTCAGAGCGTACGAGTGTTGGTGTGCACGCCCGGTCGGTGGCGGCGACGGGTCTGGACAAGGGTCCCGGGCCAGCCGTAACCGGTCGGACTTGCCTGACCGTTGCCGGGATTCGCTGTGAGGTGGACGGCTCCGTCGAGGATCCGCCGGGCTCCGGGGGATCGTGGTGAAGACCGATGCCCGGGATGCGTTGCTGTTGGCCAGGTTGTTGCGGATGGACGACCTGACCGTGGTCACGGTGCCGAGTGTGGAGCTGCCGACCAGGTCTGGCGCGCGCGGGTCCGTGGAGATGCGGGGAATCGAGGCTGCATCGGCACCGTGTGAGGCCGGCTGCACATGCGCGGCTCGGCCGAACCAGTGATCAACAAGGACGTCGGCGTCAGCCACTGACTCATGGTGGCCTCGTCGAGGACGGCCAGGGACCAGCACCAGCCGGCCATTCCGCGGGAGGCGCGACCCTGCCGGCTGCCGACCTCCTAGCCGTTCTCATGCCTTCACTGTCGAACGTCGGCGGGTGTAACGCCATCGGGCAGTACAACGGCCGACGCCGTCGACAGCGACTCCACGAGATGTCCAGGCCGAGCGAGTGGCTGTGGCCCGGCGCGCCGGTACTCGCCGCCGACGACACGTCGGTGGCCAGTTGTGCGGGTCGATGAGCGCCCCGTCTTCCAGGTCGGCAGCCGAGGCAGCGTGCGTCAACTCGAAGCCGCTACGGCCGTTCGGCGTCCGAAGCACGTCATCGCTGCTCCAGCACGTGGCACGCGTCCGCGGTCGTCGGTCGTGCTCTGCCCCCGGCATGTCAGCTCGTACTCGCGCTCTGCGCTGCGTTGCTCAGGTTGGTGTCTGTCGAGGTTGCGTTAAGTTCTGGGTCATGGACCGCGTTCGCTGGGCCGACGGAAGGGATCTTTTCCTCCGGGTCCTGGTTCCGGCGCTGGTGCTGTGCGGTCTGGTCGTCACCCTCGGTCTGGCTGTCATCGGTCCGCTGGCCGGCCCGTTGAACGCCGAGGATTCGATCAATCAGGGCTTAGCCGTCCGCCGGGACGAAACCTGGGACTCGATCTCGTTCGCGTTGTCGTTCCTCGGCAGCACGGAAGCGATTGTCGGCGTCTATCTCCTCGTCTCGACGGTGGTGTTCTGGCGCAGCCGTGACTGGAGGCTGGCCGTCGTGCCCGCGATGGCGATCCTGCTGCAGTTGGGGCTGTACCTGACCGTCACCGCGCTGGTTCATCGCGAACGTCCCTCGGTGGAGCGTCTGGAGCCGATGTTGCCGATGAGCAGCTACCCCAGTGGTCATGTGGGGGCTTCGACGGCGCTATATCTCGCTCTCCTGCTGATGGCGTCCCGGGTCGAACGTGTCGGGTTGCGGTGGACCGCCGCGGCGGTCTGCGTGACCGTTCCGTTGCTGGTGGCTTTCGCTCGCCTGTACCGGGGCATGCATCACGCATCCGACATCCTGGTCGGGATGCTCGCGGGAGGCGTCTGCGCCGTTCTCGCGTACGGGTGGTATCTGCGCCGAACCACGTCGCCAAGCGGCCACTGAGCGGTAGCGACCCGGGCACCGTTGTGGTAGTAGAACTCTAGAGTTAGAGTGCAGCACGTGCCCGAGAACGTCAAGAGAATTCGCGGCGCCCGTACCAGGAGCACGCAGAGCAAGATCGTGACCGCTGCAGCCGAGCTGTTCATCGCCGACGGGTACCACAGCACCACGTTGGAACAGATCGCTGCACGAGCCGGGGTCGCGGTGCAGACCGTGTACTTCCATTTCGGCAACAAGCGCAGCGTGCTCAAGCAGGCCGTGGACGTGGCCGTCGTCGGCGACGAGGAGCCCGTGCCAATGCTTGACCGGCCGTGGCTGGACGGGGCGCGGGCCGAGACGGACCCCCGGAAGGTCATCGCGCTCTGGACCAGCTACGGTCGCAGCGTCCTGAGCAGGGTCGGGCCGATCATGGGCGTGGTCCGCGACGCCGCCGCCATCGACCCCGAGATGGCCGTGCAGTGGGCCACCAACGAGGCCGAGACCGCATCG
Source organism: Microlunatus sp. (assembly GCA_036525335.1). Lineage (GTDB taxonomy): Bacteria > Actinomycetota > Actinomycetes > Propionibacteriales > Propionibacteriaceae > Microlunatus. Next base: position 1,236 of record DATDAP010000499.1, on the reverse strand, counting down.
GCGTTCGGAGTGCTCGCCGAGCAGCTCGATGCCATGCATGCCTTGCGGGTGCCGGTTGAGGAGGCGATCGACATCCTCTGCGCTCTTTCCGGGCTCAGCATGTACTTCACCCTCGCCGGGCGCGGTTGGACCGACGAGCAGTGGGAACGTTTTGTCGTCAACGCACTCGACCATGCCCTCCTCTCGTAGCACTGCCTGCGCACATTCGTACGCACCCAGCCGCTCTCGTCCCACGGATGTTTGGTGATGCCTGGTGTGAGTAGGTCGTGATCCGGCTCCGACCGAACACATCGCCCACCTGTGGCCGGGGGAGCGTGCGCGGCCGCCACTACAGTCCGGGTGCATGAAGACCCCTCCAGACAGCTCCGAACGCCTGGCACTCCTGCACTTCCTCGCCGCAAACCGGCTGGCCGCTCTGCAGATCGTCGACGGCCTGTCCGAGGAAGATGCGCGGCGGAGTGTCGTACCGAGTGGGTGGAGCCCGCTAGACCTGCTGGTTCACCTCGGCGGAGTCGAGCGACATTGGTTCGCCTTCACGCTGGCCGGCGACGTGACCCATACACCGGCTCGATCCGGCGAGCCCACGACTCTGGCCGAGGCCATCGAGTCATACTGCGCCGAGTGCCGCAGATCCGACCAGATCCTCGCCCGGTTCCGGCTCGATGATCCGCTGACCCTCCAACCGGACGAGCTCGTCGGCGAAGTCACCACCGTCCGCGGCGTGCTGCTGCACGCGATCGAGGAAATCGCCCGGCACGCCGGGCACCTCGACATTGCTCGTGAGCTCCTGGACGGACGCACCGGACTCGGCCCTCGGTAACTGCTGCGCCGGACTTCGTCCTCCTCGCGACGCGATGTGGAATGCCGGCGATGAACGTGCGCACGTGATCGAGGTCATCGGTCCAGCCGCTGTCGAAGTGTTCTCGTCGAGCTCAGAGAATCTTCTCAGTGCATTTCCCGAAGATCTCAGCTTTCGTTACGCTGACGATGTCCGATCATGCTGCTTCGGGTGGCTACCAACACGTGGCCCGGAAGGAGTTCCATGTCGCCTCTCCAGCACGAATCGTCTGTTGCCGAGATCGACGACGGCACCCGTACCGAACTCGTGCGAAACGCTCTACAGGACCGGCGGGCCCGGCTGATCTCTTGGCAGGAAGAAGCGATGGGCGGCGGCGCATCAGGATCTGAGCTCTACAAGGTGTGGGGGGAAGCAACCTCCGACGGATCAGTCGTGCC
>DATDAP010000498.1:0-6793 GCA_036525335.1 Microlunatus sp. | reverse complement strand
CGGCGCCGAGCAGGTCGTGACCGTTCCGGAAATCACCGGCTCGCCAGTCTCCGTCACTGAGTGGGCGGCGGCTGTCGTGACCGTCGCTACCGGCCTCACCCTCGGCGTCTGCACGCTGACCGTGGTCTGGCGCAACTCCGGCAACACCGTCCTGCGTACCGACATCATCGGCACCGGCCCGAGCGCCGGAGGGGCCATCGCGGGCTCGCTGATCAGTCCGCCCGCGGGGACGGCCAACGCGATCGTCCGGATGCAGGTGGCCGTCACCGCATTCACCACCGCCTCGCGATGCGCGCTGTACGTTGACGCGCTCGCGCTGAGCCGACCGTAGGGGGAGAGATGGCTACCGGCATTCAGGCGTTCCCGGGACGCCCGTTCCAACTGCGGATCGAGGTCTGGTACAACTGGCAGTCCGGCGCGTCGGCGAGCATGCACGTCGAGGTGTGGGTGGACAAACTGTCCTACTCGCCGACCTCATCCGCCAGCGGCTCCACGTTCCAGGTCTACGTGGACAGCGTGGGGCTGGTCGTCAACTACAGCGGCGGCTTCGACTTCGTCAACGGCAACAACTTCCTGATCCACTCCGGGGACTATGCCGTCACGGTCAGCATCTACGGTGACGCCGGGGCTCAGGTCTACGCCGACTTCGACATCCTCGGGCACGCACAGTGTGGAGCCACCTACGACGGCACCGCGCTCAGCGTTCCCCCGGCTCCATCGCCGCTCTCGCTGGACCAGATCACCCTGACCGAGATTCGCTACCGGTTCAACGGCACCGGCAGTGGCGGCTCACCGATCATCCGCTGGGAAGTCCAGATTGACGACGACCCGGCGTTCGGCTCGGCGGTGATCGAGACCTCCACCGGCACGAAGACGCACACCGGGCTGGCTCCCGGAACCAAGTACTACTTCCGCTCCCGCGGTGTGAACGCGATCGGCAACGGTGCCTGGTCGTCCGTGCTGAACGCCACGACTCTGCCCGCCGATCCCCCGACGCTGGCGGTGACCCCCAGCGCGTCCGGGCAGAACGCCACGGTGGTGCTGACCGCACCAGGCGGGGTCACCGGTGCGACCGGCTGGGAGGTGGACTACCGGATCGGCTCTGCCGGAACGGTGACGACGGTCACGTCCGCGACGTCGCCGGTCACGGTGACCGGGCTGTTGCCGGGCACGACGTATGAGTGGCGCGCACGGGTGAAGTTCGGCGCGTACACCTCGCCGTCGTCGGCGTACGTGGCGGTCTATCAGCCGAACCCGAACACCAACCCCGGCACGTACTTCGACGGCGCCACCGCAGACTCGCCGGACGTGGACTACGCCTGGACCGGCACCGCGCACCTGAGCACCACGACGGCCACCGGGGTGTCCCCGCTCGGGTGGAGTGTGGCCGGGACCGGCGGCGCCTCGATCATCCAGCGCGTCACCGGCGGACGGTCTGGGACGTTCGCCGCCCGCGTGACCGTGCAGACGACCTCGACCAACGTCCGCGCCGGGATGCAACCCGCCGCGCCGTACGGGGCCGACGTCGAGGCGGGCGCCACCTACTTCGGGTCGGTCTACGCCTGGACCCCCGCCGCTCGCTCGCTCACTCCCGAGATTGCCTGGTACAACGCCGCCTGGGGTCTCATCTCCCGGACCACCGGAATCGCTGTGGCGCTCCCTGCGGGCTCAGGATTCTGGACCCGGCTGGTAGTGTCCGGCGTCGCGCCCGCGCTCGCTGAGCACGCGGTGATGACGTTGCAGGCGGTCGGGAGCACTGTCGGCGGCACGACCTGGACGATGGACGACGCCGCGGTGACGCTGGCCGCGCTGTTCGACTGGTTCAGCGGCGACTCCCCGGACACTGCGCAGTACGCGCACACCTGGGAGGGCGTGGCCAACCAGTCGGTGTCTGCGCGGGCGACGCTGGCCGACACCGGGTTCGATCCGCTCGCCGACCCGGACTGCCCGCCCCTGCCAACCCCGCCGTCCGCGCCGGTGATCTACGACCCGTGCATTGACGAGGTCGGCACCTGGCGCCGGTACTGGGCACCCATCCCCGCATCGGCGGTCACCCGCTGGCTCGAAGTCGTGCCGACGTTCCGGCTCACCACACAGGCGGAGCCCGCACGGCAGGTCCGGGTGCGCATCTACCCGAACCCGGACGCACTCTCCTCGGACCAGTTCGACGCCTCGGCGGGCTGGGAGTCGGAGCAGATCATCTCGTTCATCCCGCCGGGCACCACGATCCGGCTGGACGGCGTGTCCGAGCGGGTGCGCGCCAGCGTCGGCGGCGGCGACTGGATCGCGGCTGACCAACTCCTCTACGGCACCGGCGGCGCTCCCGCCGAGTGGCCCCTGCTGGACTGCGGGATCGGATACCTGGTCGCCTTCGATGCACCGCTGGACGCCGACCCGGAGAACCTGGCCCTCGATGTCGAGTTGACGCGGCGGTACTGATGGCCGGAATCGAGTGCGTGCAGGGCCACAAGGTACAGATTCACGAGCGCGGCGGCGGGCGCAAACTGTTCACCCTGAACGACCTGACACAAGTCGCCTACACTCGCCCGCGCTCCGCGACCGGCGACAGCACGGTCGTCCTGCAAGGCCGGTCCTGCCTGGCGCAGGGCGAGACGATCGACAAGGTGGCCAAGGGCGCGAAGCGCTTCGAGATGGTGGTGTTCCGCGGCGAGGAGCGTGCGTTCGAGGGCCCGATCGAGCAGGTGGAGACCGGTCGCGACTCGGCGATCATCATCGCCAAGGACGTGACGCAGTACCTGAACGGCACGCCGCTCTCGGTGGACTGGCCGATCGAGACCGGCGAGCAGAAGGACTCGCTGGACCCGACGTCGCCGTGGCTGATGACCGAACGTGCCCGGACGATCATCGAGTACGAATTGCAGACCTCGTACCAGGCCCGCATCCGCACCGGCGGCGCGGCCACGGTGGTGACGATCCCGCGCTGGGAGGAGGTGACCCCGCCGATCGACGTGCTCCTGCACCTGGACATCCGGCGCTCCGACACGCTCTACACCCGCTCGGACACGCTGGCATTCCAGATGCAACTGGGCGAGCACCTGGACAACCTGGCCGACTCGGGGCTGGACTACGCGGTGATCGGTCGGAGGATCGTGATCTGGGACTCGGCGGAGCCGCTGGGCGTGACGCGCCGACTGACGGACGCCGACTTCGACGGCGAGTTGACGGTCATCGCGGCAGGCTCGGAGCACGCCAGCGTGGCGCACGTCTCGGCTGAGCGCCCGGAGGACTCAACATCGCCCGGCCCCGGCGTGATCCCGGGCGTCGGCAACGCAGGCGGCGAGGACTCGTTCACCGGGGTGTGGACCTGGATCGCCTCACTGACCCAGGAGGAGGGGTCCGACCAGCCGACCCAGGACGCGCTGAACAGCCAGGCGTCCCGGATGCTGTCCGGCGTGGCTCCGGTGCCGAACACGATCAAGGTGCCCGACGGCGCGACCCTGAAACTGGGCCACGGCCTGGGGATCAACGACCTCATCCCCGGCTCGATCATGCCGGTGACCACGAGCCTGAACATCCGCAAGGTCTCCCAGGATCAGCGCTTGGAGAAGGTGGCGGTCACTGAGACGGCGCAGGGCGAGACGATCGCCATCACCCTGACCAGTGCCGGTGACATCTCGGCGGTGATCGCGTGAACGGACGGCCCACCCCCCGCACGCTCGATGACCTGCTCCTGGACTACAAACGGCGGCTCATCGCGGTGGAGCGGCGCCTAACCCCGAAGGTCGTCGTCCCGGAGCCCGAGGTAGTGCCGCCCCTGCCCGACCCGGTGCAGGTCTACGCCAGTAGCGACGGCAACACCGTCACGGCGGGGGCTGGCGTGTGGCAGGACATCGCCGGTGTGACCCGGACGATGGTGCTCGATACCCCGCTCTGGGTGGAGGTCTCCTACGAGGCTGTCGTCTCGTCCACGGATGGCGCCACCTACGCGATGATCGGCGTGAACACGACCGGCGCGCTGGTGATCGACGGGCAGACCGACCAGGCATCCGCGACTGGCAACAGGTTCGGGCAGACTCCCTATTCGGTGAGTTCGCAGTACGTCGCGCTGTACGGCTCGCGGCTCCTGCTCCTCCCGGTCGGCACCACGACGTTGAAGATGGGGATGCGGCGCAACACCGGCACCGGCACGCAGGCCGTGAACTACCCGAAGATGCAAATCACGCCGCTGTTCTGGGTCGGCGCCCCGGGCGTGTTTGCCGGGACCCTCGCCGCTGGGGACGGCATCCCCGCGACGCTCCTGGACGCGAAGGGCGACCTGATCGTCGCGTCCGCCGCGGACACTCCTGCCAGGCTGGCGGTGGGGGCTGACGGGTACTTCCTGGTGGCGGACTCCACGGCGCCGCTCGGGGTGAAGTACGCCCCGGCGCCCAGCGGCGGCTCGGTGGACTGGTCGGCGATCACCGGCAAGCCGACCACGTTCGCGCCGGTGCAGGCGACGGAGACCGTGGTCGGCGGCGGCGAGGTGGCGACCACCGCGGAGGTCACCACAGGCACCGACGACACCCGGATCGTGACGCCGCTGAAACTGGCGGCTCGGCTCGCCTCGCTCGCGACGCCAATTCCGGCGCCGAAGACGAGCCAGGAGTGGGACTTCCGCATGACGCCGTCGGCGTGGAGCGGGCCGGTCGGGGCGAGGCTGACGATCCCCACCCACGTCACCCCAGCCGGTGGGCAGACCACGCACCCGTCGGTGGCGTACTTCCCGGAGAAGTGGAACGGCTACCGCTACTGGATGGCGCACTCCCCGTACCCCGGCTCCAACGACGACCACGAGGACCCGAACCTGGCCGTCAGCGACGACGGCATCACCTGGATCGCGGCGCCCGGTGTCACACAGCCGCTGGACGACGCCGACGGCACGCCCGAGTACAACTCCGACCCCGACCTGGTGATGGGGCCGGACGGGCGGATGTACCTGTTCTGGCGCTACTACGACTCCTCGCTGGGCTCGTTCCAGGAGAAGGTCTACATGCGCACCTCGACGGACGGGGTGACCTGGACCGCGAAGGCGCTGGTCTACCAGTTCACCGAGACCGTGCGCCGCCCGCTGTCGCCGTCGTTCGTCTACGAGAACGGGCGCTGGACCGTGTGGGCGGTTGACGTCTCCACGCCCGCCACGCCGGTGCTGATGCGGATGCAGACCTCCGGGAGCGACCCGACCACCGGCTGGGGAACCTCGGTGAACTGCACCGTCTCGGCGTTCCCGGCGGGCAAGGCGGCATGGCACGTGGAGGTGCGCCGTCTCGGCGGGCAGTACGTGGCGCTGATGTGCGCGACCGACGCCGGGTCGGGTGGCGTGAACGGCACCATCTTCCCGATGGTGTCCACCGACGGGCTGGCCTGGACCGGCGCGTCGGCGACGGCGATCCCGGTCAACCAGGCCGGTGAGCACGACATGCTCTACCGGGCGACGTTCATCCCCGAGTTCAACGACGGCGAGATGGCGTTGCGGGTGTGGTACTCGGCCTACACCTCGGGAGCGCCGACGGTGTGGAACATCTACCGCACCCTGCTGAAAGTGCCCGCCGCCGCGGGCTCTGGGCCGTTCGCGCAGGCGGCAGGCTCAGTCACCGGCCTCGCCGCGATCGCCGCAGGCGCGGGGACCACCACGGCCATCACGTTCCCGGTGGGTCGGTTCACGGTGCCGCCGATCGTGACCGTCACCGTGTTCACGTCCACCCGCCTGACCCCCGCGATCGTGGTGGTCCCGACCACCACCGGATGCTCGGTGCGATTGGAGAACTGGACCGCCGCGCAGGCCAGCGGTGTGATCGGGTTCGCCTGGCACGCCGTGCAGATGACCTCCGGCGCCGCCGAAGGATAGCAGAACCCGCGTGAGACACTACAGCCAGGAGGGACACCAATGGGCTACACCACACCAGCCGACGTAGGCATCAGCAGTTCGTGGGCTGACCACAAGTACCGCAATCCGCCGAGCGTCGAACCCGGCACCGACTACGCCACCGCGTACGGCACCGCGATCCGGATGGCGGGGAGCGGCGTCGTCTCAGACGTGAACTACTCCACCGGCGGCGGCACCGGGCGGTACGTCAAGATCAACCTCGATGACGGACGCGCCGTGCGCTACCTGCACCTCAAGAAGATCGTCTGCGTTCCTGGCCAGCGGCTGGCTCAGGGGCAACTGTTCGCCGAGTCCGGGGCATCCGGGTTCGGTTCCGAGTGGGGCTACGGGCCGCACGTGCACACCACCCTGCTCCCATCCCCGAGTTACGCGCTCCGCGACAGCATCGACTTCGCGCTGTACGTCGGCGGCGGCTCGGCGCCCGCTCCATCACCCACCCCAACACCTCCGGAGGAGGACGAAGAAATGAACGTTGTGCTCTACCTCTACACCCCGAACAACTCCCTGCTCCTGGTCGACCATCTGAACAAGACGATCCGGAACCTCGGGAGCGTATCGAACACGCTCCGCCAGCACTACGAACTCAAGCCGTACATCAAGGTGAACGACGCCCAGTGGGCGGCACTGGTGACCGGCTACGCCTACGTCGCCGCGCCGAACGTCGGTGCCGGTGGCCTCGTGGTCCAGCGCTCGATCGACGGCGTGGTCAAGACCATCTCGAAGTTGCAGGACGACGCCGACACCAACACGATGGTGCGCGGACTCGTCGCGGACGCGGCTCAGCCCCCAAAAGCCTGAACCACCCGCAGTATCCGGCTCCGGTTGAGCCTGCGGGTGGGTGGCCCCAGGGGGGCCGCAATGCGTCGGATCGCTCGACGGAGGACATCCAGACCGAGTTGAAGCGGCTGG
>DATDAP010000497.1:0-10450 GCA_036525335.1 Microlunatus sp. | reverse complement strand
GGCCATCGACCTGGCACCCGAGCTGCTCGACATCTTGGCGTGTCCCAACTGCCACGGCTCGTTGGCGGTCGATCACGACCGCGACGAGCTGGTCTGCCTGGCGGCGGACTGCGGCCTGGCCTACCCGGTGAGGCAGGGGATACCGGTGCTGCTGATCGACGAGGCGCGCCGCCCGGGCCCCGATCTGCCTGGTTCCGCGTCGTCGGCGGCGTCGGCCGGCCCCGCGGATTCGGCCGCCGGCGCCTCGCCTGTCTCGACCGCCACCGCGGACACCAACGGGTCAGCGGCCGGTCCGGCGACCGGTGCGTCGGCCGCGGACGGCGACGAGCGTTCCTGAGCGATGTTCGACGACTCCTGGCTGGAAGACCAACAGGCACTACGCAGCGCCGACGTCGGGCTGCGCCGGCTCGCCGAGGCCGGCGCTCGGTTGCGGCGTGAGATCGGCGAGGCCGAAGAACCCCTGCTTCAGATCGGCCAGCTCGACCGCCCTCGCGCGGTGATCGCGGCGGGCAGCGAGGCGCGGTTCATCCGGGCGATGCTGGAGCCGGTCTGCCCGGTCCCGTTCGTCGCGTGGCCCGCGTACGGTCTGCCCGGCTGGGTCGGCGCCCTCGATCTCGTGGTGGTGATGGCCAGTGAGTCCAGCTCGCCCGCGCTGGTGGCGACCGTGCACGAAGCCGTACGCCGCGGGGCGCAGCTGCTGATCGCCTGTCCGCCCGCCTCGACCATCGCCGATCACGCCGGCTCCAGCTCGACCATCATGCTGCCCACCGCCACCGCCGACCCCCTGGCGGCGGCCATCGTCTCGCTGGCCGCTCTGCACCGGATGCAGCTGGGGCCGGAGGTCGACCCGTGGCGGGTGGCCGACGCGATGGACCAGGTCGCCACGGACTGCTCGCCGTACACCGACGTCGCCGAGAACCCGGGCAAGGACCTGGCCACCGGACTGGCCGAGGTGCAGCCGATGGTCTGGGGCGGCTCGGTGCTGGCGGCCCGCGCCAGCCGTCGGGTCGCCGAGGCCCTCCGTGCGGCCAGTGGCCGGGCCGCGCTGGCCGCCGACGCCGACGAGCTGATCCCGGTGCTGGAGTCGGCCGGTCCCCGTGACCCGTTCGCCGATCCCTTCGAGGACGCGGTCTCGGCCGACCGCCGGCCGGCTCTGGTGATCCTGGACGACGGCAACCCGGAATCGCCGATCCGCACCGCCGAGGCTCGGCTCAAGGCCACCGCCGAGCGCAACGACATCCGGGTCTGTGTCATCCAGCACTCCAGCGGCTCCGACGTCGAGCGGTACGCGGCGCTGCTCCAGACCGGCATGTACGCCGCGGTCTACCTGGCCGTGGGACTCGGTCGGTACCTGGCCAGCTGAGACTCGGGTCGCGGACGTCGTTCCGGTGCCGGGCTGACACAATCGCCCCCGTGAGCAACGACGTTGGGGACCGAGTGAGCAACGATGTGGTGACTGCATGAGCACCGAAGGTGGGACCAGGGCAGTCGTCGCCGCACTGACCGCGAACCTGTTCATCGCGGTGACGAAGTTCGCGGCGTGGGCGTTGACGGGAGCGTCCTCGATGCTGGCCGAGGCGATCCACTCGGTCGCCGACTCCGGCAACCAGGCGCTGCTGCTGATCGGCGGCAAGCGGGCCCAACGTGCGGCCACGCCGGAGCACCCGTTCGGCTTCGGCCGGGAGCGCTACATCTACGCCTTCATCGTCTCGATCGTCCTGTTCTCGGTCGGCGGCCTGTTCGCGCTCTACGAGGCCTTCCACAAGTACGAGGAGGTCCACTCCGGGCACCCGAACTCGCTGCTGGAGAGCTCGTGGTGGTGGGTCCCGCTGCTGGTGCTGGGGCTGGCGATCGTGGCCGAGTCCTTCTCCTTCCGGACCGCGATCAAGGAGTCGTCGAAGACCAAGGGCCGACAGTCCTGGTCGCGGTTCATCAAGGCGGCGAAGGCGCCCGAGCTGCCGGTGGTGCTGCTGGAGGACCTCGCCGCTTTGCTCGGCCTCGTGTTCGCGCTGTTCGGTGTCGGGCTCACCCTGATCACCCACAACGGGATCTTCGACGTGATCGGCACGGCGATGATCGGCCTGCTGCTCGTCGCCGTGGCCATCACCCTGGCCATCGAGACCAAGAGCCTGCTGCTCGGTGAGTCCGCGACCCCGGAGGCCATCGGCCGGATCGAGACCGCTCTGACCGGAGTCGACGGCGTCGAGCGGGTCATCCACATGAAGACGCTGCACCTCGGGCCGGAGGAGATCCTGGTCGCCGCCAAGATCGGGGTCGGCGCGACCTCGACCGCGCAGGCGGTGGCCGACACGATCGACGCCGCGGAGGTGGCCGTACGGGCGGCGGAGCCGATGGTCACCGCGCTCTACCTGGAACCGGACATCTACCACGAGGACTACGTCCCGGCGCCGCGTCCGGACCGGCCGGGCGCTCCCGCCCACTGAGGCACCGCGCCTCTGCCTCCTGCCCCCTGTGCCCGCTCCTGATCTGAACATTCCGTCACTCGGCGGAAAGTTCGGTTGCGCGCGGGGTTGGGTGTGGCACATTCCGTCACTCGACGGAGTGTTCGGCTGCGTATGGGGTCGGGCGTGGTACATGCCGTCGAGTGACGGAATGTTCAGGCTTCCAGGTGGCCCAAAGCTCGCGCCGTGTCACTTCTTCACCCATTGACAATCTGTTCGGTAGACATTTGGCTAGACCCTTCAGCTCGGGGACCAGATGGCCGTACAGGTCGGCTCTCCGACTGCTGTGCGGTCTCAGCCGGAAGGACTGAGGGTGAGACGAAAGATCATGGCTGCTGCAGTGGCGGCAGGACTCGCGACGTCGTTGGGGCTCGTCGCGGGACAGGCCGAAGCGGATCCGCCGACGGGTGCGGGGTTGAAGGCCACGCTCGCCGCGGCCCCCGACACCGTGAAGACCCCGTTCGAGACCAGCAACGGCGCTGCGTGGACGACCCAGCCCCAGGCGGTGCGCTTCCTGCGCGACCTCGATGCCGCCAGCGATCGCGTACGGGTGCAGACCGTCGGCCGGTCCCTGCAGAACCGACCTCTTCAGCTCGTCGCGGTGGGCGCACCCGCCCCGGCCACCCAGGCGGCTGCGGCCACGGGGTCGGTGGCCTTGTTCACCTGCTCGGTGCACGGCGACGAGAACTCCGGTCGCGAGGCCTGCATGCAGATGGCGCGGGACCTGGCCTTCACCACCGATCCGGCCCTGAACCGCTTCCTGGAGCAGACCACTGTCCTGTTCGTGAATCCCAACCCTGACGGCTGGGTGGCCGACACCCGAGGCAACGCCGAGGGGGTGGATGTGAACCGGGATTACATGGATCTCGAAACCCCGGAGGCCCGGGCGATCGTCAAGGTCATCCGCGACTGGAAGCCGGAGGTGCTCAACGACCTGCACGAGTACGGCCCGAGCGAGTTCTACCGGACGGACCTGCTGCACCTGTGGCCGCGCAACCGCAACGTCGACCCGGTGATGCACGACCTGGCCCAGCAGATGAGCGAGAGGTTCTCCTCTGCCCAGGTGACCAGCCTCGGGTACACCTCGGGCATCTACGGGCAGTGGGTGAAGGACGGCGAGCCGTTCCGGCAGGTCGCCGGCGACGGGCAGGCCCGGATCCTGCGCAACTACGCCGGCCTGGTGAACGTCGCGGGGATGCTGTCGGAGACGGCCAGCGATTCCCTTGACGACGCGGAGGAGGCCGACCCATCGCTGCTCAACCGCCGCCGGGTCGAGGTCAACTACGCCAGCGCCGTGGGTTCGGTGCAGATGGTCATCGAGAATCGCGGCCTGCTGGCCCGGGAGACCGCCGCGGCGGCGGCACGGAACACCGAGCTCGGCCGTTCGGGGGACGGGGTGATCTACTTCGCCGGCCAGGACGACATGATCCCGACCAGCGCCTCCCAGGTGGAGCCCAAGCCGATGTGCGGGTACCAGCTCACCGCTGAGACGTTCGCGGACGTGCGCTCGAAGCTGGCGCTGCACGGGGTCACCAGCCGCACCAACGCCGACGGGCGCTACGTCACGCTGGCCCAGCCGACCCGGGGCCTCATCCCGTTGCTGTTCGACAGCCGGTCGGAGTACAGGATCGCCGACGGAACCCCGGTCGCCTGCTGACCGGCTCGGTCTCTCGATCGATGGGGCCCGATCGATGGGGGGTCTGGGCCCGGGTCAGAGGCTCCAGCGGAGCTGGTCGACCTCGGCCCCGGCCACTCCCGGAATCCGCTGGGCCGTCGCGGCCCAGGCGTCCGGGGGGTGCTGCTGCTCGTCGACGGTGGCGATGCAGACGCCGGGCAGCTCCGGCTGCGGTGCCTGGACCTCGGTCGCGCCCAGGGCGGTCAGGGCGTCGGCCACCTGGGCGTGGCTGGCGTCGGGCTGCAGGGTGACGAGGACGCGGGTCATGCTGCCATGGTCGACCCTGCGGCGGACGTACGGAAGAGTCAGGCTGTGGCCGGGACCAGGGCCGGCAGTCCCGGATGGGCCAGGCTCGGCGCCAGCGCCGGATCGTGACAGCGGGCGAGCGTGCACGCGACCCCGGCCAGGCCGGTGAGCACGTTCGGCGTCCGTCCGTCGCGCACACCGCAGACCCAGCCCGGCCCCGACCGGCCCGCACGGGTCAGGTGCCTGGCCAGCGTCCGGGCGTTCGCCAGGTGCTCCCGACCGGCGGCGGGCCACGCCTCGGCGCCGAGCAGGTGCAGCTCGACGAGTCCCGTCAGGCCGTGGCACAGGGTGCCGTCGAAGGGGATGGAACCGGTCGGCGGCCCGTACGCGAGCACCATCCGGCTGGCCCGGGTGAAGGTGAGCTCGGCGCCGGCCGGGGCACCGGCGAGGGTGCGGTAGGCGGCCGCGATCCCGACGCCCGGCGCGCCGTGGCACCAGGCCAGGCCCGGTACGTCGGCATCACTGCGCAGATCGGGCCAGCCACCGGCCTCGGGGCGGAAGTAGCCGTCCTCCCACTGACGGGTGCGCGCGATCAGATCCTCCAGCGGGTCGCCGGCCAGCAGACCGGCCGCGCGGGCCCCGGCCAGCGCCACCGAGATGCCGGAGCCGCCATGGGCCAGACCGATCACCGCCGGCCCGGATCCGGCCATCGGCCAGCTCACCGGACCGCCGGAGATCGTCGGGTCGTCGTCGACGTAGGCACACAGTCGCTCGAGCAGGGCGGCGGCCGCCGTGTGACGGGTGGGTTCCAGGGTGGGATCGAGATCGGCAGCGAGCACCGCGGCCAGGTGCCCGGCCCAGCCGTCCAGCAGGTCGGGGTAGTCCGGGCACTCCTCGGGCGTCTCGGCGAGCGTGCGCACGGTCCGCCCGGCCAGGCGACGGCCGTCCTCGATCAGCGCGTCGTCATCGGTCCAGCGGCCCACCAGACCGGCGGCCCGGGCGGTTCCGAGCCAGCCACTCGACCAGCCGAGTCCGCCCGGTGTCGGTGTCGCAGCGAGGGCGCTCCGGACGGCCGAGCGAACCGCCCGCTCGGCCAGGTCGGACCACTCAGGTCGGCCGCCGGGCAACCGGGCGCAGAGGGCGAGCGCCGTCGCGATCCCGGTCCGTCCGGTCAGCAGCCCGTCGTCCAGCCGCCCGTGGGTGAGGACGACCCGTTGGTCGGTCGAGCGGAGCGGGTCGACGTCGTCGCCGGACCAGACGGGTGCGCCGTCCGGACCGGGGGCGGCCAGCGACTGCAGCCGATCGGCGAGGAGGCGGGCCGCGGCGGCGTACTCGGTGTCGAAGGGTCCGGTGGCGAGACCGCTCATCGGAGCACCCGCTCGACGGCGTGGACGTCCACTTCCAGCTCGGCCAGGGCCGCGGTGAGCAACCGGTCGGAGATCGAGCATCCGCCGAGCCGGGCCGCCAGGGCGGCGACCTGGCTGCAGCGCAGCTGGCCGTAGCTGACCGCGGCGGCTCCGGGGTCTTCGGCGTGGGCGACACCAGGCAGCAGACGGCGGGTGCAGGGCGGTACGTCAGGTGCGAGCAGCCTGGCGAGCCGGTCCGCTCGGCGGCGGAGACCGACCTCGGCCTCTGCCGCGTCCCGACGCGGTAGATAGGCCACCAACACGTCGCGGCGCCCGTAGCCCTGCGCCACGGGTGGGCACTTCAGCGACAGCGAGCAGCCGACCTCGGCGGCCACCGCCAGCAGCACCGGGACGACCGCGCTCGCGGTTGCGAGATCGCGGGCGTGCACGTACCACCGGTCGAGCGCGACCTCGGCCAGATCCTCCGGTCGGTCGGCGTGCGCCCACCACCACGCCCCCGACGGGTCGAGGCCCGAGCTGCCGTGCTGCAGGGTGACCAGATCCCCCGGCCGCGGTGAGCAGCCGGGCCGCGAGGATCCGACCACCGCGTCGGCGACGGTACGCAGCCGACCGGTCGCCCGGGCGGCGACCAGGACGTCGCCGGCCGCGGCCAGCACCAACCAGCCGGCCGAGGTCGGCGCGACCGTTCGACGGGCGGCCTCGAGCAGGGCGGCGCCGCGGGTGGCGGCGTTCGGCTCTGCGGCTGTCTGATCACGCTGGGCGTCGGGCCCGCACCACCAGTGACCGTAGAGCCAGCCGGCCAACGCTCCCTCGGGGTCAGGGTCCGGGCCGGTCTCGGCCAGCAGTCCACGGGCCTGGACGTCCCCGGCGATCAGCGCCAGCGCGCCACGGACGTCGGCCAGAGCGTCGGCTGCCCGGGTGGGGGTCGAGCGGAGATCGCGACCGAGCGGAGACTCCTCCGCCAGGTCGATCTGGCCGGGTGCGTTCACGAGAGGCATCCGACGACCTCCGCTGTCAGGGGCGCAGCGGTGGCGAGGACGGCTTCGGCCCGGTCGGTCAACCGCGCCACGGCAGCGTCGTCCCCGGCGTGCGGGGTGTAGGCCACCTCGAGGGCGAGCTGGGCGATGCGCAGTGCGGTGGCCAGCACGACCCGGCGGGCGAGCGTCGCGACGACGACCGGGCACAGCCCGGCCCCGTCCCGGTAGCCGGTCAGCAGGGCTCGCGCGGCGTCATCGAGCCCGTCGCCATCATCATGGGACCCCCGGACGAGATGCTCGGCGAGCAGGCAGCCGAGATCCCAGGCGGGATCGCCCAGCCCCGCGAGCTCCCAGTCCAACAGGACGGGCTGCTGCGTCGGTCCGGTCAGCACGACGTTGTCCCACTTCAGGTCGTGGTTGACCAGGCACCCGGCGACCGGTCGCCGCAGCTCCGCCACGGCTTCGGCGATCAGCGGGCGGCCGTCGAGGACGGACAGCGTGCTTCGGACCAGGGTGCTGAGGGTGCCCGCCCCCGCCGTCTGCTCGGGGCGACCGACGAGCGCGAGGACGAGGGGCGGAGGGGCCGGCGGCAGGGGGAAGCCGGCCGTGGCCCGGTGCAGGGCGCCCACGGTCCGGCCCAAGGCTCCGGTCGTGGCCGGCGGCACCCTCGGGACCGGGACCTCGTCACTGGTTCGGCTAGCGCGGAGCAGCGTGGGGAAGCCCACTTGCTGGGCCAGCGACCCGGTCCCATCGGGCCCGCCGACGTCGGAGAGGACCAGCAGCTGCCGATCCTCGTCGACCACCAGCGGTACGGGCAGGGCGGCCGCCAGCGGCCGGCACCACCGGGCCATCCGGTAGACGAGGCACTCGACGGCCAGGTCCGGTCCGCCGTGCCCGAGGCCTGCCTTGACCACCAGCCGGCGACCGTCGGCCAGCCCGACCCGCCAGACCGGGTGCGCGCGCGAGATGTCGTCGACCCTGGCCCGGGCCGCGCCGATCTCGTCGAGGACGCCGACGTCGAGCAGCGCGGTGACGGGTGCCGCCAGGTCGGGAACCAGGGATGGGGCCGCACCCGAGGGTGCGGCCGCGTGCGTCGGCATCCACTCAGCCCTGGAACGGGCTCTGGCCGTACGGGTCATAGCCCCAGTCCTCGGCGTACCCGGCCGGACCCGGCTGCACGTACGGCGTGGTCGGGATCGGCCGCCGCCAGGTGGGGATCTCGACGGGGCACCACGGTGTGCCGACGGTCTTCGGCCCGCACTGCACGTACGTGACGGTGCGCAGCACGAAGCAGGACGGCTCGGTGACGGTCCGCGGGCAGTAGTAGGGCAACGACCGCGGGTACGGCCGGTAGACGTCCCCCGGACCCGCCTGGACGTCCTCGCCCCCACCATCTGCACCCTCAGCGCCGGGCGCATTCTCGGCACCGGTTGCGGCCATCGCCTCGCCGAGCTCGGCCACCGCCGCGGCGTAGCCGGCCTCGTAACCGGCCTGATAGGTCGCCCGCCCAGCGTCGTCGCCGCTCGCGGCGGTCTCGCCCAGCACCCCGTAAGGGTCGTAGCCGGTCGCCACCGGGTTGACCGGCTGGGTCGGTGCCGTCCGGATCGGGGTCGGGAAGGTGGTGGGCGGCCAAACGACCGTGATCGGCGGGCGGGTGATGGTCACCGGCGGACAGATCACTGGGATCTTGGTGACCAGCAACCCGCACTCGTTGATCTTGATCGTCCTGGGCGGACAGGCGATGATCGGGGTCCGGAGGCGTGCGGTGATCGTCGGCTTGATGATCGGACCCCTGGCCTTGACCAGGGCGGCCTGGGCGTCCAGGCAGCCGTGACCGTAGGCGTTGTTCGGGACCGGGTCGGCGGCGTCGTCCTTGAGCGGTCGAGCCGTGTCGCGCAGGATGTCGGCGATCTCGGAACCGGTGGCGCCGGGCTTGACCGCCTTGATCAACGCGGCGACACCGGCGACGTGCGGGGTGGCCATCGAGGTGCCCGACATGGTCGTCGTGCCCCCGGCCAGGTAGGTGGACAAGATCCCCACTCCGGGTGCGACCAGGCTGATGTGCGACCCGGTCTGGGAGAACGACGCCTTCTTGTCCGCGCTGTCGGTGGCACCGACCGCGACCACGCCCGGGTAGGCGGCGGGGTAGGACGGGTTGGCGGTCCCGTCGTTGCCCATGGCGGCGACCACCACGACACCCTTGCCGATCGCGTACGCGATCGCGCTGCTCTCCACGGTCGTCGAAGCGTCGGCGCCGAGGCTCATGTTGATCACGTGCGCGCCGTTGTCGGCGGCCCAGCGGACCGCTGCGGCGACATCGGCGGAGGACCCGACGCCGGACACCCGCCCGTCGCTGATCCGGACCATCCGGGTCAGGGCCTTGATCGGCATGATCGTGGTCTGCCAGCCCACGCCGGCCACCTGGACGCCGTTGTTCGACAGTGCCGCGATGGTGCCGGCGACGTGCGTACCGTGACCGACCTCGTCCTCCGGGATCGCATCCCGGCCGGAGAAGTCGCCCTCGAACCGCCAGCCCGGCGGCGGCGTCGGGTTGGCCCCGAGGTCGACCATGTCGAAGCCGTTGACCAGCAGTGGGGCGAGCTCGGGATGATCGAGGTCGCAGCCGCTGTCGATGACACCGACCACCACCGACCCGGAGCCGGTGCTGATGTCCCAGGCGGCCGGGGCGTTGATCTTGGTCAGTCCCCACTGGTTGGGGAACTGCGGGTCGTTCGGGGTGGCCATCGTCTCGCGCCAGCGATTCGGTTCGGCCAGCTCGACCGAACCGACCTGGGCCAGCCGGGCGACCGCATCCTCCACGTCGGTCTCGGACGAGATCCGTACCCGGAACGTCCGGCTCAGGATGTGGCTCGGGCCGTCCAGCAGCCCGAGGTCGTCACCGTCGGCGGCCAGCACACCGGCGATGCCGACGGGGGAGGGCGCCAACCGGGTGATGTCGTGCGCTCCGAGGTCGGCGAGCACCCCGTCCAGGTCGTCGACCCCGAGGTTCTCGGCGGCACCGAAGATCCCGGCCGGGTGCAACGGCACCGAGGAGGTCATGCCGTCGGCGGCGTCCGGCTGGAGGGTGAGCAGCACCTCACCGGGGATGATCCCGGCGGAGCCGCGGATGACCGGAGCCCACTCCGGCGAGGCTGCGGCGGCGGTGTCGCGCTTACGGGCCGAGCCGCCACTGCGGCGCGACGACGACCCGGACTTCGAGGTAGGCATGGATGCCCCTTCCGTTGGACTGCGGCGCCCCCGATGAGGTGCCACCCGAGATGACACTCGGGCCCCCGATTCCGATACGTACCGGTCTCCGTGCCTGACGACGGAGTAGAAACGGGGGATGGACTACCGAACACTCGGGCGCAGTGGCTGCGCCGTCTCCAACCTCTGTCTGGGCACCATGACCTTCGGCGCCGAATCCGACCCGGCGACCTCGTACGAGCTGCTGGACACCTTCGTCGAGGCGGGTGGCACGCTCGTCGACACCGCCGACGTCTACTCCGGCGGGGTCTCGGAGGAGATCATCGGACGCTGGTTCGCGAACCGGCCGGCTGAGGTGACCGAGCGCGTCGTGCGGGCCACCAAGGGCCGCTTCGGCACGGCCGACGAGCCGAACGGGCTCGGGCTGTCCCGTCGCCACCTGACCCGGGCCCTGGATGCGTCGCTGGGTCGGCTCGGGGTGGACCGGGTCGACCTCTACCAGGTGCACGCGTACGA
>DATDAP010000496.1:0-11894 GCA_036525335.1 Microlunatus sp. | reverse complement strand
GCAGGACTGGGCGTCGCAGGGCTTCTCGGAGGGGTGGACGGATCGGCTCGGGGTGCGTCCGGGTCGGCGCGGCCGCGGCATCGCCAAGGCGCTGCTCGGGGCGTCGATGCGCTCCTTCGCCGAGGCGGGTCTGGACGCCGCCGGGCTCGGAGTGGACACCGACAGCCCCACCGGCGCCTTCCGGCTCTACGAGTCGATGGGCTACCGGGCCGCCGATACCACCGTGATGTACGCCAACCGAATCCCCGGAGAGTTGGACTAGGCTGCTTCACCATGTCGGGACATTCCAAGTGGGCGACCACCAAGCACCAGAAGGCCGTGGTCGACGCCCGGCGGGCCAAGTCGTTCGCCAAGCTGATCAAGAACATCGAGGTCGCGGCCCGGATCGGCGGGGGAGACGTCGCCGGCAACCCGACCCTGTACGACGCCATCCAGAAGGCGAAGAAGACCTCCGTCCCGAAGGACAACATCGACCGCGCGGTCAAGCGTGGCTCGGGTGCCGAGGCCGGCGGTGCGGACTACGAGACCCTCTTCTACGAGGCGTACGGTCCGGCCGGCATCGCCATGCTGATCGAGTGCCTGACCGACAACCGGAACCGGTCGGCCTCCGACGTCCGCGTCGCGGTCGGCCGCAACGGTGGCACCATGGCCGACGTCGGCTCGACCTCACGGATGTTCAACCGCAAGGGCGTCGTCGTCGTGCCCAAGGCCCAGGAGGGCGGGAGGTCCCTGAGCGAGGACGACCTGCTGGAGGCGACGCTGGACGCCGACCCCGAAGAGATCAACGACCTCGGGGAGAGCTTTGAGATCATCTGCGACCCGAGCGACACGGTCCGGGTCCGGCAGGCCGTGCAGGAGGCGGGGCTGGACTACGACTCCGCCGAGATCTCGTTCGTCCCCGAGTACACCCAGGAGATCGACGCCCCGACGGCCGAGAAGCTGTTCAAGATCATCGAGGCGCTCGAGGACTCCGACGACGTGCAGAACGTCTACAGCAACTTCGACGCGTCCGACGAGGTGCTGGCCACCGTCGGCTGAGCCACGCGATGAATCAAGAAGGCTAGACAGCAAACACGGTCACCAATAGGTTGCCATTTGTACCTATCCGGCGGGATGGGTGGACGTGGAGGTACGGTGATGGCATTCGACGCCGGCCCGGACGGATCCACGCAAGGTCCTCGATGGAACTACCTCTACAGCGGTGGGGTCGGGGCTATTGGAGTAGGACTGCTCGGTTCACTATTTGTCGCGGCTTCTGGCGACGCCTGGACCGACGGGTTCCGCTGGATTCTCTACTTGCTCGCCGCAGCAGCCGCGTCCGGCATCCTCGGACTGATATTCGGTCTGCCACGATCTCTAAGCAACTTCCAGCCGACGGCGACCGAGCGATACAGGGGAAACTCGAACCTCGAGGAGATCTCGGACTGGCTCACCAAGCTCCTCGTCGGCGTAGGTCTGGTTCAGTTGACTCAGGCACCCGGTCTTCTGCGCGATCTGAGCGACTACCTCAGCCAGGACATGAAACTGTCCAACGCGAGTGCATACGTCAGCGCCGCCGTCGTCTATGGCGTGGCGGTCGGATTCTTGTTCGCCTACTTGTGGTCCCGGCTGAGACTGCGTTATCTGTTCGAATTCAGCGATCGCCAAGCGACCCTGGCGTCGACAGCGCAACGGGCGAGGGTGGTTGCCGACCGGATTGTCGAAGCCGCGCGTGCTGGCGATGAGCCTGAGGATCTGAAGAAGGTCAAAGAAGTGGCCAGAACAGCG
Organism: Microlunatus sp.; assembly: GCA_036525335.1. Lineage (GTDB taxonomy): Bacteria > Actinomycetota > Actinomycetes > Propionibacteriales > Propionibacteriaceae > Microlunatus. The sequence goes on along the minus strand of DATDAP010000496.1, from coordinate 10,127 downwards.
GTGCGCCGCGCCGATGCCGCTAAAGACACCGTGCCTGTCTTGTGGGTAGACGATCAACCCAGCAACAACGCCGGCATCGTGGCGTCTCTCCAGGACCTCGGTATCTCCGTCGACACAGCGTTGTCCACCGCTGAGGGGCTTGATCGACTTGCTCGAAGGACATACAGCCTGGCAATCACGGACATGGGGCGGACCGAGAACGGCACCTTCGTCCGCGACGCTGGAGAACAGTTCCTTGTTGCTGCGCGAGCCCGGTACCCGGATCTTCCGCTACTGATGTTCACATCGCGACGGAACGCAGATCGAGCGGCAGATCTCACGGCGCAAGGGGCCACACTTGTCACCGCGTCGGCGAGCGAACTCTTCGCGGAAACCGTCCGGCTGGTGACGACATGATCGTGCAGTGGTGTCTCAAAGGACTGCGTCTTGAATCGGACGCAGAGGCGGACCGGATCCTGGATTCCCATTGCGGGCTGCTGAGCAACTTGTTCCGCGGCCAGGGGCGAGTTCTCGTTGGGGAGATCGGTGCGCGGCTGACCCACGGCGAGGTCGACCGGCACGTGAACCACTTCGGCGACATCGATCAGCAGTCGGGAAAGGCCTACAGCGAGATGAGCCCCTTCATCTCGCTGACGTGCGGGACCGTAGAACGCCTCCCGGCTCTCGCTACCAACCGCGCACATCGCGCGCTGCAAACGGCGCTGTGGTTCGGCAGCGACTTCGGCCGGACCTCGCGCGCTTATGTCTTCGTGTGCTGGGTCCTGGTCGCGCCGAGGCCCACACCCGAAGTGGAGGCGGTCGCCGAGGAGGTCCGTGATCTCACGCAGTATCGGAGATACTCCGCTTTCCAGACCGAGGGCGAGATCCTCGCGAAAGTCCGGGTCCCTGACAACCACCTGCGTGGATATGAGGTGTGGGACCGAGGGGTTCCGTCATCCCGGACGTCGTTCGGTCTGATCCCGGGGACCGGAAGCGTTAGACGCTGGACCCGGTCCGGGATGCGGGTCAATCCACGGTTCGTCGATCCAACGGTGCTCACGAACGTGCGGGAGCTGATTCAGTGACCGCGACAGAACCACCTTCTGACGACGTGGCACGAGTCTTCGACATCGACCTCAAGCAATACGCGCGGCGCGTCGAGCATCTCGTTGCCTATGCAGCACTGACCGAGGTCGAGCGCTACGAGCCTGATGAAGGCGGGCTGAGTCCCGCACCTGCAAGGAGCGACGAAAGGGATTTCGCACTCCTCGTCGACGCCGCCAGCGCCCTACGCGAGGCCGCGATGTTGGCGTTGGTCAGCGCGCCTGATCAAGCGCCCGGGCTCCTGCGACGATCAGGTCGCCTGTTCCTGGAGGCGTCCGTTCCGTACGGGGTCTACCTGGTTGCTTTGTCAGGCCGCGTCGACGAGGCCACGGACATCTCGTTCAGCGTTCACCTGGAGCTCGCCCTTCGGTCGATCGAGCCTCCCGACAGCCCGATCCTCGGAGAGCGAACCGATACCGAGGGCTCGAACCCGTCCGTCCCATCCGCGCTACCGCAGCAGCAACTGTATCTGCTGTTGGCTGGAGTCGCCTCGGACATCCTGCGCTCCCCACGGCAAGACGGGCTTCGAGAGTTGATGGCGCGGTCTCCTCACCGCAATTCCAATCTGGCGGTAGGTGCGCTGGGTCTACCGACGATGCGGTACTGGTCTGCAGTCGAGTCCCTGATGGACGAGCAAGGAGCGCCCAACCCCAGCTCGGTTCCTGATGAGACTCTGGCGGTGCTCGAGTGGCTCGCGGCCAGACACGCGGACGTCGTCGCTTCAGCGCAAGTCAACGACTATCTGTGGAGGAATCTCGCATCGCCGGTCGATGTCGTCGATCTGGATCTCATCGGTTTGGCTGCGCTGACGATGCGACGGTACGACACAGATCGCGTGATGGAAAGCCTTCGACCGGTGGTCGAGCGACGCTCGCCGATGGAACTCATGCACATAGAACTCGCCCGCGCGATCGCCTGATCGGCGCGCTTGACCAACTCCGCGGGTGTTGCAACGCCAGCGAAGCCGAGCGGTGGGCGTGTCGGACGGGTGTGTCGGGCCGTCTCGCGTACCGTACGAACGTCTGTTCGCTTCGATTCGACGCGGGGCCAGTGGAGGGAGTCTGTGCATGCGGGTGCTCGGCATCGACCCCGGTCTCACCCGGTGCGGACTGGGGGTGGTCGACGGAGTGCCCGGACGGCCCCCGACCCTGGTCGCCGTCGGCGTCGTCCGGACCCCGGCCGACCTCGACACCGCCCACCGGCTGGTCCGGATCGAGGAGGAGATCGACGCCTGGATCACCACTCACCGGCCGGATGCGGTGGCCGTCGAGCGGGTGTTCGCCCAGCACAACGTGCAGACCGTGATGGGCACCGCCCAGGCTGCGGGTGTGGCGATGCTGGTGGCGGCCCGCCGTGGCTACCCGGTGGCGTTGCACACCCCGAGTGAGGTGAAGGCGGCCATCACCGGCTCCGGCCGGGCCGGCAAGGACCAGGTGGGCAGCATGGTCGCCCGGATCCTGAAGCTGGAGGCGGTGCCCAAACCGGCCGACGCCGCGGACGCGCTGGCCCTGGCCATCTGCCACGTGTGGCGGGGTGGCACCCAGAACCGGCTGCAGGAAGCCATCGAACGTCAGCGGCAGCTCGTGATCGGACGGGGCCGATGATCGCCCAGCTCACCGGCACGGTGATCCAGCTCGGACCCACCTCCGCTGTCGTCGAGGTCGGCGGCTTCGGCGTGCTCGTCCTCTGCGGTCCCAACACCACCGCCCAGCTCCGGACGGGCGAGCCGGCGACCCTGTCCACCTCGCTGGTCGTCCGGGAGGACTCGCTGACTCTTTACGCGTTCGCGACGGTCGACGAGCGCGAGCTGTTCGAGCTGCTGCAGACCGCGACCGGGGTCGGCCCGAAGCTGGCCCAGGCCGCCCTCGCCGTGCTCACTCCCGACGAGCTGCGAGCCGCCATCGCGACCGAGAACCTGGTGCAGCTGTGCAAGGTTCCCGGTGTGGGGCGCAAGGGTGCGCAGCGGCTGGTGATCGAGCTCAAGGACAAGATCAACCTGACCCGGCTGGTGAGCGAGCCGGCGGCCACCGGAACCGGAGCCGCGACCAGAGCGAGCGAGGCCGGCTGGCGGGACCAGGTCAGCCAGGGCCTGCAGGGCCTGGGCTGGTCCACCCGCGACGCCGAAGCGGCCTGTGACGAGGTCGAGACGCTGGCCGGCGAGCCCGGAGTCGGCGTGCCGCAGCTGATGCGCGCCGCGCTGCAGAGCCTGGCCCGCCGATGAGGGGGGCCCGCGGATGACCGACCCCGGGAGTCTGACCGACGAGGAACTGGAGGCGCTGGTCCGCCCCGACGTCCAGTCCGAGGAGCGGACGGCGGAGTCGGCGCTGCGACCCCAGGACCTGGCGTCCTTCCGCGGCCAGCCCCGGGTCAGTGAGCAGCTCGGACTGTTGCTCACCGCGGCTCGGCAGCGCGGCTCGGTGCCCGACCACGTGCTCCTGTCCGGACCTCCGGGACTGGGTAAGACCACCCTGGCCATGATCATCGCGGCGGAGATGTCCGCCCCGCTGCGGATCTCCAGCGGTCCGGCCATCCAGCACGCCGGGGATCTGGCCGCGATCCTGTCCGGTCTCAGCGAGGGCGAGGTGTTCTTCCTCGACGAGATCCACCGGATGTCGCGGCCGGCCGAGGAGATGCTCTATCTGGCGATGGAGGACTTCCGGGTCGACGTGGTGGTCGGCAAGGGGCCAGGCGCGACCGCGATCCCGCTGGAGATCCCCCAGTTCACCCTGGTCGGCGCGACCACCCGGGCCGGGCTGCTGCCCGGACCGCTGCGCGACCGGTTCGGATTCACGGCCCAGCTCGACTTCTACGACGCCGCCGACCTCGAGCACATCGTGCGCCGTTCGGCCCGGGTGCTCGGGGCCGATCTGTCCGATGACGGAGCGGCCGAGATCGCCCGTAGGTCCCGGGGCACACCCCGGATCGCCAACCGGCTGCTGCGGCGGGTCCGAGATTTCGCTCAGGTGCGGGCCGACGGCAAGATCACCCTCGATCTCGCCCACCGGGCCCTGGACCTGTTCGAGGTCGACGCGATCGGGCTGGATCGCCTGGATCGGGCCGTGCTGACCGCGCTCTGTCGTCGCTTCGGCGGCGGACCGGTGGGGTTGTCGACCCTGGCCATCTCGGTCGGCGAGGAGACCGAGACCGTCGAGGAGGTTGCGGAGCCGTTCCTGGTCCGGGAGGGCTTCATGATGCGTACGCCCCGGGGCCGGGTGGCCACCCGCGCCGCCTGGGCACACCTCGGTCTGACCCCGCCCGCCGCCACCACCGCGGTGGACGCACCGGGCATCTTCTAGCCGATCAGCCCGAGCACCAGCTTGGCGACGATGGTGGTCATCACCACCGCGACGCCGACATCGAAGATCCGCCACGCGGTTGGCCGGGCGAACACCGGGGCCAGCAGCCGGGCCCCGAAGCCCAGGGCGACGAACCAGCCGATGCTGGCGATCGCAGCCCCGAGCGCGAACAGCCAGGGAGCCGCGTAGGTAGCCGAGATCGAGCCGAGCAGCACCACGGTGTCCAGGTAGACGTGAGGGTTGAGCCAGGTGAGGGCCAGGGCCGCCAGCACGACCGAGCCGATCCGGGTCCGCTCCCTGCCCTGGTCCTGGGCGACCCCCAACGCGATGGGCCGGATCGCCCGCCGGACGGCTTGGACAGCGTAGGTGAGCAGCACTCCCGCCCCGAGCACCGTGACGACGGCCAGCACGGTGGTGTGCCGAGCGATGACGGCGCCGACCCCGGCGGCTCCCACCATGATCAGCAGCACGTCGCTGACCACGCAGACAACGACCACGGCACCGATGTGCTCGCGCCGGATGCCCTGCCGCAGGACGTACGCGTTCTGGGCGCCGATGGCGACGATGAGTCCGAGGCCGAAACCAAGACCGGCGAGAAGAGTGATCACGCCTCGACGCTAGAAGCCGCAGACACTGAAGTCCAACGAATGTTACTCAGGCATCATTAGCGGCGCTTAAGATGAATTCATGGACTGGGACCTCGCTCAGCTACGGGCGTACGCGGCCACGGTCGACCACGGGAGTCTCGACCTGGCCGCAGCGGCCCTGCACGTGACGCCGTCAGCGGTCAGTCAGCGCCTCAAGGCCCTGGAACGAGCGGTTGGCGCCGTGCTGCTGCAGCGCAGCCGGCCGGTGCGGCCGACCGAGCCGGGGAAGGAGGTGCTGCGACTCGCCCGGCAGCTGGAGGTCCTGACCCGGGACACCGAGCTGAGTCTGGGGGCCGGTGACCTCCGACCCGTCGTACGGCTGGCCGTGAACGCAGACTCGCTGTCGACCTGGGTGCTCGCCGCCCTGGCGCCGCTGTCCGCCGAGCTGTCGCTCGAGCTGATCCGCGAGGGCGAGGACCACACCGCCGATCTGCTCCGGGACGGATCGGCGATGGCCGCGATCACCACCGAGCAGGCACCGGTGCAGGGCTGCACGGTAGAGCGTCTGGGCGCCATGCGCTACCAGCCGATGGCCGCACCCGCTTTCGCCGCCCGCTGGTTCCCCGACGGGCTCACCCCCGCGGTCTTGGGCGTGGCTCCCCTCGTGGTGTTCGACGCCAAGGACCGCATGCAGCACCGCGTGCTGGAGCGACACGGGGTCACGGTCGATCCGCCGGTGCACCTGGTGCCCGCATCCACCCAGTACGTGGAAGCCGTCCGCCTGGGGTTCGGCTGGGGCATGGTGCCGGACCTGCAGCGAGTCGGCTGGACGAGCGAGGACGCTGTGGTGCTGTCCACCGCGGACGCCGAGGACGTGGCCCTGTTCTGGCAGCAGTGGGCACTGCGGACACCGAGTCTGGAGCAGGTCGCGGCAGCGATCCGGGCCGCGTCACAGCAGATCTTGCGTCCGATTGGGTAGAGTACGGCGGTCGGCCAGCAAGCGCCGACCCCGGCGGCGCGCCGTGCCGCGGGCGCGCAGAGCCCTGAATCGTTGGAGACATGGGAAACTCACCCCTCAGTACGATCCTGTTGATCGCCTTGATGGTGGTCGCCTTCTACTTCCTTCTGCTGCGACCGCAGAAGAAGCGCCAGCAGGCGCAGCAGAAGACCATGAACGAGATCGTGCCCGGCACCCGGGTGCTGCTCGGGAGCGGCATCTTCGGCACCATCATCTCGGCGGGTGAGAAGCAGGCCGTGCTCGAGATCTCGCCCGGCGTCCACGTCACCGTCCTCAAGCAGGCCATCGCCCGGGTGATCCGGCCAGGGGACGAGTTCAGTGAGCCGGACGAGGTCGAGGACGACGATGACGACCTCATCGAGCCGAGCTCGTCGGACACCGGGTCCGAGTACGACACCCCCACGCAGAGCACGACCACGTACGACACGCCCGGGTACGACACGTCCCCGTACGATCGCCCCGTCGCCGACAACCCGACCATCGGGAACGAGCCCAAGAACAAGGACTGACGCCTGGTGGCGAATCGAGGTGGCCATCCCGGCCGCACCCTGATCATCTTCGGCATCTTCGTGGCCGCTCTGTACGGCCTGATGGCGGTTTCGAACAACTGGACACCCAAGCTGGGCCTTGACCTGCAGGGTGGCACCACGATCACCCTGACGGCCCAGAACACCGACGGCACCGGAAAGATCGATCCGAACAGCCTCCAGCTGGCCCGGACGATCATCCAGTCCCGCGTCGACAGTCTCGGCGTGGGCGAGACCGAGGTGACGACGTCCGGCGACCGCCAGATCATCGTCAGCGTGCCCAACGTCCAGCAGGACGAGCTCGTCCGACTTGTCGGGCAGACGGCCGTGCTGCGCTTCCGGGCCGTGTACGCCGCCGAGGCGGTGACTCCGCCGCCGGCCGCCTCGCCGACCCCGGAACCGTCCGGGGCGGGTTCGCCGGCGCCCACCACCGAGCCCCCCACCACCGAGCCCTCCGCCGGGGCGCCGAGTGCCAGTCCGAGCGGCGACCGCCGACCGGTCCCGCAGCTGCCGACCGCGCCCCCGCCGCCGACCACGCCCAAGCCCACCGCACCCGGGCAGGGCACGCCACCGGACAAGGCCATCGACTGGCAGCCGACGGAGGCCGACCAGGCGGACTTCGCCGCGTTCACCTGTGAGCAGAAGGACGCCTATCCCGACGTCTCCGACCAGCCCCTGGTCGCCTGCAACCAGGAGAAGACCGAGAAGTACCTGCTCGGCCCCACGCTGATCGAGGGGACCCAGCTGACGACGGCCTCCGCCGGTGTGCCGCAGAACCAGGTCCAGTGGGTGGTGAACCTCGAGTTCAACAGCGCCGGCGGCGCGACCTTCGAGAGCGTCACCGGCACTCTCGCGTCTCGGCAGCCGCCGGAGAACCAGTTCGCGATCGTGCTGGACTCCGAGGTGATCTCGGCGCCGTCGGTGAGCTCTGCGATCCCCGGCGGTCGGGCCGAGATCTCCGGCAACTTCAACCAGCAGTCCGCCACCGAGCTGGCCAACGTGCTCAAGTACGGCGCCCTCCCGCTGGCCTTCGAGGTGTCGGAGGTGTCGAACGTCTCCGCGACCCTCGGCGGCGAGCAGCTGCGGGCCGGCATCATCGCCGGCATCATCGGCCTGATCCTGGTGGTCGGCTTCTGCTTCCTGTACTACCGCGGTCTGGGCATCGTCGTGGTCTCCTCGCTGGCGGTCGCCGGTTTGATCACGTACGCGACGGTGGTGCTGCTCGGCGACTCGGTCGGGTTCGCGCTCAACCTGCCGGGTATTGCGGGCATGATCGTGGCCATCGGTGTCACCGCTGACAGCTTCGTCATCTACTTCGAGCGGATCCGTGACGAGGTGCGCGACGGTCGCAGTCTGCGGACCGCCATCGAGACCGGCTGGATCAGGGCCCGGCAGACCATCCTGATCGCCGACGCGGTGTCCATGCTGTCGGCCATCATCTTGTTCATCCTGGCCATCGGCTCGGTCAAGGGCTTCGCGTTCACGCTCGGTCTGACCACGATCATCGACGTGGCCGTGGTGTTCTTCTTCACCAAGCCGCTGATGACCCTGCTGGGGCGGACCAAGTTCTTCGGTCAGGGCCACAAGTGGTCGGGGCTGGAACCCGATCACCTCGGGGTCGCTGCCCTGCCCGGGACGAGGAGCCGGCGCCCGCTGGCCACGTCGTCCACCGCCCGCACCGCCACCGAGAGCAAGGGGATCTAGATGCCCAACCTCCGTGATCTCGGTCACAAGCTCTACACCGGTGAGGTCTCCTACGACTTCGTCGGCCATCGACGCCGTTGGTACGTCATCTCGGCCATCCTGATCGCGGTCTCGCTGCTGTCCATCGGGATCCGCGGTTTCCAGTGGGGCATCGAGTTCGAAGGTGGCGCCGAATTCCAGGCCCAGACCACCGTCACCGCCAGCACCGTCACCGACATGCAGGAAGCAGTGACGAACTCCGGTGTCCCGGATCTGGGCGAGGCGTCGGTCACCACCATCGGCAACGACCAGGTCCGGGTGCAGACCCGGACACTGGATCCGGTCAACGAGGTGCCCCTCGTTCGGACGGCGATCGCCACCGAGGCGGGGGTGCCGAGCAACGAGGTGGCGTACAGCCTGATCGGTGCGTCCTGGGGCGGTCAGATCACCGACCGGGCCCTGATCGCCCTCGGGGTGTTCCTGCTCCTGGTCACCCTGGTGATCTGGGCGTACTTCCGGAACTGGAAGATGTCGATCGCCGCGCTGGTCGCGCTGCTGCACGACCTGGTGCTGACCGTGGGCATCTACGCCCTGGTGGGCTTCACGGTCACGCCGGCCACGGTGATCGGTGTGCTCACCATCCTGGGCTACTCCCTGTACGACACGGTGGTCGTCTTCGACAAGGTGCGGGAGAACGTCCGCGATCTCACGTCGTCGGCCCGCCAGACCTACTCCGAGGCCGCCAACCTGGCGGTCAACCAGGTCCTGGTCCGCTCGATCAACACCACCATCATCGGCGTGCTGCCGGTGGCGGCGCTGCTCTTCGCCGGAGCCTTCATCCTGGGCGAGGGTCCGCTGAAGGACCTGGCCCTGGCCCTGTTCGTCGGCATGATCTCGGGCGCCTACTCCTCGATCTTCATCGCCACCCCGCTGCTCGCCCAGCTCAAGGAGCGGGAGCCGGAGATGCAGAAGCTCACCAAGCGGGTACTGGCCCGGCGGGCCAAGTCCGAGGCCAAGGTCGGCGACCCGGTCGCCGCTGGTTCGGTATCGGGTGGTTCGGTCGCCGCTGGTTCGGTATCGGGCGGTTCGGTGGACGTGGCCGCGTACGACCCGCCGGCGGAGTCGACCGACGACGACATGACTGAGCCGGGGGACCCGTCTGCTCCGCCCCGGCCGCGGATCACGGTCTCCTCCACCCAGCCGACGGTGGTGAACCGACCGACCCGACCGACCAGCGAAGGCGCGTCAGGGCGACCGCAGCCGCAGAACAAGCCTCGCAGTCAGCGGAAGAAGTAGGTGGCCCGATGAGAGGCCACGACCTTTCGCGGCTGATCCGGGAGGTGCCGGACTATCCCAAGCCCGGGGTGTCGTTCCGTGACATCACGCCGCTGCTCGCCTCGTCGAGCGGCTTCGCGGCGTCCATCGACGCGCTCGTCCGGATCAGTCCCTCCGACGTCGACGTCGTGGTCGGCATCGAGGCCCGCGGCTTCCTGTTCGGGGCGCCGGTGGCGCTCGCCCTGGGTGCCGGGTTCGTCCCGATCCGGAAACCCGCCAAGCTGCCGCGCGAAGTGGTCACGGTCACCTACGACCTCGAGTACGGCACAGAGACCCTGGCCCTGCATGCGGACGCCTTCGGGCCAGGAACCCGGGTGCTGGTGGTGGACGACGTGCTCGCGACCGGGGGCACCGTGGTGGCCGCCGCGGAGCTGATCTCGCGGCTCGGGGGAGACCTGGCCGGCGTCAGCCTGTTGAGCGAGCTCACCTACCTCGGGGGGCGTGAGCGGCTCGAGGTGGCCGGCATCGGACCCGTCGCCTCCGTTGTCGCCTTCGACGCGGCATGAGCATCCTGCGCGGGCCCGGCAGCGGTCCCCGCGGTCGTAGTCGGCAGTCCTGGTCGCACCAGACGCTCATCAGCCTGCCGGCCCGCTCCTCG
>DATDAP010000495.1:0-10595 GCA_036525335.1 Microlunatus sp. | reverse complement strand
CAAGCTCTACCTCGTCTTGAGAATCGTGGGCCAGACCGATCTCATCGTTCGGGTTCCCGCCTGCAATCTCGACCTCGTCGGAGTTCGTGACGTCGTCGATGCAGCCGGTCTCGAGCGGGTGTTCGGTGTGCTGCGCGCACCTCACACCGAAGAGCCGACCAACTGGTCCCGTCGTTACAAGGCCAATCTGGAGAAGCTGCACTCCGGCAACGTCATGAAGGTCGCCGAGGTCGTGCGTGACCTGTGGCGTCGTGAGCGGGAGCGTGGTCTTTCCGCAGGCGAGAAGCGGATGCTGGCCAAGGCCCGCCAGATCCTCGTCTCCGAGCTCGCGCTCGCCGAGCGCGTGGCGGAGGACAAGGCCGAGGTGCTGCTCGACGAGGTTCTCGCCTCCTGAGCCAGCGTCAGTCGGCTCCTTTCCACACCGGGATCGGGGTCGACGTGCATCGACTGACACCCGGTCACCCCCTGTGGGTGGCCGGGTTGTTGTTCTCTGACGAACCGGCGGGTCTGGAGGGTCATTCCGACGGGGACGTCGTCGCCCACGCCGCTTGCGACGCCCTGCTGTCGGCGGCAGGGCTCGGGGACCTCGGCAGCAACTACGGAACCGACCGGCCCGAGTGGCGGGGGGCCAGCGGAATCGCCTTCCTCACTGAAACTGCCGCCCGGGTGCGAGCGGCCGGGTACGAGATCGCCAACGTGGCCGTCCAGCTGATCGGCAACCGTCCCCGGTTCGCGGACCGTCGGTCCGAGGCGGAGCAGCTGCTGTCGGACGCGGTGTCGGGCCAGGTGACCGTCTCGGCCACGACCACCGACGGCCTGGGGCTCACCGGCCGCGGCGAGGGCGTGGCCGCCATCGCGACGGCCCTGATCTACCCGGCGAACGGGATCTGACCCCGCGGGATCTAGCGCACCTGGGCGGCCGGAGCGGTGAACGTGTTGCACTTGCCGATGTCGCTGGTGCCGAGCCCGGTCACGCCCCAGAACTCCCGGGTGCGGGCGAGGCCGTGGTTGCCTTCGACGTCCGGCTCACCGGTGATGGTGTCGTCACCGACAGCCACGAAGGTGTCCTGGATACCGCGGAGATCGGACTGCTGCACACCGAGCGATCGAGAGACGGACCGCATGTACACCCCGGCGAAGCAGTCGGCCTGAGTCTCGAGCCGCCGGATCAGCTGATTCGATTCCCGCTCCGACTCGGCGTTCTGGGCCAGGGCGTGAGCGCTGACCAGCAGTCCGGTCCGGCCCTGGATCGCGTGCCCGAACTCGTGCGCCATCACCACGTCCGCCGCCCACTTGTTGGTTCGGACGATCGGCACGGCCTGGGGCAGCAGGTCGGAGAAGTAGATCTGTTGGTCGGCGCTGCAGTAGAAGGCGTTGACGCCGGATTCGCCGCACTTCGTGGTGATCTTCTCACCGTAGATGGTGACCGAGGGCCGCGGCAGCAGGAACTGGGCGGCGGTCACCGGTGGGTTCCAGACCCGCATCAGGCACTCGACCTGACCGTTGAAGTGGGTCTCCAGATCTGTGTCGGAGGCGTTGGCGACGTTGATCGGCGGATTGTCACAGCGCACCGGGATCGGGGCGGTCTGGGCGTAGAGCCGGTTGTTCACCAGCCAGTCCTCGGCCTCGTCGTAGGTCGTCGGCAGGGGAATCGGCGGCGGGGCGCTGTCCGGCGGCGGCACCTGGTAGTTGTCGTTCTGGTACGCGGAGTCCGACGGACCGGTGAGTGCGTTGACCAGCACCAGGCCCACGATCGCCAGCAGGCTCAGGGCCACCAGGCCCAGCAGCAGCGACATCAGCGGGCTGCGCTTGCGGGGCGGCTGGACGGGAGGCCCGTAATGGGGCACGCCGGGCTGCGGACCGCCGAAGCCACCGGGCGGATTCGGGGAGCGGGGACCGCCCTGACCAGCCGAGCCGCCGTAGGACCCGTACGCCGGCTGCCCGAAACCTTGACCGCCCCAGCCGGGGGGCGGCTGGGTGGCGTACGGGTTCTGGCCACCGCGCGGGCCCCCGCCCCACTGCTGCTGCGTCACGAGGCGAAGCCTAACGGCCAGGGGTGTTCGGCGCGGGTGGGCGCCTCGGGCGTGACTGGCAGGATGTGCCCCGACAGTGGGAGTCGGGCGCCGCGGCAGTGGAGTCGAACCGGACGGAACGCCGCTGTGGGAGGCTTGGACCGTGCCGGAGACCTCCACCGCCGATCGCCGACGTGTACCGGGTCGCGCCGCCGCGCTCCCGACGCCCACGAGGGCGATCCTGCTGTCCCTCACCGCCCTGCTCGTGCTCGCCGGCCTGATCGCCGGACCGAACGCCGCCACCGCTCGCGCCGAGGGCACGGCGTCGACCTTCGCCGTCACCGCCAGCCTCGGGCTCGACGGCACCCTCAAGGTGCGACAGGACATCACCTTCGCCGGGCCGGCGCCCGCTGAGGTCAAGCAGACGCTCGAGTTCAAGAAGGATCTGCTGGGCGACCGGCGGTACGTGTACGACCTGAGTGGTTTCCAGGCCACGGCCGGCGGCCAGCCGTTCGCGCCGACCCTGCAGACCGACCAGGATCGCTACACCGTCGTCACCTTCCCGACGAACGAGCAGACCACCGTCAGTCTCGAGTACTCGGTGGTCGGTGCCGTGATCGCCACCCCCGAAGGCACCGCCTTGGAGTGGCCGCTGCTGCAGGGCTTCGACTCGGCCGTATCCGAGTTCACGGCCACGGTCGCGATACCCGCGCCGTTCTCCTTCATCGAGTGCAACGCGGGTTCGCCGAACTCCGAGGTGCCGTGTCGGTACGCCGCGGCCGGTACCGGTGATGCGCAGCAGCCCACCTTCCGCGACGGACCTCGCGGTCCGGGCGAGTTCGTCCAGGTCCACATCGGCTTCCCGGCCAACGCCCTGGCCAGCAACGAGAAGATCGAGGAGGTCTGGACCTTGGCCCGGGCGTTCTCAGCCCGTCCGCTGCCGCTGGCCCTGGCGCTGGGGCTGCTCATCCTGGGTGCTGCGGCCCTGTTCGCCCTGCACCGACGGGCCGGGGTCGACGCCGGAACCGGTGCCGAGCTGACCCGGGCCGCCGAGTTCGTGCCGGTGGGTGCCGGCCAGAGCGAGTTCCGCGTGCTCGGAAACGTGCGACCGGGCCACGTCGGCACGGTGGCCGACGAGCGGGTCGATCCCATCGACATCGCCGCGACCCTGATCGACCTGGCCGTGCACGGTCATCTGCGACTCACCGAGTTGCCGCGCGCCAGCGACTTCGCTGCGACGGACTGGTCGCTGGCCCGTACCGACAGCTCCCCGGCTGACCTGCGCCCGTTCGAGGCCGTGCTGCTGGAGGGGGTGGTGGGTCGGGCTGAGGTCAAGGTCTCCGAGCTGCCCGCCCGGGTCTATGAGACGGTCGGGGGGGTGCAGGACAAGCTGTACGACGAGGTCGTGGCCAACGGCTGGTTCGAGCGTCGGCCCGACGCCATCCGCAACCGGTGGACCCAGACCGCGATCGGTGCCCTGATCGGTGCGGTCGTGATCACCGTCCTGCTGGCCGCGTTCACCACCTTCGGGCTCGTGGGTCTCGCCCTGATCGTGCTCGCTCTCGGTTTGACCTTCGTGGCTCAGGAGATGCCGGCGCGCACCAGGTCAGGAGCCGCCCTGCTGGCCGGGCTGGGTGCCCTGCGTTCGGATCTGATGTCCCACCCGACCGACCAGATGCCGCCGGGCCGCGAGCTGAGTGAGATCTCCGAGCTGCTCCCGTACGCGGTCGTGCTCGGTGGCCATCAGCGCTGGCTCGACGCCATCGTGGCGGCCGACGACGACGCGGACGAGGACCGTTACGACCTCGGCTGGTACCACGGGCCGGCCGGCTGGCACCTGCGTGATCTGCCCGCCTCCCTCAAGAACTTCATCACCACCGTCTCCGGCGAGCTCTTCTCTCGTTAGCTGGCCGGCATCGACCCAACAGCGTGAAGTCATCGGTGCGTAGTCGCACCGAGGCCTTCACACAGTGGGGCCACGCCCAAGCCCGTCGCGAGCGGCCGAGAGCGTAGCGCCGACTCTGTCTGGACTGAGGAGGCCGCCAACACGCTCTTCGTTGACGGGCGACGAAGGAAGACAGAGTCCTCAGCGCGCAGCGAACAGTGAGTGACGACTCTCAGTGAGAGTGCTCTCATCGCCGCCTCCTGATCACCTCATCTGCAGACGGTTGTCTTGTCCTTGTCAGCAACAACGGGTGCTGATCCCAATCGACAAGGAGTGATGAGAGATGTTGAACAAGACGAAGTGGATCCTGGCCGGCGGCGCGGCGGCGGTGGCGCTGTCCCCGGTGGCAGCGTTCGCCAGCGGGTTCGAGGTGACCTCGCCCCAGCAGGGCTCGAGCGTGGTGACCACGGTGCAGTCCGGATCGCTGGCGGCCGACGCGACCGCGGGAGTGCTCCCGGCGGTCGACCCGACCGCGGTGACGCCGAACACGGCGAACACCCCGAACACGGCGAACACCCCGAACACCGCCGCCACCCCGGCCAGCCCGGTGAGCGCCAAGTCCCCGGTGAGCGCGAAGTCCCCGGTGAGCGCCAAGTCTCCGGTCAGCGCGAAGAGCCCGGTCAGCCCGAAGAGTCCGGCCAGCGCCTGATCCCAGGTGGCCGACCCGAACCACAGAGTGCGGCTTTCTCACCGACATCGGTGCGCAAGCCGCACTCTGCGTCTATCGGCTGCTGCCAGGGCGTTCAGTCGGTGCCGAACTCCATGGCTGCGCGGTCCAGAGCTTCCTGCTCGTCGTCCGGTCCGGCGCCGCGGGCGATCGCGGTCGACGAGCCCGGCTCCAGCCCGCCGACCAGCTCGGCCGTGGCGCCACCGACGATTCCCTGGGCGGCGTACTGCTCCAGGCGCGCACGCGAGTCCGCGATGTCCAGGTTGCGCATGGTGAGCTGCCCGATGCGTTCCAGCGGCCCGAACGGGGCATCGGCGACCCGCTCCATCGAGAGCCGGTCGGGGTGGTAGCTCAGCGAGGGCCCCGACGTGTTCAGCAGCGAGTAGTCCTCGCCGCGCCGCAGCTTGAGGGTCACCTCGCCGGTGACCGCCGAGCCGACCCATCGCTGCAGGGACTCGCGGAGCATCAGCGACTGCGGGTCCAGCCAGCGGCCCTCGTACATCAGCCGGCCCAGCCGGCGACCCTCTGCGTGGTAGTTGGCGATGGTGTCCTCGTTGTGGATCGCCGACAGCAGCCGCTCGTACGCGATGTGCAGCAACGCCATCCCCGGCGCCTCGTAGAGACCGCGGGACTTGGCCTCGATGATCCGGTTCTCGATCTGGTCACTCACCCCGAGCCCATGCCGGCCACCGACGGCGTTGGCCTCCAGCACCAGGTCGACGGGAGAGGCGAAGGTCTGACCGTTGATGGCGACCGGTCGTCCCTGATCGAAGGTCACGGTGACGACCTCGGGGGCGACCTCGACGTCGTCACGCCAGGAGGCGACGCCCATGATCGGCTCGACGATCTCGACGCCGGTGTCCAGGTGCTCGAGCCGCTTCGCCTCGTGTGTGGCGCCCCAGATGTTGGCGTCGGTGCTGTACGCCTTCTCTTTCGACGCGCGGTACGGCAGGTCACGCTCGGCCAGCCAGGCCGACATCTCGGCCCGGCCGCCGAGCTCCTCGACGAAGTCGGCGTCCAGCCACGGCTTGTAGATGCGCAGCTGTGGGTTGGCCAGCAGCCCGTACCGGTAGAACCGCTCGATGTCGTTGCCCTTGTAGGTCGACCCGTCGCCCCAGATGTCGACGCCATCCTCGCGCATGGCCCGAACCAGCAGGGTTCCGGTGACCGCGCGACCCAACGGGGTCGTGTTGAAGTAGGTGCGTCCGGCCGTACGGATGTGGAACGCGCCGCACTGTAGAGCGACCAGCCCTTCCTCGACCAGGGCTTCCTTGCAGTCGACCAGGCGGGAGATCTCCGAGCCGTACTGGTGGGCGCGCTCCGGGATGGTGGCGATGTCATCCTCGTCGTACTGGCCCAGATCGGCGGTGTAGGTGCAGGGGATCGCACCCTTCTCGCGCATCCAGGCGACGGCGACGGACGTGTCGAGCCCACCGGAGAAGGCGATGCCGACGCGCTCGCCGACGGGGAGGAAACTCAGGACCTTGGACACGAGGGCCGAGCCTAGAACATATTCATGCCATATGTCGAATATTCATGCACGCCGCCCCGGGGGAACGAGTGCGCTCACAGATTCTGGAGCGTGTACCCGTGGTCTGCGCAGCCGTCGACCAGCAGCGTGCGGGCATCGGCCGGGATGTCGTCGGGGTCGGCGGACTTGAGGGCGCCCAGCGCGGCGTCGACCCACTTCGCTGGTTCGGGATCGAGCTGACCGGAGTCCCGGACCGCCTCCAAGCCCTTGATGGCGGCTTGGTTGGCGACCGAGCCGCCGGCCATCGCCGTGTCCAGCGCCGGGCAGCCGATCTTGTACGCATCCTGGGTGCCCTGGCCGTCGGAAGTACACCCCGTCAGACCGGTGACGGTCAGGGCGGCGGCGAGCAGCAGGCCGAAGCGGAGGAGCGGTCGGGTCAGCGTGGCAGGCATGTGACCAGGGTAGGAGACCGGGCGAAGAGGGAGGGGGAGAGCGATGGTGACGCGCTGGCTGTTCGGAGACCAGCTCGGACCGCACTTCCTCGACGACACCGACGCCTCGGTCCTGCTGATCGAGTCGACGGCGGTGCTCCGGCGCCGGAGGTTCCACCGGCAGAAGGCGCACCTGGTGCTGTCGGCGATGCGGCACCGGGCGGCCGAGCTGGGGGAGCGCTGCACCTACGTGAGGTCGGAGACCTATCGCTCGGGCCTGGTCGAGGTGACCGGAGCGCTGGAGGTCATCCAGCCGACCTCGTGGGCAGCGCTGCACCTGGTTGACCGGTTGGCGGCCGATCGGGACATCGACCGGCTGCCCGCTCGCGGCTTCAGTGCGAGCCGGGCTGAGTTCGCAGCATGGGCCGACGGACGGGGCCGGAAGCGACTCCTGATGGAGGACTTCTACCGCGACAACCGCCGCCGGATCGGCCTGCTGATGGACGGCACCGAACCGGTCGGCGGTCGGTGGAACTTCGACGCCGAGAACCGCGAGCCGCCACCCAAGGGCCGTCGCACCCTGGGACTACCGGAGCCGGTCTGGCCCGTCGAGGACGACATCGATGCCGCGGTGCGGGAAGACCTCGACCAACTCGCCGCGGAGGGGGTCGAGTTCCTCGGTGACGACGGTCCGCGGCTGTTCCCGGTGACCCGCACAGAGGCTCTGCCTGCGTTGGCCGACTTCGTCGAGCACCGGCTGCCGGACTTCGGTCGGTACGAGGACGCGATCATGTCCGACGACCGCTGGATGGCCCACTCGCTGCTGTCGGTGCCGCTGAACCTCGGTCTGCTGGAGCCGGTCGAGGTGGCGCGGGCGGCCGAGCAGGCGTACCACGACGGTGGCGCACCGTCGGCCGCCGTCGAGGGCTTCGTTCGTCAGGTGATCGGCTGGCGGGACTACATCTGGCATCTCTACTGGCATCTTGGGGAGGAGTACCGGGCGCACAACAAGCTCAACCAGCGACGCTCGATCGACGAGTGGTTCGCGACCTTGGATCCCACCGGGACCGACGCCGCATGCCTACGGTCAGCGCTCACGTCGGTCCGCGAGACCGGCTGGACCCACCACATCCCGCGGCTGATGGTGCTCGGCAACTACGCCCTGCAACACCGATGGAAGCCCCAGCAGCTGACCGACTGGTTCCACCGGGCGTTCGTCGACGGCTACGACTGGGTGATGGTGCCGAACGTGGTGGGGATGAGCCAGCACGCCGACGGCGGGATCCTGGCCACCAAGCCGTACACGTCCGGTGGCGCGTACATCAACACGATGAGCGACCACTGCGGCGGTTGCCGCTTCGACCCGAAGAAGCGGGTGGGGGAGGACGCCTGCCCGTTCACCGGTGGCTACTGGCGGTTCCTGCATCGACACCGCGAGCAGCTCGCGGCCAACCCGCGGATGGGTCAGATGATCCGCGGGTTGGACCGACTGAAGGACCTGGACCAGGTGCTCGCCGAAGAGCCCTGAGCCCTGCCGAGTTGTCAGATTCTGTGGTCGCTGGAACCACCACAGGATCTGACAACTCAGGCGTCGAGGCTCAGGCGTCGATGCTCAGGCGTCGATGCTCGACATGTCCGGGTAGCGCTCGCCCTGCACCGCCTCGATCGGTACGGCGGCGGTCAGGGCGGCGAGGTCCTCCTCGGACAGCCTGACCGCGGCGGCGCCGACGTTCTCCTCCAGGTAGCGGACCCGCTTGGTCCCGGGGATCGGCACCACGTCCACGCCCTGAGCCAGCACCCAGGCCAGGGCGAGCTGTCCGGCCGTCACGCCCTTGGCGGCGGCGAGATCGCGAACGGCCGCGACCAGCGTCAGGTTGGCGGCCAGGGCGTCGCCGGTGAAGCGCGGGTTGTGGCGACGGAAGTCGCCGGCCTTCAGATCGTCGGGCGAGGCGATGGTGCCGGTCAGGAACCCCCGACCCAAGGGCGAGTAGGGCACCAGGCCGATACCCAGCTCGCGCAGGAGGGGCAGGATCTCGCTCTCCACGTGCCGGGTCCACAGCGAGTACTCGGTCTGCAGGGCGGTGATCGGGTGCACGGCGTGCGCCCGTCGGATGGTGTCGGTCGACGCCTCGCTCAGCCCGAGGAAACGAACCTTGCCGGCGGTGACCAGCTCGGCCATCGCCCCGACCGTCTCCTCGATCGGCACCGTCTGGTCGACTCGGTGCTGGTAGTACAGATCGATGTGGTCCAGCCCGAGCCGCTGCAGACTGGCGTCGCAAGCCTGACGCACGTAGGCCGGGCTGCCGTCGATGCCGCGGAAGCTCTTGTCGGTCGCGTCCCGGACGTTGCCGAACTTGGTGGCCAGCACGACCTGGTCGCGACGGTCGGCGATGGCGCGTCCGACCAGCACCTCGTTCGTGAACGGTCCGTACATGTCGGCGGTGTCGAGCAGGGTGATGCCGAGGTCGAGGGCGCGGTGGATGGTGGCGACACCGGCCGACTCGTCGGTGGTGCCGTAGAACTCCGACATGCCCATGCAGCCGAGGCCGAGGGCGGACACCTCCAGGGCGTGGTCGCCGGAGCCGAGAGTCCGGTGGGGGATCGTGGTTTGGTCTGAGACGGTCATGGCCACCACTGTTCCCCTTCGAGTGCGCTCGAAGTCAAGCGCTCGCCTCGCTCGGTGCGGCACGTCGTTCGAGACGGTCCTCGTAGATGCCGATCTTGCGGTTGATCGCGCCCAGGTGATCGGTGACCCGGGCCAGGTCCGCGAGCACCCGGTCCCGGTGCGCGAGCAGCAGCTCGAGGCGTTCGCGCTCGTTGCCGTCGCCCTCACGGCACAGCTCGGCGTACGCGCGGATGGTCCGGATCGGCATGCCGGTGGCACGCAGTCTGGTGATCATGGTGATCCAGCTCAGATCGAGCTCGCCGTAGCGACGCACGCCGGCGCCGGTCCGGGCGGGCGGGAACAACAGCAGCCCGTCGCGCTCGTAGTAGCGCAGCGTGTGGGCGGTGAGTCCGGTCGCCTCGGCGGCCTCGGCGATCGAGTAGGCCTGGTCGCGCGAATCCACGAGCCCAGTGTTGCGCTTCGAGCGCACTCGAAGTCAAGCAGCACCTGTTCTGGATCGCTCGACCCCTGTCAGGACTGGTGGTGTCGCCGCTCGTACTCCTCGATCTGACTGCGCAGATCGCGTACGGCGCTGTCGATGACTCGATCCGGATCGTCCTCGGCCGGCTGCAGACTGGCGCCGTCGAACAGCAGCAGATAGTAGCCGTAGGCGGTCAGGCCCAGGATCGCCAGGGCGATGAGGGCGAGCCCGATGGAGGTCAGGGTGGTGGGTCCCACGTCACCTCCAGCGGAGCAGCGATCGGAACAGGACTAGAGCTGCAGCCCCGGGTACAGGGGATTCGCGTCCAGCAGCTCGCCGGAGGCGGCCTTGGTCGCATCGGCGAGACCGTCGGTCAACGTGTACTTGGCCTTGCCCCGCTGCCCGCTGGAGGCGGTCACCGGGGTGGTGCCCTTGAGCACGTTGACGATCAGGTCGGCGACCGTGTCGAACTCGTCGGCGCCGAACCCACGGGTGGTCAGGGCGGGGGTGCCGATCCGGACCCCGGAGGTGTACCAGGCACCGTTGGGGTCGTTCGGGACGGCGTTGCGGTTGGTCACGATGCCGGAGTCGAGCAGCGCGGACTCGGCCTGCCGGCCGGTCAGCCCGAAGCCGGTCACGTCGATCAGCACCAGGTGGTTGTCGGTGCCGTCGGTGACCAGCTTCGCGCCCCGCTGCTTCAGGGACTCGGCCAGCGACTGCGCGTTGTCGGCGACCGCCTGCGCGTACGTCCGGAAGGCGGGCGTCCGGGCCTCGGCGAAGGCGACGGCCTTGGCCGCCATCACGTGACCGAGCGGGCCCCCGAGCACCAGCGGGCAGCCGCGGTCGACGCTCGGCGCGTACTCCTCGGTGGCCAGCACCAGGCCGCCGCGCGGACCGCGCAGCGACTTGTGCGTGGTCGAGGTGACGATGTGGGCGTGCGGGATCGGGTCCTCGTTGCCGGTGAACACCTTGCCCGCCACCAG
>DATDAP010000494.1:0-2239 GCA_036525335.1 Microlunatus sp. | reverse complement strand
TCCTTGATCAGACCGAGACCCGGGCGCTGGCTGACCTGTGTCACCGCCTCGCGGGGCTACCGCTGGCGATCGAGCTGGCGACGGCGCACCTGAGGCTGCTGACCCCGCAGACGCTGCTCGACCGGCTCGAGCAGCTCACAGCGGCGGGCGCCCGTGATCTGCCCAGCCGACAGCAGACCATGCGGGCCACGCTCGACTGGAGCCACCGCCTTCTGACACTGGAGCAGCAGCGCCTGTTCAGGGTGCTCGCCGTGTTCCGTGGTGGTGCAACGCTGACTGTGATCGAGGAGGTCGCCGCCGGAAGCGGCATGTTCTCGGCCGGGGAGGTCCTTGCTCTGCTCGAGGTGCTGGTCGAGCAGTCCCTGGTCGTGGTCCAGGGGGGCGGAGCCGGTGAACGGCGTTTCGACCTGCTGGAACCGGTGGCCCAGTACGCCCGGGGACTCCTCCTCGGGGCTGAAGCACACCGGGCGGCTGCCGCCCACGCGGACACCTTTCTCCGCCTTACCGAGGATGCCGCGCTCGGCTACCAGGGAGCCGACCAGGTTCTATGGCTCACGCGGGTGGAAGCGGACCAGGCCAACATCTTGGTCGCCATCGACCGTGCCCTGGACCAGGATGACGGTGAGACCGCCGGCCGGATCACCTGGGCCATGTGGCTGTACTGGTGGCTGCGGAGCCAGCCCTCCATCGGCCTCCGCCGGGCCCTGCGGTGCCTGACCCTGGATCTGCCACCAGCGGTACTGGCCCGTGTCCACCTCACCGCAGCCACCATGTCCTACGCCGGAGGTGACCTGGCGGCCAGCGGCGACCACTGGCACCAAGCCTTCGTCCTGGGCACCGACCAGCACGACCCGGAGATCGCCTGTGCCGGCCGGGCCGGAACCGGTCTCGCGGCCCTCGGCGCCGGTGACCTCGACCTCGCCGAGACGTGCTTCCGGGAGGCGCTGGTACCGGGCCTGGCCGCCGGCGAGTCGGGGGTGTGGCTGCGGTCCCTCATCCATGTCTGGCTCGGCACGGTCTTGATGCTGCACGGGCATCCTCGCCGCGCCGTCGAGGAGATGGAGCGAGGACTCCAGCTGGCCCGGCAGCGAGGAGACCGGTTGGCCACCTACGTGGCCCTGTACAACATCGCCCAGGTCGCGATCACTCTGGTTGATCATGACCTGGCTCGGGATTGCCTCGTCGAGGGGATCGAGCTCTCCCACCAGACCCATGACCTGGCCAACCTGGCCTACTTCCTGGAAGCACTCGCTGTCGTCGACGCGACGCACGGACCGCCGGAGCGGATCGCGGTGCTGCTTGGCGCAGCGCAGTCCCTGCGTGCCGTCACCGACGGCAGGATCTACGGCTACTACCTGCCCGACGAATCCCTCCGCGCCCGAGCCGAGGACCACGCCCGCCAAGCGCTCGGCCAGGAAGGGTTCGACACTGCCCACACCCGGGGACGGGCCTACGACCTCGACCAGGTGATTCAGTTCGCCGTCGGCTGAGCCCGAAGCGCCTCCCTCGTCGGAGTGCCGATGTCGCCGGTGAGTGTTGGATGAGCTGTGGCGCCGGCGGCCCCACTCCCGTGGGCGCGATGGGCGCCCGTTTCCGCGATGGTCGATGCGGAGTGGCCGACCGAGTGTGGCAGTGGTGTACGAGTTCCGTGCATGGTCACCGAGCGGCGCCCGGCCGCACCGTAGAGGGAAACCCCGGGCACCGCCCGACACCACCCCTAGAACCGACGGGAACCATGATGACCACCCACAACACTGCCCAGCACCAACCTTCCTGCTACTCGCCCATCGCCGGTTTGAACGCTCCCGCGACCGAGTCGCCTCTGAAGACAGCTGCACTCTGCTGGCGTCCACCGTCGCCTCCGACAGCCAGTTCGCGATCGTCTCGTGGTCAGGGTCGGCCCCACCCGGGTTGCGCGACTCGCACACCCGCGCAGCAAACCCACCACCGGAAGGGCGAGTGACATGTCCACTCAAAATCAACCCAGCACACAAGATCAGCCCGCGACACAAGCACCGATCGACGAAGCATCGGGGCCTGCGGTACCCGAGCCGACCGGCACAGGACCTGAAACCAGCAGTCTCCGGGTCGTCCAGCTGGTCCGCCGGCATCCGTTGGCGGCGTTCTTTGTCTGGTTCTTCACCGTCGGCCAGGCTTTCGCCTTCTACCCCGTCCTGGTCCCCGACGCGGCAGGGCTGCCGCCGCAGCTGTTCATCGTCGCCGCCACCCTGTTCGGGCT
>DATDAP010000493.1:0-14115 GCA_036525335.1 Microlunatus sp. | reverse complement strand
GAACTGGCCGCTGAGTACGGGTTCACCGACATCGACGGCACCACCCCGACCAGCGTCCGGGATCAGTTCGCCCAGCGCTCCTCCGGCTGACCGCCGACACGGAATAGAAACGACCGCTCTGGACCTAGCGCCCCTCTCGGTGCCGTCGGTCGTCAACGCCCTGGACGAGATCCTGCTCACTCGGGACCAGGGTTGAGCCCTCGCGTCCACAGCCGATGAGCAAGCTGACCTGGCCACCGTGCAGCAGCCCGGCTCAGCAGGGCCAAGCGCCGGGCGATCAGCAGACTTCGCCACAAGCCGACGGTCGTGCGGTACGAGCGCAACCACAGCCTTCTCCTATGCGTAGTTACATCGGACCGGCCCGGGTGTACGGGGCCGGCAGACACACCACCAGACACGGCAGATCCTCAGGCAACCGAACGGCACGTGCGTCCAACAGACGCTGATAGGCCACGTCCGCCAGCATCCGCACTGGCCCTACCCGGGGATCCGATTGACCGGTGATCAGCGACGTGAACACCCCCGCGACCACGACCGGCGAGTCGACCGGCACCAGCTCCACCACCGGCACACTCCCCAACTGCCGGATCAACCGGACACTCGCCGCCACATCGGGATGGCCCGCCTGGTGTAGCAGCTCCGGTGACGACAGAACCGCCGGACCCCTCGCCGCCCCCACCGGCAGCTCGCGCACCGATCCCACGAAGAAGACCCGCCCCGAGGGATGCCCGAACGGTTGATCGAGAGGATCGACCAGCAGAAACAGCTCCGCGTCGTCGGGCCACCGCGGCATGGGCACGCCCACCATCGGCGCCGGCCGGCTATTCGTCGCCGTCCACCCACGCCGCGGCGAGCAGGTCATCGAGCCCCACACCGAACGCTTGAGACAGCTTCATCCACGTACGGAGCTCGCCCTCGACCCGGCCATGCTCGATGTTCATCAGGGTCTGACGCGTCAGCCCACTACGGTGCGCCAACTCCTCCAACGTCCACCCCGCCCCCGCCCGCCGCGACCGTAGAACCTCAGCCAAACGGCTCAGATCAGGCTCACGGCGGGTCACGCCGACAGTCGACCCACCCCAGCACCCCAGCACCCCAGCGCAGCAAAAGCCCTTTTACATTTGGACAGGTTTCTCGACGGTCAGAAGGGAACTCTGCAACAGTGACTGAGCCGCAGGCGCTCAAGTGATCCTGACAGGCTTGTGGGCCCCATTGTGACGAGAATTCTGGCCCCACCTTGTTGGTTCGGGTGCTGGTGTGACGGTCTAGTTTGGCCCCACTTCGATGACACGCGGGGCGGCGCCGGAGGGGTAATGGCCCGGCTCGGCGGCGTCTGGCGTGAAGATTGACTCACGTCGTTGGAGGGGGCCCGGATGGGGTCGACGCGCGTGGAGTTGTTCGAGGCGATCCGTCGTGACGCCCGCGGGCGGCGTTGGCGTCCAACAGGATCGGCACCTCTCTCCCGGGCAGATACTGGTGCCAGTCTCAACCCAGCAGAGGAGCCTGATGACTGCACCCGTGGACGCCACCGGCCAGCTCGACACAGCGCTGACCCAGGCTCTGGCCACCGGCACCCGAGATGCGTTCACCGCTCTGCTCACCCACGATGTCCGCTGGGGCGGGGAACATCCCGGCGGAGACCACGAGTGCATCAACCGCGACCAGGCCGGCGACCACTACGAAGGCCTCCTGGCCGCCGGCGTCACCATCCAGCTCGCCGCCCTGCAGCAGCCCGACCCCGACGACTTCCCGCCCGCCACGGATGTCGGCTGACCCTGCGTGACGGCCTGATCTGCGACATCACCATCCTCGACCAACCCCCCCACGATCGAGGTGCTCTACTTCGACGGCTGCCCGCACCACGAGGCGTTCCTGCCGCACCTGCACGACCTCCTCCACACACACGGCATCACCGCCGAGGTGACCCTGATCCGCATCGACAACGGCGACGACGCACAAACCCACCACTTCCTCGGCTCACCCTCGGTCCGGATCAACGGCCACGACATCGACCCTGACGCCACCGACCACCAACACAACGAAGCTCAGGACCCGTTGACCAGTCCCTACGGGATGCAGTGCCGCCTCTACCGCACACCCTCCGGCACCACCGGCATCCCCAGCGATCAATGGATCCTCGGCGCGCTCGACCACCAATCCAACGAAGACATCACAAGCCACGCCAGCCACTGATCACCTGGGGCCGAAATACTCCGTCCAAAGCTCTCGTGCTGGAGTCCGATAGGCCATATGACACCGATTCGGCGCCGCTGTCGTCGACCGGATCACATTCGGGGGCAACATCAATGAAACCGGCACCGGCCTACCGTCTGGCCCACACCGATCCGCTACGACAGGGGTGAATCCCCTGGTGGGCGGCAACCCTATGATTCTGGGGATTGGGAGCAGTCGTCAGGACGCGGACCTGGGTGCATACATGATGATGGCCACCCCGACCAGGCAGATGAGGGCGCCGGTGATGTCCCACCGGTCGGGTCGGAACCCGTCGGCGACCATGCCCCAGATCAGTGAGCCGGCGACGAACACGCCCCCATAGGCGGCGAGGATCCGGCCGAAGTGCGCGTCCGGTTGCAACGTGGCCACGAACCCATACAGACCCAGGGCGATCACCCCGGCACCGATCCAGACCATGCCCTTGTGTTCGCGCACCCCTTGCCAGATCAGCCACGCACCGCCGATCTCGGCGATCGCGGCGAGCACGAACAAGGCGATCGACTTCGGCACCGTCATTCGAGCAGCCTAAGTTGTTGAGGCTGACCCGGATTCACGTTTGACCGCACGAGCAGCCCTCCCCGCCGGCGCAGCCGCCCTGATGTCGGTGACGCCGGGCTGACCACCACAGCACCCCGGCGGAGGCGATCAGCAACACCGCGATTGCCGGCAGCCACCGTCCGGTGATGGCCCACCCCACCCCTGACACCGCACCGGCGGCGAGCAGCAGCGCCAACGCGCAACACGCGACGCAGGCGACGGCGGCCAGAGCAGCCAGGGCCGCAGGCAGCCGACGCCGGGTTCGGTCAGAGTTGATGGTCGGGCTGGTGCTCATCGGGGTGGCCCTTCCACGATGGTGGCGAACGGGATCGGGCAGCAGCTGTTTCCTGCGCAGCTGATCAAGTCGTCGCAGCCGGCGTCGACCGCCGCGCGCAGCGTGTCGGCGATGACCTGCAGGTCAGCGATCTTCGCCTCGACCTCGGCCAGCTTCTGGCGGGCGCCCACCGCCAGACTCGCGTCCGGTCCACGGTGATGATGACGGCCAGCATCGAGCAGGCCGCCCACCTCCTCGAGGGTGAAGCCCAGCCGCTGCGTAGCCTTGATCACCCGCAGCACCGTGACCGTCTCCGAGGGATACAGCCGATGCCCGCCTCGAGCGGGTCACGCGGGTTCCTGGACCCCCTCCACAGCCTCTCGTGTCCGACGTCTCCAAGTTCACCCCCGCCGCGGCCGCCACCTCGCCCCTACGCAGCCCGGATGTCATCGACGGCCCACCCCAGCACTCGCCCGAAGCAGTTGAGGGCAACGATTCGCTGCTCGGGCAGCTTCGCGGCGTCGAAGGTCTCCCAGCTTGGGGGGGCGGTCTCGAAGGTGGCGTGACCTGTCGCGATGCCGGCGGCGTAGATGGCTTCGATCTGCGGCCAATGATCGACGGTGAGAGTGGCGAGCTGGACGCCGCTGTGCTCGGGGCGGTGGGACGGGCGGGGTCGGTCAAGGGTGCCGTCGGGCACCGCGCTCGGGTACGGGACCTGGTCCTCCAGCGCATCAGTCATACGGCGACAGTAACCCGGGTCCTGGATGCCACCCCTGAGTCGGGTCGTGCGCGGGCGGGTGCGCTTTCGCTCTGGGCTGCCGCGCTTCGCGCTGACGTACGGGCGGTGATCTCGTCGAAGCAGTTGAGGGAACGTGGGGGCCGCCGCGCAGACGGGGAAACACCTGCGTGCGGGGCGGGCAGCGGTACGGTCAGAGCTGGAGGCGGCGAGATGGAACGTGGCGAGATCGACGCCGAGATGTGTCGCGTGCAGGCTGACTTCGCTGAGTTGGTGGGAGGCGCTGATCCATCCGACCTGAGGCGTGGAAGTAGCGGAACCCGGTGGACGAACCGTCAGCTGCTCTATCACATGGTGTTCGGCTACCTGATTGTGCGTACGTTGATGCCGCTGGTGCACCTCCTCGGCTGTCTGGGGTGGAGCAGACGGTTCGCTGCCGTGTTGAACGCGGGCCACAGGCCTTTCCATGTGGTCAACTATCTGGGCTCGTGGGTTGGCGGTCAGATCGTTCCGCCCGCCGCCACGGTCAGGCTGATGGAGCGGACACTGCTGGCACTGCGGCGCCGGCTCGATCGTGAAAGTGCTGAGACCTTGGCGTTGACGATGCACTTCCCCACGGCTTGGGATCCGTACTTCCAGCCCATGATGAGCGTGCGCGACTTGTACCACTACGGCACCGAGCATTACGAGCATCATCGCCGGCAGTTGCGCCTCGGGTAGGTCTGGGGGGCGGTCATGCTCCGGGGCGCTGGGCCTCAACCCTGCGGCCGACCCCAGTCGCCGCAGTAGGGGCCATGAGACGACGACAGCCGGCTGCGTGAGGTTCCCACCAGAGTGCGGGTGGGATCTCGGTGGGTCTGAAGTTGGTGCCCTACGCTGCGCGGTCAGCGCGGCGCGTGGGGTGACAGTCTGGTGAGGAGGTCTTGGACGCGGCGGTCGATGTCATCGCGGACCTGCCGCATTCGGTCCATTCCTTCGATGCCGTGCTGCGAGGGCTCGTCGGTGTCCCAGTTCTCGAACCGGGTGCCGGCGACCGGCTCTACGTGTGCCTCCTGGCCCAGGGTCACGACCAGGTCCGCGGCCCGCACAGCGTCCTCGGTGACCGGCTTCGGCTGCTCGCCGGTGATGTCGACACCGGCCTCGGCCAGTGCGGCGGCGGACAGCTCGTTGATCTTGGTGCCGGGTAGGGTGCCGGCCGAGTGGACGTCGACCTGGTCGCCGGCTCGCAGTCTCATCAGGCCGGCGGCCATCTGCGACTTGCCGCCGTTCTTGACGCAGACGAACAGCACCCGCGGACGCTGATCACTCATCGGGTCATTGTCTCCCGGCTCAGCTGTGGGCGGCGGGCAGCAGTTCGCCGATCAGTGACTCGACCCGTCCGCGGATGTCGTCGCGGATCGGGCGGACCGAGGCCACGCCCTTGCCGGCAGGGTCGTCGAGCACCCAGTCCTCGTACCGCTTACCGGGGTAGAAGGGGCAGGTGTCGCCGCAGCCCATGGTGATCACCACATCGGACTCGCGGACGGCAGCGTCGGTGAGGATCTTCGGGGTCTCGGCGGCGATGTCGATGCCGACCTCGGCCATCGCCTGGACGGCGGCCGGGTTGACCTGCTCGGCCGGCTCGGAGCCGGCTGAGCGCACCTCGACCTGACCGTGGGACAGGCGGGTGAGGAACGCGGCCGCCATCTGGGACCGGCCGGCGTTGTGGACGCAGACGAACAGGACGCTGGGCTTCGACATGGCGGTTCAGCCTCTTTCGGTGACGGTGGTGGTGGGGTGCGGGATGACGGCCTGGGCGGCGGTGGCCGCGGCGTCAGGGAACAGGTAGCGGACCAGGCCGAGGCCAACCAGCCCGCCGACGAGCTGGGCGGCGATGAACACCGGCGCGGAGGCGGGGGCGATGCCGGCGAAGGTGTCGGAGAACATCCGGCCGATCGTCACCGCGGGGTTGGCGAAGGAGGTGGAGCTGGTGAACCAGTAGGCCGAGCCGATGTAGGCGCCGATCGCGGCCGCGGACAGCAACGCCCGCCCGGTCCGCGCCAGGGCGAAGATCAACAGCACCAGCCCCGCGGTGGCCACGACCTCACCGACCCCGTGCCCGACCGACAGGCGATCCTTGGTCGAAACCTGGACCGGTGCGAGGTCGAACATGATGTTGGCCAAGACCGCGCCGACGATCCCACCGACGATCTGCGCACCGGTGTAGGCAATGACCTCCCGACCCGTCAGCCCGCCGCCGGTGCGGCGGGTGAGCAGCCAGTCCACGCCGGACACGACCGGGTTGAAGTGCGCACCCGAGATCGGCCCGAACACCAAGATCAGCACCGCCAGCCCGAACACGGTCGCGGTGCTGTTCTCCAGCAGCTGCAGGCCGACGTCGTTCGGCGACAGAGCCGCAGCCGCGATCCCGGACCCGACCACGACCGTCACCAGCAGCGCCGTGCCCAGGGCTTCGGCGACCAGCTTCCGCGACAGCGGCACCGGGACCGACTTGACTTCCGACATGGCTCCACCATACTTGCCTCAACAGCTTTGGAGGCAAGTTGACTCACCTGGTGGATGATGAGCGGGCACGGATCCTGGCCGCGCTGGCCGAGCCGGTGCGGATGGCCATGGTGGATCAGCTCCTGCTCGGCGACGCCTCACCCAGCGAGCTCGGCGCCCGCGTCGGGCTGGGCAGCAACCTGCTCGCCCATCATCTGCGCATCCTGGACAACGCCGGTGTGGTGCGTCGGGTCCGCTCCGAAGGTGACCGGCGCCGCAGCTACGTGCAATTGCGTACCGACCATCCCCTGGTCCTGGTGGCCGCCACCAGTGCGACCAGCCTTGCGCCGGCGCCCCGGGTGATCTTCGTGTGCACGGCGAACTCGGCACGATCCCAGCTGGCCGCCGCCACCTGGAACCAGCTGAGCCCCATCCCCGCGACATCGGCCGGCACCCATCCCGGCCCCCGCATCCACCCCCGCGCCATCGCCGCCGCGCACCGGCACGGGCTTCGGCTCGGCGCCGACCGACCCAGGCCCGTTGCCGACCAGCTCCACGACGGCGACCTGGTCGTCGCGGTCTGCGACAACGCCCACGAGGAGCTCGACCCGGACCTGTCCCGGCTGCACTGGTCCGTTCCCGACCCGGTGCGAGTCGACACCGACACCGCGTTCGAGGCCGCCTACACCGACATCGACCGCCGCGTCCGCCACCTCACCGCCGTCTACGACGCTGACCGGAAGGCATCATGACCACACCCACCTGGACCACCCACAGCATCGACACCCAGGTCGCTCTCCGGACGGCCGCCGCCCGGCTCGCTGACGACTTCCGCGGCATCTACGGCACCGAGACGATCGAACGGTTCCTGAACTCCTCCTACGACCAGCTCGCGGAGAGAGCCACCATCACCAAGTTCCTGCCGTTGATGGCCGAACGTTTCGGCCGGCAGCGGCTCACCGCCCTGGCCAAAGTCGAGGGCCTGCACGACGACGGCAAGCCGACGGTGCTGTTCCTCTGCACCCACAACGCCGGCCGGTCCCAGATGGCCCTCGGCTTCTTCCAGGCCTTGGTGGGTGACCAGGCTGTGGCCTGGTCCGGTGGCTCCGAACCCGGGCATGAGGTCAACCGGTCGGCGATCCAGGCGATGGCCGAACGCGGCATCGACATCTCCGGGGAGTTCCCGAAGCCGTGGACCGACGAGACGGTCCGCGCCGCCGACGTGGTCATGCCATGGGCTGCGGCGACGCGTGCCCGATCTTCCCCGGGAAGCGCTACGAGTCCTGGGACGACCTCGCCGACCCCGCCGGCCTCACCGCGGCCGATGTGCGGCCGATCCGAGACGACATCGAACGCCGTGTCCGCAACCTCATCCAGCAGCTCGACATCCCCGCCCGACCGCTCCGCTAACCCCAGCACTGGGCAAGACCGGTTCACCAGGCAGCCCAGCGGCGGGCATTTACCCGGATGGCCAGCGATACCTATCGACCGCCGAGACGTGCGTGCGGTGTCCACGAACACTGGGGTCAAACCCCTTTTCGACCCATCTGTCTGCTGTGGAGGTCTTGTCATGCACGTCGTGGTCATCGGCGGCAGCGATGCCGGTATCTCGGCTGCTTTGAGGATCCGGGAGCTGGATGCGTCGGTCGCGGTGACTGTGGTGGTGGCTGACGCGTTTCCGAACTTCTCCATCTGCGGCATCCCGTACTACATCTCCGGTGAGGTCCGGCACTGGAGCCAGCTCGCGCACCGCAGTCTCGCCGACCTGGAGGCGACCGGCCTGCGGCTGATGCTTGACACCCGCGCCGTGGCGATCGATACGGCGAGCCGGCAGGTACGCGTTCAGGATGACGGCGGTGCGGACAGCCTGCTGGACTATGAAGCCCTGGTGGTCGGCACCGGTGCGGTGCCGGTGTTGCCCCCGATCGACGGGCTGCAGCACCTGGGCACGGCCGACGGGGTGCATGTCATCCACACCATGGGCGACACCTTGACCCTGGACCGCAGCCTCACCGACCAGCCGCCGCGGTCGGCCCTGATCGTCGGCGCCGGCTACGTAGGTTTGGAGATGGCGGAGGCCCTGACCGGCCGGGGCATTGCGGTCACCCAGGTCGAGATGCTGGCGGAGGTGCTGCCCACGGTCGACCCCGAGCTCGGCGCACTCGTGCACGCCGAGCTCACCCGGTGCGGCGTCACCGTCCACACCTCCACCGTCGTGCAGCGGATCGAGGCTGGTCCCGGCGACGGCCCGCGGCTGCGGGTCGAGGGTGTCGACCCTGCCGGCGAGCAGGTCGCCTGGCAGGTTGATCTGGTCCTGGTCGTCGTCGGTGTCCGCCCCGACACCGAGCTGCTGGTCGCTGCCGGCGCCGGCACGGGACCTCGCGGCGCGGTCCTGGTCGACCAGACGATGGCGACAGGGCTGCCGCAGGTGTGGGCGGCCGGCGACTGCGTCGTCACCCACCACCGGCAGCTCGGCACCACCTATGTGCCGTTGGGCACCACCGCCCACAAGCAGGGACGGGTGGCCGGGGAGAACGCGATCGGCGGCCGCGCCCGCTTCGCCGGCAGCCTCGGCACGCAGGTGGTGAAGGTCTTCGACCTGGTCGCCGCGCGCACCGGGATCCGCGACCACGAGGCAGTCACCCTCGGCCGGGACCCGGTGACGGTGTCGGCGGTGGCCGACGACCACAAGGCCTACTATCCCGGCGCGCAGCCGATCACGATCCGGGTCACCGGCGACCGGACAACCGGGCAGCTGCTCGGCACCCAGTTGGTCGGTCACCGCGGCACCGAGACCGCCAAGCGGGTCGACATCTACGCGACGGCGCTGTTCCACGGCATGACCGTCGACTCCATGGCCGACCTCGACCTCTCCTCCACCCCGCCGCTCGGGTCACCGTGGGATGCGGTGCAGGTCGCCGCGCAGACCTGGGTCCGCGCCACCGGCCCCGCGCCCGGCGATCAGCCCGCTCGCGTGCCGACGGTGCTGTTCGTCTGTGAGCACAATGTCGGTCGGTCGCAGCTGGCCGCCGGGCTGGCCGCGTCTCGGGCCGCCGGCCGGATGAGGGTGCTGTCGGCCGGCACGAATCCCGATCCGGTGGTCGACGAGGTGATGCTGGCCTCGCTGGCCGAGATCGGCATCGACCGGTCCGACCAGGTGCCCACCCAGCTCACCGCCGAACTGATCGAGCAGGCCGATGCCGTCGTGGCGGTGAAGCCCGGCCTCGGCATCGTCGTGGCCGATGGAGCGCAGCTGCAGACCTGGACCCTGCCCGAACCGGAACGGTGGGACGTCGCCGGCCTCCGGCCGCTGCGCGACTTCCTCGCCAACAAAGTACAGACGTTGATCGAGGACCTCACCCGACGCCGCTGAACCGGCCCGCCGCCTCAGGATCGAATCGCGGTCGGAACCGACCACACGCTAGCTGCGGCAGCGACCAACGCCACCCCACCCATCACCCAGAACATCGCGGCGTACCCGCCGAGGCCGGCGGCCAGAGCGGCCCCGATCCACGGCGCCAGAGCGGCGGTCATCGTGGCCGGTGCCGTCAGCACACCGGTGAGCCGGCCGTAGTGAGCGATCCCCCACCGCTCGCTGACCGCGGTCGCCTGCACCAACGTGAGCAGCCCGCGCACGACACCGGCGAAGACCACCGCCGCGACCAAGCCCGCAAGCCCGGTCACAACCGCGATCAAGCCCGTGGAGACGGCCACCCCCAGCAGCACGGCCGTGGTGCGGGACCGGACACCCAGGTGGCGGTGCAGCGGTCCGTAGCCGAGCCGGCCGAGCACCTGCCCGGCTCCCCCCAGACCAAGGATGACCGCGGCAACGCCGATGCCGATGCCGCGTTCGGTGAGCAGCGGGACGAGGTTGACGACCGCCGCGTGGGAAGCGCACGCCGCCAGGGCCAGTGCGGCCGCCAACGCGACGAACGCGCGACTCGTGACGATATGCGCAGGGCGCTGCCCGGCCGGTGCGGTGTCCGCGACGTGCGGCCAGGGTCGACGGAGCCCGAACGCGTGAGCGGGGATGGTGACCACCGCGAGGATGGCAGCCAGAACCAGATAGACGCCCCGCCAGTCCAGCCGCTCGGCCAGGGCGGCGGTGATCGGGGCGAATATCGTGCTGGCGAAGCCGCCGGCCAACGTGAGAACCGTCAGGGCGCCGACAGCTCGCGGCCCGTACCAGCGGGTCAACGCCGCGAACGCCGGCGGATACAACACCCCGGCCATGGCCACACCGGCGACCAGCCACGCCCCCACGAAGACCGGCAGGGTCGGCGCGAGTGCAATGGCCACCACGGCCAGCACCGCCACCACCGACCCGAGCGTCATCACTGCGCGTGGGCCGTGCCGATCGATCCATCGACCAACCGCCATCCCGGCCACCGCCGAGACAACCAGGCCGGCCGAGAACGCCGCCGTCAACGTCGGCGCGGACCAGCCGGTCGCCGCGCTGATCCGCCCGGACAGCACCGGGAACGCGTAATACAAGATTCCCCAGCTGGTCACCTGCGTCACACACAGGACGGCCAGGATCCGTCGCAGCCCGACCCGGTCGGCATCGGGCCGGGCGGCGACGGTGAGCCGACCGTCGCCCTCGCTCACTCCGACCGAGGCGCGGCGCCGATCGTGACCAGCTGCGGACCGACGGTCACAGACGTCGTCGTCGAGGCTGGGCCGCAGCAGCCACCCGACGACGTCGGATCGGGATCGTCGAACAGGCCCGAGCCGCCACACACGCCGGTGTCGGGCAGGGTCAGCTCGACCCGGGCCGCGCCCTCATGATCACCCGCGAGCTCGGCGGCCACGCTGCGGACCTGCTCGTAGCCGGTCATCGCCAGGAACGTCGGTGCCCGCCCGTAGGACTTCATCCCGACCAGGTAGAAGCCTGCCTCCGGTTGCGCCAGCTCCGCCGCCCCGTGCGGGCTGACACTGCCGCAGGAGTGCAGGTTGGGGTCGATCTCGGCCGCCAACAGCCGCGGCGCCTGCAGCACCGGATCCAAGTCGAGCCGAATCTCGGACAGAAACGACAGGTCCGGCCGGAACCCGGTCAACACCACCACCCGATCAGCCGGGTCCAGGGCACGGCCGTCCTCAGCCACCAGCACCACACCACCGTCACGGCGCTCGACTGCCTCGACGCGGAAGCCGGTGACCAGCTCGACCAGCCCTTCTTCGACAGCAGCCCGGGCCCGCAGGCCGAGGGCACCGCGCTGGGGCAGCTCATCGGAGACACCGCCACCGAAAGTGTCGCCGCTCAGTCCGCGGCGCAGCACCCAGGTCAGCCGGCTGCCCGGCTCACGCCGGACCGTCTCGGCCAGGTCGATGATCGCGGTCATCGCCGAATGGCCGCTGCCCACCACCACCAGATGCCGACCCGCAGCCGCCGCCAGCTGATCGGTCGTCGGCGGCAGGTACGTCACCAGCCCGTCCACGGCGGCCGCGCGCTCCCCGGTCGCCGGCAGCCCATCCGCCCCGGCCGGGCCCGGCTGCCGCCACGTCCCCGAGGCGTCCACCACGGCGCGGGCCTGCAGCCGCGACTCCTGCCCATCCGGGTCGACCACGTGGACCACGAACGGCTGCTCGTCGCGGCCCGAGCTGACCAGCCGGTCCCGGCCCGTCCGCGACACACCGGTCACCCGGACGCCGTAGCGGACCACGTCACCCAGCGCGGCGGCCAACGGGGCGAGGTACCGCTCGATCCACTCCCCGCCCGTCGGGTACCCCTGCGTCGGGGCTTGCCAGCCGATCGGCGCCAGGAGCCGTCCCGCCGCCGGGTCCACCAGCTCGGGCCACGGCGAGAACAGCCGCACATGAGCCCATTGCGCCACCGCGGCCGCCGGGCTGTCACCCGCCTCCAGCACCACCGACTTCACACCACGCTCACGCAGCTGTGCCGCAGCCGCCAGACCCTGAGGCCCAGCGCCGATCACCACCACCGGAAGATCAGTCATCACCTACTCCTAGTCAGATTGAAGATTCTCGATACGTACTTTAGCCGTCCATCGACGAATGTCAATGGGTGTGGCAGACTAGATCCATGTCAGTCACCACTTTGCCGCTGCTCGCGTCCGACCTGACCGCCTGCTGCGCACCGGTGACCGGTGGGGTCCTCGACGACGACACCGCCGCTCGGCTGGCTCACCTGTTCAAGGCGCTCGCCGACCCGACTCGGGTCAAACTGGTGTCCCTGATCGCCGCCGCCGACGGCGGCGAAGCCTGCGTCTGTGACCTCATCGCACCGGTCCAGCTGTCCCAGCCCACCGTGTCGCACCACATGAAGCTGCTCGTCGACGCCGGACTGATCACCCGCGAGCAACGCGGCAAATGGGCGTACTACCGGGTCGCCCCCACCACGTTGGCCGCGATGGCCCGATCACTGTCCCCCGCCTGACGGGCATCCTGCTGCCGTCGACCGCGGATACCGATGCGGTGGCCTCGACGGTTGGTGTGGGCGACGAGACACCGATATCTGCGCGGCCGGCTCAGCGCGAACACCCGCAGAGTCACCGAGCTCGGCGAGGAGCACTGACACCGTGGCCCGGGCTGCCGGGCCGACGCCGATCAGTGTTGCCGACGCCGGACCGCACCAGTCGCCGTAGCCCAGGAAGAACAAGCCGCGATGGTCGGCTGAGCGGGTGGGAAGATCAGCGTCGGTGACCGGATGACCATGGTGCCGGGCCAGGCCCATGCCGGTGAGGTGGGCGAGGTCCGGTCGGAATCCGGTGCACCAAAGGATCACATCGACGGTGACCTGTCGATGCGGGTCGTCCCAGGCGACACCGGTCGGGGTGAGACGGTCGAACATGGGCTGGGCGTTGAGAAGGCCCCGATCCCGTGCCTCGCGAACTGTCGGGACGGCCACGATGTCGCCGAGGCTGCCCACACCTTGCTGGGCAGGGTTCGCGCTACGCACAGCCCGGGTGGCGATGTCGAACAGGGCCCGGCCGTCAATATCGTCGGGGAGGTACCGGGGTGGCCGCAGCGTCACCCAGGTGACGGTGCCGTCCTGGCGACGAGCGAGGTCGGCGGTGATCTGCGCCGCCGAGTTCCCACCACCGACGACCAGGACCCGCGCCTTTTCGAAGTCGTCCGCTCGGCGGTAGTGCTGGGTGTGCAGTTGGCGCCCTCGGAAGGTCGTCATGCCCGGGTACCGCGGCCAGAACGGACGGGCCCAGGTCCCGGTGGCGCTGATGACCGACCGGGCTGACCAGGAACCCTGGTCGGTGGCGACCCGAAATCCGTAGCTCTCGGGATTGCGCTCGACGCCGGTGACGGTGACCGGCCGCTGGACGGGCAGCTGGTAGCGCTGCTCGTAGTCCTCGAGGTACCGGCGGACGTGCTCGGCCGAGGGGGTTTCGCTGCTGCCCTTCTCCGGCGGCATCGGCCAGCCGGGCAGGGAGCCGTAGGCAGCAGGCGAGAACAGCCGCAACGACTCCCACCCATCACTCCATGCCCCACCCGCGGTCGGACGCTGATCCATCAGCACGAACCTGAGCGGAGCCGCACCCACGCTTGAACGGTCGCGGTTGGCCCGCTGCAGGTAGTAGCCAGCCGCCAACGCCGCCTGCCCACCGCCGACGATCACGACGTCGGCGTCACGCACCTGACCAACTGCCACCGACAAACCCTGTCACGGCGCGGAAGTGGACACTGGCACTCTTGTCAACGGCCCGGCTTCCCAGTCAACGGGTCAGGCGGTGTCGGCTGGGTCTGGTTGCGCTTGTGGTTGCGCTCGGATCAGGTCGGCGGCGCGTTCGGCGATCATGACGGTGGGCGCGTGGGTGTGGCCGCGGGTGATCCGCGGCATCACCGAGGCGTCCACCACCCGCAACCCGTCCAGACC
>DATDAP010000492.1:0-2802 GCA_036525335.1 Microlunatus sp. | reverse complement strand
GGCCACCCGGGAGGTGCCGCGGCGGATGCTGCACCCGAAGAAGCGCACCGTCGGTGTACGCATCCCGGACCACGGG
This sequence comes from Microlunatus sp., assembly GCA_036525335.1. GTDB lineage: Bacteria > Actinomycetota > Actinomycetes > Propionibacteriales > Propionibacteriaceae > Microlunatus. Next base: position 2,726 of record DATDAP010000492.1, on the reverse strand, counting down.
ACGACCCACGCCCTGGTCGAGGCGATGGGCGAGCCCCTGCTCTCCAGCACGCTGCTGCTGCCCGGTGACGAGGAAGCGCTGACCCAGGGCTGGGAGATCAAGGAGCGTCTCGATCACGTGCTGGACGCGGTGCTGGACTCGGGCGACTGCGGCGAGGTGCCGACCACGGTGGTCGACTTCTCCTCCGGCGCTCCCGAGGTCGTCCGGGTCGGCGCCGGCGACCCCGCCCGATTCGAGTAGATCCTGAGAACTTTCGCACTCCGCGGGTGATGCAGCACCCGCGGAGTCAGGTTTGTCTCAGGCTTTGTCGAGCGAGGACTCCTTGTGGGCGGCCTTGGCGCCGGTCGTGTCGGACTTGACGATCCAGTACGGCTCGTCGTCGGAGGCCTTGAACTTCTGATCCGCGAAGGTGAACTTCTTCACCCGCTTCTCGACCGCCTTGCCGTGGGTCCTGCCCTGCGGGGTGTTCCAGGACACCTTGTCACCCTTGCTGATCGCCATGCCTTACAGCGTAAATCGGGACTGGCCCCAGCGTCGCGAACACGCCCGACCGGACCAGGATCAACATGAAGAGAAAAGGCGCCGCCGGAAATCCCGGCCGCCTCATCATGCTTGTCGACAATCAATTGATACCAGTCACAGGTGGAACAAGATAGGCAGATGAGCCTTGACAATTCCCTGAGAGAGCGATGAAGTCTTTTTGGGAATTGACAAGCGGAGGGGGACGAAAACCACCGCACCGGTTCTCGTGTAGAGCGTGGATGAGGTGCTCAGATGACGGCTTTCTTCTGTGGCGTGATTCGTCTTCGGCTGTTGATCCTGGCCGCTGCCCTCGGCATCCTCGCGGTCGGCATCGTGCAGCTCCGAGGGACTCCGGTGGATGTGCTTCCAGAGTTCACACCTCCGTACGCCGAGATCCAAACGGAGGCCCTCGGGCTGTCGGCCGAAGAGGTCGAGCAGTTGATCACGGTCCCTCTCGAGGCCGACCTGCTCAACGGGGTGCAGGGCGTCGCGGTGATCCGGTCGGAGTCGGTGCCGGGTTTGTCCTCGATCGTGCTGGTCTTCGAGCCCGGCTCGGACGTCTATCAGGCCCGGCAACTGGTGCAGGAGCGGCTCACCCAGGCCCACGCCCTGCCGAACGTCTCCAAGCCGCCGACCCTGCTCCAGCCGCTGTCCTCTTCCAACCGGGTCTTGATGATCGGACTCTCCTCGACCGAGCTGACCCCCATAGAGCAGTCGGTGATCGCCCGGTGGACGGTACGGCCACGCCTGATGGGGGTGCCCGGCGTCGCCAACATATCGGTCTGGGGCATGCGGGATCAGCAGTTGCAGGTGCAAGTCGATCCGGAGCGACTCCGCGACCGCAAGGTGACCCTCAGTCAGGTGATCAACACCGCCGGCAACGCGCAGGTCGCGTCTCCGCTGACCTTCCTCGAGGCGTCCACTCCCGGGACGGGCGGCTTCATCGAGACTCCCCAACAGCGTCTGCAGGTGCGCCACCTGCTGGAGAAGATCGCTGATCCGGCCGAGTTGTCCAGAGTTCCGGTCGACGGCGCCGATCTCCAGCTCGGTGATATCGCCGACATCAAGGTCGACCACCAGCCGCTGATCGGCGACGCGGTGGTAGGTGGGATACCCGGGCTGATTCTGGTCGTTGAGAAGTTTCCCGGCATCAGTACGCCGGAGGTGACCGCGGACGTCGAGGAAGCGCTGGAAACCCTCCGGCCCGGGCTGACTGGGATCACGACCGACACCACGTTGTTCCGCCCCTCCGACTACGTGCAGGAGGCGCTGGACAACGCCGGTTTGGCTGTCCTCGTGGGCGGCATCCTGTTGCTGGTCGGCCTGCTGGCGATGTGGCTGCAGTGGCGGGCCGTGGCGATAGCCGTGGTCACCGTGCCGGTGGCCTTGGCCACGGCCGGCGTGGTGATGCAGCTACTGGGTCAGGGGCTGAACGCTTTGGTGTTCGCTGGAACTGCGGCCGCGGCGGCCATCGTCGTCGATGAAGCCGTGGTCTCCACCGATCGGGTGATGCGCCCCTTGGTGGTGCCGACCCCAGCCCAACGGGGACCCGACGGAATGCCACCGAACGGCACAGCCGCAGGTAGTCGCCGAGACGTGTCTGCAGTCATCGTGCAGGCGTCGGTGGAGGCCCGCCGCCCGTTGGTCTACGCGACGCTGGTCGCACTCTTGGCGGTTGTGCCTGTAGCGGTCCTGGAAGGCCGCCCCGGCGCCTTCTTTTCGCCTCTGGTCACCGCCTACGCCGTCGCCCTGGCCGCGGCCATGTTGGTCGCTCTGACGGTGGCGCCCGCGCTCACTCATCTGCTTTTCGCCACATGGGTGCCCGGCTCGGCCCCGAGGCCGGCCTGGTCGAAACGTCTGGCCAGCCGCTACGGGGCAGGCCTGCAGTGGTTCTCGGGTCGGCTGCAACCTGCCGTGCTGGTGGCAGCCGGATTGGCCCTGGTCGGCATCGGGGCCGCGGCTGTGGTGCCGCTGCTGGGCACCGCCGTGCTACCGGTCTTCGCCGACCGGAACGTGCTCGTGCGGCTGCAGGGACAGTCCGGCGCCTCGAACCAGTGGATGACCGAGAAGACGACGGAGGTGGGCAGCCTGCTCTCGGCTCTGCCCGGCGTAGCCACGGTCGGCGGCCAGGTCGGCCGGGCGGTGACCGGGGACCGGGTGGTGAACGTCAGTTCGAGTGACCTCTGGGTCACCGTCGCGTCCGA